>NZ_FRCS01000007.1:0-300000 GCF_900143005.1 Cryptosporangium aurantiacum
ACCTCGAGGGCGGGGATCGAGCGGGCGATGCCGTCGATCTTGGCTTGGCGGGTGCGGACCATCAGGTCGTGGTTGGCCGGGTCGTAGGAGATGTTCCCGGATCCGTCGGCCTTCTCGATGCCCCCGATCCGGTGTTCCAGCCCCGGCGTGCCGGGCACCGCCCACGGCCGGGCCAGGGTCTCGGGATCGCGCAGGTAAGGCCAGAACTCGGGGCCGGCCGGACCGTCGTGGTTGGGTTCGGTCGCGAATTCCGTCCGCAGATCCGGCAACTCGTCCACGTTGGGGACGCGCCAGGGTTCGGAGCCGTTGGCCAGGTACCCGTCGGAGAGCACGAACACCGGGGTGCGGTAGGTGATCGCGATCCGCGCCGCCTCGACCGCCGCGTCAAAACAATCGCTGGGTGAGCGCGGGGCGACGATCGGCACCGGGGCCTCGCCGTTACGGCCGAACATCGCCTGCAGCAGATCTGACTGCTCGGTCTTGGTCGGCAACCCCGTCGACGGGCCACCGCGCTGAATGTCGACCACGACCAGCGGCAACTCCAGCGACACCGCCAGCCCGATCGTCTCGGACTTCAACGCGATCCCCGGCCCGGACGAGGTGGTGATGCCCAGCGCACCGCCGAACGAGGCACCCAGCGCGGCGCCGATCGCGGCGATCTCGTCCTCGGCCTGGAACGCCCGCACCCCGAACTGCTTGTGCTTCGAGAGCTCGTGGAGCACGTCGGAGGCCGGAGTGATCGGATACGCCCCCAGGAACAACGGCAACTCCGCCAGCTGCCCCGCCGCGAGCAACCCGTAGGCCATCGCCAGATTCCCGGAAATGTTCCGGTAGGTACCGGCCGGCATCGGCGCCGGCTTCACCTCATACGTCACCGAGAAATCCTCGGTCGTCTCGCCGTAGTTCCAGCCCGCCTTGAGCGCCGAAACGTTCGCCGCCGCGACATCCGGCTTCGTGGCGAACTTCTTCTCCAGGAACGCCACGGTCGCGTCGATCGGACGCGAGTACATCCACGAGACCAGCCCGAGCGCGAACATGTTCTTCGCCCGCCCGGCGTCCTTACGGGACAATCCGAGACCGTCCACGGCTTGCAGCGTCAAATCGGTCAGGCCCACCGCGTGAAGGTGATACCCGTCCAACGACCCGTCTTCCAGCGGGTTGGCGTCATAACCGACCTTGGCCAGCGCACGCTTCGCGAAATCATGCGTATCCACAATGATCGTCGCCCCACGCGGCAAATCACCCAGATTCGCCTTCAACGCCGCCGGGTTCATCGCCACCAACACATCCGGCCGATCCCCCGGCGTCATGATGTCGTGATCAGCGAAGTGCACCTGAAAACTCGACACCCCCGGCAACGTCCCCTGAGGCGCCCGAATCTCCGCCGGGAAATTCGGCAACGTCGACAGATCATTCCCGAACGACGCGGTCTCCGACGTGAACCGATCCCCGGTCAACTGCATCCCATCACCGGAATCCCCGGCAAACCGGATCACCACACGGTCCAACCGCTGGACCTGCTTGCTCACTCCGCTGTCCTCCCTCGACCGGCACCGCTTTCAGCCCTGCAAGCCACCGTCCCGGAGAGGACCGGAGCTCGAACACCTCGATGCCGGAGTGAGGCGCCCGTCAATCAGCCAGCCTCTGTCGCAACGCGCCGACGCGGTAGGCCGGTTCTGCTGTTGACCTCATAAACGTGGCTTATGAGGTAGGCGTTCAGCCGCGGCTGCGTTGGGTCACCGCGATGCAGCCGAGGACGACGAGCGCGGCGACCGGGGCGAGCGGCGAGAGGTGTTCACCGAGCAGCAGGACCGCCCACCCGAGCGTCAGCAGCGGCTGCGCGAGCTGGAGCTGGCTGGCCTTCGGCACCCCGATCAGCGCCATCCCGCGGTACCACACGACGAACCCGCCGAACTGGGACACCGCGGCGATGTACGCCATGCCGACGAGTGCCTCGCCGGTCAGGTGCACGGGTTCGACGGCGAGCGCGAGCACCGTGACGAGCGCGCTGACCGGCAGTGCGGCGACCACGCCCCACGCGATGACCTGCCAACCGGGCAGGTGCGCGGTGAGCCGGCCACCCTGTGCGTATCCCGCCGCGCACAGCAGCAGCGCGCCGAACAGGTAGATGTCGCCGAGCGTCGGCAGGCCGGAGCTCTGCTGCAACGTGAACGCGACGACGGTGAGCGCGCCGAGGCCCGCGGCGGTCCAGAACGTCCGGGAGAGACGCCGCCCGGTCAGCACGGACGACAGTGCGGCGGTCGCGAGCGGGAGCACGCCGATGACCACCGCCGAGTGCGCGGTGCTGGACGTTTGCAGCGCGAGCGTCGTCAAGAGCGGGAAACCGAGGACACAGCCGACGGCCACCGTCAGTAGGGCCGGCCAGTGCGCCCGGGCGGGCACCCGTGCACGCGCGCCGGCCAGGCAGGCAACGGCCAGCAGGCCGGCGAGCAGGCCGCGGACTCCGGTCGCGGTCCACGGACCGAAGCCGTCCAGCGCCCACACCGTGGCCGGGAAGCTGAACGAGAACGACACCACGCCGAGCCCGGCCAGGAGCGTGCCGCTGCGGACCGCTATCGGCGCGGGGCGAGTAGCGCTATCTTGTGCTGTCATGTACGACGGTAGCAGTACCGCACACCTGGTAGAAGCGCTGCGAACTGCGCTGAACCGCTACTCAGTTGGCGAGAAGCTGCCGTCGAGCCGCGCGCTCGTCCGGCAGTACGAGGTCAGCCCCGTCACGGTGGCCCGGGCGATTGCGGCGCTCGTCGCCGAAGGGCTCGTCACGTCGCGTCCGGGTGCCGGTGTGTTCAAGGCGAACCGCGCCGAGCGTGGCGTCCCCGGTGACGTTTCGTGGCAGGAGGTGGCGCTGAGCGCGGACGCGGGCGCCCGCGGGGTGGACGCCGCAGGCGTGCTGGCGACGCTGACGGCCCCACCGGCCGAGGTGGTCGACCTCAACGGCGGGTACCTGCACACGTCGCTGCAGCCGGAGCGGGCGCTGGCCGCCGCCCTCGCGCGGGCGGGACGTCGGCCCGGCGCGTGGTCGCGGCCGCCGGTGGAGGGGCTGCCCGAGCTGCGTTCCTGGTTCGCGAGGGACATCGGTGGTTCGCTCGACGGTGGGGATGTCCTGGTCACCGCCGGGGGACAGACGGCGCTGACCACCGCACTCCGGGCGCTGGCCGTTCCCGGCGCTCCGGTCCTGGTCGAGTCGCCGACCTATCCCGGCCTGCTCGCGGTCGCCCGCGCGGCGGGGTTGCGGCCGGTGCCGGTACCGGTCGACGCGGACGGCGTGCGCACCGACCTGCTCGCCGACGCGTTCGCGGCCACCCGGGCTCGGCTGTTCGTCTGCCAGCCGCTGTTCCAGAACCCCACCGGAACGGTGCTGGCCCCGGTGCGGCGGGCCGAGGTCGTCCGCATCGCCCACACGGCGGGAGCGTTCGTGGTCGAGGACGACTTCGCCCGGCGCCTCGTGCACGCCGACGCACCGCCGCTGCCGCCCCCGCTCGCCGCCGACGATCCGGACGGCGTCGTCGTCCACGTGCGATCGCTGACCAAGGTGACCTCCCCCAGCCTGCGGATCGGGGCACTCACCGCCCGCGGCCCGGCGCTGGAGCGACTGCGGGCGACCCAGATCGTCGACAGCTTCTTCGTCCCCAGGCCATTGCAGGAAACGGCACTGGAACTCGTCGGGTCACCGGCGTGGGCCCGCCATCTCCGGACGCTCGCGGTGGCGCTGCGCGACCGTCGCACGGCGCTGCTCGGTGCGCTGGCCGACCTCCGGCCGCAGTGGACGCCGTACGGGGGTTACCACCTGTGGCTGCGGTTGCCGGACGGCACCGACGAGCAGGCGGTCGTCGCGGCGGCGCTGCGTGAGGGGGTGGCGGTGACGCCGGGCGGCTCGTACTTCACCGCCGAAGCTCCCGGGCCATATCTGCGGCTGAGTTACGTCAGCACCGCTCATCCGGAGGACGGTGGCCACCGGTTGCGGCGGGCGTTGCGCTAGGGACCCAGCCCTTCTTGCCACTCTTATCGTATGGGCCCGTCAAGCCCGTTACATCGGCGTCGAAGCGGATTTCTGTGGCGTGACCCGTACATATGCTCGCTTGCATCCACGAATTCGCCCTGAGGAGCACTGTGCCCGACGCCAGAACGCAGGAGATCGCTGCGGAACAGCGAGTCGTCGACCGCGTCCACGAGCGGCTCGCGGAGATGCGCGCGCAGGCGGACGAGCTTGCGCGTGAAGGTCACGGACGGGCGGCGGGAGGTTCCGCCGCGGGACTGGTCGAGCGCGACGTGCTGGTTCGCAACGCCGCGGCGCAGATCGCGACGCTGGACGCCGAGAGCGAAGGCGTCGTCTTCGGCCGGCTCGATTTTGACGACGGCGACACGTATCACGTCGGCCGTGTGGGAGTGCGGGACGGGCTGGACCCGCTGCTGATCGACTGGCGAGCACCCGCCGCGGCGCCGTTCTACCGCGCGACCTCCGGCGAGCCGCTCGGCGTCGTCCGCCGCCGGGTCATCATCTCTCGCGGTCAGCGGGTCGTCGACCTCGACGACGACGTCCTGCTGCCGGACGACGTCGGTGACCTGCGCGTCCTCGGCGAGGGTGCGTTGCTGGCCGCGCTACGGCGGTCCCGCGGCCCGCACATGCGCGACATCGTCACCACGATCCAGCGGGAACAGGACGAGGCGATCCGGGCGCCCGCCCGGGGCGTCACGCTGATCAGCGGCGGACCGGGAACCGGCAAGACACAGGTCGCGCTGCACCGCGCGGCGTACCTGCTCTACACCGACCGGGGCCGGTTCGCCGACGGCCGGATCCTCGTCGTCGGCCCCTCGACCGTGTTCACGAACTACATCAGCCGGGTCCTGCCCTCGCTCGGCGAGGAGAGCGTGCACCTGCGCGCCCTCGGTGAACTCGTCGACGGTGTGACCGCGACCCGCCGCGACCGCGCCGAGGTCGCCGCGATCAAGGGCAGCGAGCGCATGCGCGACGTGCTCGCCGAGCTCGGGTGGCAACCGGCGCCGACGGCGCCGACTCGGCTGCGCCTCGTCTACTCCGGCGACGTGCTGACGCTCGACGCGGACGTCCTGGCCGAAGCCCGACGACGCGTACGCGCGCGCTGCGAGGCGACGGGGACGCCGCCCAACAGCGCGCGTCCGGTCGCCGCCCAGATCCTGCTCGACGCGCTGTGGGCCGGCGCAGACCCACGGCGGCGTCCGGACCGGGAGACGTTCGCCGGCGAGGTGGGCGAGCGGAACGAGTTCGGGGGTTTCCTGCGCGCCTGGTGGCCGGCCCTGATCCCGGCGGACGTGCTGTCCCGGCTCGCCGACGTCGATCGGATCGTCGGCCTGGACACGGCGGACGCCGCGGTGCTGGCCGCGACGTACGGTGATCGGGCCGACTGGTCCGTGGACGACGTCCCGCTGCTCGACGAGCTGTCCGCGCTGCTCGGCGACCCGCCGCCGGAGCCGAAGGGACCCACGCCCCTCTGGCAGCTCCGGGAGCTGTCCACCGGCCCGCGCTCGGTGGACACGTTTGTCCTCAGCTACGGCATGCACAACGGGTGGGAGGTGTACCAGCCGGGCCATCCGACGCCGTTCGCGTCCGCCGGAGCGCAGGCCATCGACAGCAACGCGGTCGCCGCCGCGCAGCGCTGGGCGGAGTTCGTCCTGCTCCGGGAGGGCCACAAGGTCGTCGGGTGGACGGACGGCTTTGATCCGCACGGCGAGGAGGGATACGTCCCCGAGCTGGAGGAACCGCTGCCGGTCGACGAGCCGGACGACGCACCCACCCCGGATCCGTACCGTCACGTGATCCTCGACGAGGCCCAGGACCTGTCGCCGATGGAGTGCCGGATGATCGCGCGTCGCGCCGAGTACGCGTCGATGACCGTCGTCGGTGACCTCGGGCAGGCCACCCACCCGCTGGCCGTCGGGTCGTGGCCAGAGCTGGTCGCGCGGCTCGGCAAACGGGAGGTCCGGACGCTGGAGCTGCTCACCGGGTACCGGGTGCCGCAGACGATCGCGGACTACGCGGCCCGGATCCTCGCCCCGGGGATCGCACCGACACGCTCGTACCGGCCCGGCGGCACGCTGTCGGTGCGGCACGTCGACGACCTCGCGACGGCGGTGCGGGACGCGGTTCGTGCGGCGCCGGACGGGGGATCGCTCGCGGTTCTCGTCGCCGACGACGCGGAGGCGGAACTCGCGCCGGTGGTCGCCGACCTGCCGGGCGTCGCCCTCGTGCCCGCCGCCACCGTGAAGGGGCTGGAGTACGACCAGGTGATCGTGGTGGAGCCCGCCGACATCGTCGAGGCCGAACCGCGTGGCCTCAACCGGTTGTACGTCGCGCTGACCCGCGCCGTCGAGGGCCTGACCGTCCTACACCGGAAGCCGTTGCCCGCGAGCTTGGATGACGTCTGACTCATGACGAACGCGGATCAGTCCAGCCCTGGCTGGACTGATCCGCGTTTCATAGCGCGGGTGTCAGCGGTTGGTGCGGCCGAGGTCGACCGGCAGCTGGATCCCGGTGACGTGACGCGCTTCGTCGGACGCGATCCACGCGACCGCCGCAGCGATGTCGTCGGCCTGGCTGATGCCGTCCGGAAGGCTGGGCATGTAGAGCACGCCGAGCTGCGGGTTGCTGTCGAGAACCGGGTGGAGCTCGGTCATCTGCAGCCCGGTGGCGACGCCGAACGGGTGCACCGAGTTGACCCGGATCCGGTACGGCGCCAGTTCGTTCGCGAGGGTCTTCGACAGGCCGGTAACGCCGTGCTTGGCGGAGACGTAGTCGGCGAGCATCGGCAGCCCCACCAGCCCGGCGACCGAGCTGGTGAACGTGATCGAGCCACCGGTGGCCTGCTCGATCATGATCGGGATCGCCGCCTTCGCGGTGTGGAAGGCACCGGTCAGGTTGATGTCGATCGTCGCCTTCCAGTGCTCGGCGTCGATCTCCCAGGCGCGGGCGGCGCTGGTCATCCCGGCGTTGGCGATCACCACGTCGAGGCGGCCCAGCTCGCCGACCCCGGCCTCGACGGCGGCCTTGACCCCGTCGAAGTCGCGGATGTCGGTCTGGCTGGTGACGATGCGCCGGTCCAGCTTCTCGACCAGGCGCACGGTCTCGGCGAGGTCCTCCGGGGTGGAACCGGCGTAGGACGTCGTCGGCAGGTCCGCGCAGATGTCCAGCGCGATGATGTCGGCGCCCTCCGCGGCCAGCCGGACGGCCTCGGCCCGGCCCTGCCCGCGGGCGGCGCCGGTGATGAACGCGACCTTGCCCTCGAAGCGCCGCGCGATCGGGGTGTTCGGGACCGGGGCTTCCGGGACCGGGTGCGGGGTGGTCATGGGGTGGGTCTCCTCGTGTCGCCGCTGACCTGCACTAAATCGCTTTAGTCGACGGTAGGGTATCGAGGAGCGCGACGGAAGGGGCAGCGATGCGGCGAGCGAGGGTCACGCTGGCGGACGTGGCGCGGCGCAGCGGGGTCTCGTCGGCCACGGCTAGCTTCGTCCTCAACCGGGTGACCGGCCAGACGATCCCGGAGGCCACCCAGGAACGGGTGCGCCGCGCGGCCGAGGAACTCGGTTACGTTCCGCACGGCATCGCGCGGGCACTGCGGGAGGGCACGTCGCGGCTGGTGCTGCTGAACGTCGGGCAGCTCCCGCGGCGAACCAGCCTGGAAGGGTTCATCGACGGGCTCGACGAGGAGCTCACCCGCCTCGGCCACGCGCTGCTCGTCCGCTACGGCGCCCCGACCCCCGGCGGGCTGCGCCACGTCGTCGACGCGGCTGCGCCGCGCGCGGTGCTCGACATCGCGCGCCTGTACGCCTCCGACGATCCGGACGCCCACGACGGCGGCTGGATCGCCGGGCTCGCCGCCCACACGCTGACCCAGATCAGCTATCTCGCCCGCCGCGGCCACACCACGATCGGGTTCGTGCTGCCCGCCGACCAGCGTTTCGCCCGGCTCGCCCAGCTCCGATGGGAGCAGGCCCGGACGGCGGCGGACGCGCTCGGGCTGCGCGCGCCGGTCTCGTTCACGGTCTCGGCGGATCGTGCCGAGGCCCGGGACCGCCTGCGCGACTTCCGGCACGCGCATCCCGCGGTGACCGCGCTCGCGGCGTGCGACGACGACGTCGCGATCCGGACGCTGGCCGCGCTGGGCGATCTCGGGCTGTCGGCGCCGGACGACCTGGCCGTGATCGGGTTCGACGACGCCGAGTTCGCGGCATTGTGGAGCCCCACGCTGACGTCCGTCCGGATCCAGGCGGTGGCGTACGGGCGATGCGCGGCGCGGCACGCGCTCGGCCTGGATCCGGGCCCGCTGCCGCGAGACCCGGCCACGGTGATCGAACGCGAGTCGGCCTAGACAGCCGTCAGGAGTGCGCGCGGCCGGCCGGGGCTGGCTCGGTCAGGCCTCGGCCCAGACGCCGAGCTCGTTGCCGCTCGGGTCGGTGAAGTGGAAGCGGCGCCCGCCCGGGAATTCATACGGCCCGGCCACGACCGTGCCCCCGGCCTTCCGCACTGCTTCCACCGACGCGTCGAGGTCGGTGGAGTAGAGCAGGACGAGCGGCCCGCCGGCCCGCACGTCGGTCTCCGGGCGCAGCCCACCCACCTCAGCGGAGCCCTCGCCCGCCCCTCGGATGCCGGCGTACCCGGGTCCGTAGTCGTTGAACTGCCACCCGAACGCGTCGGCGTAGAACCGCTTGGCGGCCTCGAGGTCGGTGGCCGGGATCTCGATGTAGTCGATGGCGTGGTGCCGGTGCGAAGTCGTCTCTGACATGGCCCGATTCTGCGCGCCCCCTACGACAATTCGTGTCCCTCGCTGAGGTATCCCTGCTGGGGCGGTAGCGCCGCGGTCAACGGGTTGCCGCAGTCCGGGCTTCGGCTGCGCGGATCAGTGGAGCGTCGGGGTCGTCCCGGCGGGCGTCGTCGAGGTAGCGGGCAGCGCTGACCGCGTCGCCCATGGCCGCGCAGGCCAGCGAGGCGAGCGCGTAGATGTCGCCCCGCATCCCGGGCGGCATGACGCGCGTGGCCCGGACGCTGCGCTCGATCGCGACCGGCCAGTTGCCGTCGAGGTACCCGACCTGGGCGGCCAGCACGTACTCGACCGGCAGCGACCGGACACGGGAGTCCGGGTCGGTGGTGCGTGCGCGGATCTCGTCGGCGACCGGTACCTGCTGGTCGGGAGTGACGTCGCCGCAGACCAGTGCCTGGAACAGCGTGGTCGTCAGCAGGGCGCGCAACACCGGTGTCATCGCGTCCGGCGGTCCGTCGAGCGCGGCGCGGAGCAAACGGGCGGCGTCGGTGGCGCCGGACAGCACACAGATCGCGTCGACGCGGAACGCGAGCAGCATGCTGTCGCTCCAGTGCGCGGGGACCGCAGGTAGGTCCGCGGTCAGCCGGATCACCTCGGCCCGGTCGCGCCGCTGGGCCGCGAGCACGACGGGTCCGAGCCGGGCGCGGCGACGGGCCTCGGACTCCGAGCGGGCTGCGGGCAGGTAGGCGCTCGGGCCGGTGAGCGCGAACTGCCCGACCGCGAGCACGAGCGCGCCCGCGCCGACTCCGAACAACAGGCCGGAGCCGGTGACTGCGCAGGTCACGGCCCCGGCGACGCCGAGAACGAGCCAGTAGGCGACCGCCGCGCGGAACGGCGTCCGTGGGTGCCGGCCGGGCCGAGCACCGTAGCCCCGCACGGTGACGCCGACCGGCGCCACGTGGACCTGCCGGGATCGGCCGGTGGGAGAGAAGCGGACCCACATCACTGGTCCGACGCCCACCGCCACCGCCGTGACGTCGCCCCCGGCTGCGGCCCAGACCACGCCGCCGAACGCGAGCGAGAGCACGGTCACGGCCAGGAGCCCGAGCAGGCTGCCGCAGACCGCGTCCGGGACGGAGTCGGCGGTGAGCCACACCCGGGCCAGCCCGGCCGAGACGAGGAGCCACACGATCACCAGCGGCCACGGACGCATCTTCACCGGGGCAGTATGAACGCCGCTGGTAGCGAGGGCGTACGGTCGGGCCTGTGCGTATCCCTACCGCAGCGATCACCGCAGGCTCCCTGGTCGGCGGGTGGCAGCTCGCCCGCCTGACCGGCAAGCGCCCCCTCGGCGGGTTCGTCCTCGCCGCCGGCGGCATCCTGGCCGGACGCGAGTGGGCCAGGCGGACGAGCCCGGCCGTGACCGGGGCACTCGTTGCGACGTACCTCGGTGCCTTCGGCCTCTCGCACCCGCTGGCCAAGAAGATCGGCCCCTGGCCGTCGGTGCTGGCGGTCTCGGCGCTCACCGCGGCCGCGTCCTACGCCGCCGCGGACCGCACCGCCCCCCGCTGACGGCCGGCCGCGCTAGGCCTCTCGGTACCGCTCGGCGAGGTCGCGATGGGCCCGCGCGGCGCGGAGGAGGTCGTCGATCGGGACGCCGATGCCGGGCATCCTGGCGAGCCGCAGGGCCTGCTCAGCGGCGTCCGCATGCTGTTCGGCGGCGAACTCGCGGCAGGCGGTGCAGGTGACGCCCTCCGGCCGGGAGGCCGTCATCGCGTACGGGACGCGCTGCCCGCAACCGGTCTCTACCGTCGTCGGCAGATCGCTGACCAGCCCGAACGCGTCGGCCAACACGATCCGAGTGGCCGCGTCGGAGTGCAGCTTCGCATCGACGTGCATGTCTGTAGTTCTTACCTCAGTCGAGGCAGAACTCGTTCCCTTCGGGATCGGCCATCACGAGGAAGCCGGTGCTCATCGGCGGTTCGGGCTCGAAGCGCCGCAGCCGTTTGGCTCCGCGCGCGACGAGCCGGTCGGACTCGGCCTCCAACGCGGCCATCCGCTCGTCGCCCTGTAGCCCCGGCGCCACCCGCACGTCGAGGTGGACGCGGTTCTTCGCGTCCTTGTCCTCCGGCACCTTCTGGAAGAACACCCGGGGGCCCTTCCCCTCCGGGTCCTCGATCGCCGATCGGGTGTTGCGCTCCTCCGGCGGAACCCCGACCCGGGCGAGGAACTCGTCCCAGACCGTGAACGGGTCGGTGCCCTCGGGCACCTCGACCCCGGGCGGCCCGGGGTGGACGTAGCCCAGGACGTCGCGCCAGAACGTCGACAGCGCCCGTGGGTCGTGGGCGTCGAAGGTGATCTGGACGTCGCGGCTCATCGGAGTGCTCCCGTCGTTGCGGTGTGCAGGTACAGGTCGCGCAGCAAGCAGACCTCCGACAAATGGTGGATCAGCTCGCGGTGGATGTGCAGCACGAGATCGGCCATCGGGGCGTCGGGGTACGGCTCGGTCGGGCCGAGCGGCGCCCGGAGCGCGGGCTCGTCCAGGCCGCGGACGCCGGCCAGCCAGGTGTCGAGCTGGATCTCGAGCTGCTCGAGCGCCTCGGCCGCGCTTCCGGCGTACTCCCAGCTCTCGTACGACGCGGCCGGCGCGCCGAAGTGCGTCGCGTTGCGCGCGGCGAGCACGCCGACGACGACGTGCCCGAGCCGCCAGGCGATCGTGGTGAACGGCGTGGGATCCGCCGGCGGAAACCCGAAGTCGATCGTGAAGTCACCCGCTCCGGCCTGCACCGGCGCGGTCGAGCTACCGCGCGGCCGGACGCTCCACGCGTCCGCCACCGGCGACCAGAAGTACTCGTCGTCGGTGAGGCCTTCCAGGCGAGATCGCACCTGATGATTCCAGTGGAACTCCCATTGCTCCCGTAGCGTCCGGTTCCAGTCGAAGTCCATGGGGCCACTCTGGCACTCCTCGCGGACAGGATGGAGGCCGGCTTCGACTACCCCTCCGGCGACCAGCGGCGACGGCGGCGGGTCGAGCCTTATCGGCTGGTGGACTCGGACCGGCGCTGGTACTTGTTCGCGTATGACCTCGATCGCGACGACTGGCGCAGCTTCCGGGCCGACCGGATGACCGGCGTGGCGGCACGGACCTGGGGCTTCCGTCTGCGGGAAGCGCCGGACGCGGCGACCTACATGCAGGAGGGGGTGGCCAGCCGGGCCTACCCGCACCAGGCGCGCTGTCTGGTGCACGCGCCCGCGGAGACCGTACGCGCCCAGACACCGGCGTCGGCGGCCGTCGTGCACGCACGGGGCGACGATCGGTGCGAGGTGGTCAGCGGCGCCGAGCGGCTTCTGGGGACGGTGCGGTGAACACCCTCATCGTGGGTTTCCCGGACACCGAGCACGTCGCGCTGCGGGTGCGCGGCCGCGCCTTCCCGGGCGCTACGAACGAGTGGGACCGAAGCTTCGTCCGGGTGGCGATCCACGTGCGGGCCGGCGCCTTCGCCGTGGACCTCGACGCCGCGCTGCAAGTGCCCGACTTCCACCGGTTCGCTGCGGGGCTGACGTCGATCGACACCACGCTCGCCGGTACGGCGGTGCTGCAGTGCCTGGAGGAGTGGATCACGCTGACCGTCGTCTGTGAACCCAACGGACGGCTGCGGGTGGCGGGGGAGGTCGCCGACCGGGCCGGGGGAGACGGCAACCGGCTGACGTTCGAACTGCACGGCCTGGACCAGACGTACCTGCCCGGCTGGCTCGCGCAACTGCACGAGATCAGCGAGGCGTATCCGGTCTAGGGGTCACGCCGCGATCGGCTCGCGGTCGGGCAGCCGGCGGGGTGCCTCCTGGTCGGTGAGGACCCCGAGGGCCCAGCGCATGCGCGGCGCCGCGGTCTCCGGGGAGTCCCCGTAGGCGGTGGCCATCGTGGCGACGCACCCACGCGTTCCGCCGCAGGCGTGGACGGAGGCCGCGATCGCGGCGCGGACCACAGCGTTGCCCGGGTGAGAGCCGGTCGGCAAGTCGCTGGCGAAGAGAGCGGCGGCGCGGGCGGAAAGCAGTTGGCTTCGCATGTGGACCACCTCCGAGGAGTGTCGTTGAGACCTGCTCAGCATGGACCTCCGACCGCGCCGCCCGCCTCAGGGAAACCACCCGCCCGTGGCTGGTTCTTCACTCAGGGTTGGGGCGCCGAGCCTCCGGGCGATCAACGACGGACGGCGCGGGCGACGGCGTCCGGATGGGTCAGCTGAGGATGGTGGCCGGCACCGTCCAGAATCGTGACCACCGCACGGGGCGGCGGATCGAACCCGAGCGGATCCTCCGCACCGACGATCAGGTGCACCCGGCCCGGGTAGCTCTTCAGCGCCTCCCGTAGCTCCGCCCGTCGCTCCGGCCGCGCCGAGGAGGCCAGGAGCCGCGCGACGGTTGGGGCACTGCTGCGGCGGAGGTCCTCCACACTCGACCGGAGCGTCGCCGCGAGCGCGGTGGACCCGGTGAGCCGCTCGGACAGCTGCTCCGGCGTCACCCGGCGCAAGCGGCGGCTCGTCACGGCCGCCCCGGACGACGCCTGCAGGAAGAACGGCGCCACCAGCGTCAGCTGCTCGACGGCGTCGGGGTGGGCGGCCGCGGCTTCGACGGCGGCCGCCGCACCGATCGAGTGGCCCACCAGGTGCCGGACGCCCTCGCCGGTCACCAGCGCGGCCAGCAACGCAGGCCAGTCGGCCTCGGATCCGGGGCTCAACCCGAGACCGGGCAGGTCGACGGCGCGGGCGTCACCCAGCTCCGCGACGGCCGGCGCCCACGTGTCGGCGTTGAGCGGTAGCCCGGGGAGTACCACCGTGGGCGCGCCGGGGTCACCCAGTTCGAACGTCCGGACGCCGCCCGGCGCGGTGAAGCGGCGGTTCGCCGGGGGTGCGCCGCCGAAACGGTGCGCGGCCAGGTGATCCGCCCAGCCGAGGATCGTCGGGACGGTGTCCGGTTCGGTCAGCCCGTGCCGGGCGGCGAACGCGCGAGCGGAGTCGGTGGGGTAACGGTCGGCGGAGAGGAACGACAGCGTCTCCGGGTCGGCCCGGGTGAACCGCCGGGGGAGACGCCGGAGCACCGCGACCGGGATCCGCACGCGCGGCGCCGCGACCCGGTAGTGCTCCGCGACGAGCTTCAGCAGGTCGGGCAGCGCGGGCGTGGCGTCGTCGAGCAGCCAGTAGGCCGCGCCCTCGGCGTCCGCGTCGGTGGGCAGCAGCGTCATGAACCGGGCCAGGTGGTCGGCCGCGACCACCGGGACGAACGTCCGCGCGTTGCCCGGTGAGGCCGGGACCGCGCCCCACCAGAGGCCGCGCAGCGTGGCGGCCAGCCCGAGGTACTGGTCGCTCTCGCCGATCACGGTGGCCGGGTTGACCACGGTCCAGGGCACACCGTGCTGTTCTGCGGTGGCGCGGAACACCGCGTCCCCCTCGAGTTTGGACGCTTCGTAGGCGCCGAGCGTCCGGTAGGCGGTCGGCAGGTCGAGGTTGTCCTGACCGCCCACGCGATACCCGGAGACGTGGACGACGCGCCGCAGGCGCGGAAGCCGGGCGGCGAACTCCACCACCGCGCGGACGCTCTCGACGTTGGCGCGTCGTGCCTCGTCCGCAGACATGCCGAACCGGTAGGCGCCGGCGCACTGGTAGATCTCGGTGACGTCGTCGCAGTCGCCGTCGACCAGGCGCGGGTCGGTGAAGTCGACCCGCAGGTCACGCGGGGCCGGCGAGTGGTCGTGCTCGGCCAGCCACCCGGCCAGCCGGGCGGACGACGCGGCGCTGCGTCCGGCCGTGCTCACCCGGACGCCGTCCCGGCCCAGCGCGAGCACGACGTGGCGGCCGACCAGCCCGGTCGCGCCGAACACCAGCGCGTGCCGGTCGGCGCTCACGGCGTGCCGTCCACGAGGATGCCGACGGCCTGCGCGGCGTAGTCGAGCGGCTGGGTGGAGCGTTGCGCCCGGGACACGATGACGGCTCCTTCGATCAGGCTGACGACGGCGGTGGCGGTCGCGTGCGCGGCCGGGGCGGAACGCCCGTGCGCGACGAGATGCGCGGCCAGCGGATCGATCCACGACGCGAACGCGTTCGCGCAGGCGGTGCGTAGCCGCTCGCTCTGCCCGCCCATCTCGAGCGTCACGACGGAGACCGGGCAGCCGAGCTCGTAGTCGCTCTCGACGAGGATCCCGGCGAGCGCCTCGATGAACCGGCGCACCGCGGCGCCGGGCGTCGCGGCGCCCGGCGTCACCTCGGCGGCGAGCGCGGCCAACTGCGCGGCCGCCAGCTCGACGGCCTTCTCGCCGAGCGCCTCCTTGCCGTCGGGGAAGTGGAAGTAGAGCGAGCCCTTGGGGGCTCCGGCGTGCTGCACGACCGTGTTGAGGCCGGTGCCGCTGTAGCCGTGCCGCTGGATGAGGTCGAGCATCGATTCGGTCAGCCGGGCGCTGGTCCGGGCTCCTTTGGTGTCTGCCACTCGTTCAAAATAGACCGGTCTATATATTCAGTCAACTAGCGGGTCGTCCGGCGGTCGAAGAGCCGACGGGACCGTCAGGAGCGGCGGATGAGGATGTCGCCGAAACCGGTGCGGGCCCGCACCTCGGCGCGGTCAGCGGTAGGGAACCATCGGGACCGGGGGCGGCACGTACGGCGGCGGTACGTAGGGCTGCGTGGGAACGCTCGGCGTGTACGAGTCGTCGTCGCCGGAGTCGGACTCCTCGATTCTCACGCGGGTGTCCCGGCGCGCCCACGCCCCCGGCTCGACGATCGTGAGCGCGTGCCGACCGGCCCGGTAGGTGTCCTTGACCGATCCCCGCCGGCCCGGCTCGAGGGTCAGCACCGGACGGCCCTCGAGGCACGTGCCGGTCTCGCCCGCACACACCCGCAGGCGTTCTCCCGAGCCGTTCCACACGCTGAATCCACCCACGAACGTGTAGTCCGGCCGGTGAAACCCCAATATGGTCACGTCGATCGTGTTGTACCGCCTCCAGAGCGGCACCGTGCAGAGCACGAGGGCCACCACCGTGACCGCCGCTACCGGCAGCAAGGGCGGCTTCGCTCGGAACGGCCGCTCTCTCCTGGTCCACCAGACGGCCAGGACGAGTAGGGCCACGACACCCGCACCGGACACCCCGACGTAGTCCGGGGTCAGTGGCGAGCGCTGGTCGGACCGTCCGCCGAGGACCGCCATCATTCCGCCGATGGCCGTGGCGAGGAAGGCCACCAGCACCGCCGGCACCACCACGAGAACGACGACCGCTCTCCGCCCCGCTCGCGACCGTTTCACCCCGAAAGTCTAGGGCGACGCGTACCGCAGTTACGCTCCCGGCGACTCGTCGCCGTGGATCAGCCGGCGGAACGTCGCGTACTCCGCGCGGACCAGCTCCGCGAACGACGCGTGTCGTCCGTGCGTCCCCGCTGCCCAGTTCGCGAGGAAGTATCCGGCCCACTCGCCGTCCGGGCCGACGTCGGACGGGTCGAGCAGCAGCACCGCGCTATCCCCGTCGCCGCTGACCTGGAGTGCACGGGCCATCAAACGCGGCGGCGCATCGGGAGACCACTCCTCGGCGCCGTCGTCGTAGAAGTCGTCCTCGTCCCAGTCGGGCAGATCCTCCGGATCGATGCCCTCCTCCTCCAGCGTGCGCTGCCAGAGTCCGGTCTCCCGCGGGACGAACTTGTCCGCGTCCCAGGCCTCCAGCCAGGCTGGGCTCACCTCCCGGAACCAGCCCACCCGGGCGCTCGGCAGCAGCTCCCAGATGAACGGGCTGAACGCGCGCCACCCGTCGCTCACGGCGAGGAACGCACGGTAGGACGGTGGTAGGCGGACCCCGAGACGTTCCTCTGCCGCGGCGATCGACTCTTCGGAGGCCGGCTCGTACCCCAGCCACCCGGACGCCGCGACGCGCGGCGGCCACGGTGGGGGCCGGTGTTCCGACTCCGGAACAGCCAGCCACTCCGCGCTCCACTGCCGCAGGAAGCGCGTCCATTCCTCGGGTTCGTCCACAGGCACCTCCGCCGGCGTCGCGCGTCAGACTGCCAGGCGGTGGACGCGAGAGCGGTGGACTTCGGCGGATCCGTCCTCAGACGACGACCGGGAGCGCGGTCGCGACCGGCCAGGCCACCAGCAGTGAGCCGACGAGCGCGATCGCCCAGTACGGCACCGCGAACCGGTGCAGCACCGCACTCCAGACCGCCTGCCAGGCCAGCAGCACCGCGAGCAACGGGACGACGAGCAGCACGAACCCCGGTGCCAGACCGACGAGCGCGGCACCGGTCAGCGCGACCGTCACGACCGCCGACACCGCGAGCAGGCCGACGCTGTTGCCGCCGGTGAGCCGCTCGGACCCGTACGCGAGGAGCGCGAAACCCGCCCATACGAGGGCGAGGAGCCACCAGCGCGGCCCGGTGGGCACCGCATGAGTGACGCCGACGTGCAGCGGCACCGCGACCGCCACCGCCGCGTACGCCACCAGCACCAGCACGGCCACGCCCACCCGAACCCGCCCCGACCGGCCCGCCGCCCCGCCCGACGCGGCCGACCCGGCGCCGCGGACGCGGGTCCAGACGAGCATCACCCCACCGGCCACCAGCGTGAACCCGACCACGTACCCGCCCACGGCCAGCGGCAGGCGCGTCGTCGGCAGAATCGGCGCCACCAGCGCAGCCACTGCCGCAGCCCCCGCTGCGACACCCAACACCCGCCCGAACCGCGGCACCACGGCCGGCGGCCACGATCCAGAAACTCCGCCCAACAGCAGCCGGCTCAGCGGATACACCCCGATCAGCAGCGCCAGCAGCAACAGCCCCGCCCCGGCGACCCCGCGCAGCGGCGAGGGCGCCACCCCACCACCCCCGTCGAGCCAGCGTCCGATCTCCCGGTGCGCGCGCGGCGCGTACAGGATCGAGATGTGCTCGACCGCGGGCACGACGACCACCGCATCCCCGCCGTTCCGCGCCGCCTCGTCCGCCGCGTCGCGGAAGCCGGCGAATTCCAGGCCGCCGACCAGCAGCAACAACCGCTCCGGACGGCCCGGCGCCACATCGGACGCCTCCGGGAGCGAGATCGCGACCGTGGCTGTGATGCCGGGGTGCCCCGCCGCGTACCGGGTCACCGCGCCCGCCCCCATCGAGTGACCGACCAGCGCGATCCGCGCCGGGTCGACGCCCGGCAGTCCGCGCAGGTGTGCCACGGCGACGTCGAGGTCGCGCTGCCTGGCGGCCTCGGCGGCGTCCGCATCGGACGGGAGCCCCCGCTCGTGGGCGCCGTGCCCGGAGAAGTCGAGCAGCACGACGACAAAACCGCGCGCGGCGAGCGTGTCACCGATCGGCGCCATCAGCCGCGCCGACCCCGCGAACCCGTGCGCGACGACCACCCCGGGCCGCCGCCCGGCTGCGGTGGCCGGCCGGACGACGTCCAACGGAACGCCGTCGACAACCGTATGACGGCGGAGGACGTCACCACCCGCGCCCGCCACCAGCCAGACGCCCGCACCGGCCAGCAGTACCGCGACCACCGCGACCAGCACCGGCGCGCGGGCCCGTAATCCCCGGGTGTTCAGCACCCGGCGACCGTACCGGGAGGCGGGTCAGGCTACTCGCCGGTACCGAGACCGGCAATCGGTTCTTTCTCTCGGTACTCCTCCGTACCGTTTGATCCCCGACCTGCGGGTTCTTCCGTGGGTGATGGACTCGACGAGGAGTTCTTCGTGACCAGGTTCCTCCGGACGTGGCGAGGCGCCGGAACGCTACTGGCAGCACTGGCGCTGGTGGCCGCGACGCTGCTCGCCCCGGTCGTCGCCAGGCCCGATCCGGCCGCCGCGGCACCCCCGCCTACGGGTCCGAGCGGCGACGCGTTCTACACCCCGCCGAACCCGTTACCGTCCGGTGCGGACGGTGACGTGATCTGGTGGCGGCAGCTACCCGACGACCTCATCAACAAGGGCTACCTGCTCCTGTACCGGTCGGAGTCGGCGCTCGGCGCACCGGTCGCGGTGTCCGGCCGGGTGCTGGTGCCGAAGGCGGCCTGGAGGGGCCCCGGCGTCCGGCCGATCGTGTCGGTCGCCAGCGGCACCCGCGGCATCGGCGACGGCTGCGCTCCGTCGAAGTGGCAGCCCGACTACGAGAAGCCGCTGTTCATCGACGCGATGCTGCGGCGCGGCTGGGCGGTGGCGATCACCGACTACGAGGGGCTCGGCACGCCCGGCACGCACCCGTACGTCGTCGGCCGGTCGGAGGGACGCGGTGTCATCGACGTCGTCCGCGCCGCCACCCGGCTGCCCGCCTCGGGTCTGCGGTCCGGCGGACCGATCGCGTTCGCCGGTTACTCGCAGGGCGGCGGTGGCGCGGCCTGGGCCGGTGAGCTGGCCCCGACCTATGCGCCGGAGCTGAACGTCGTCGGGATCTCCGCGGGCGGCACCCCCGCCGACCTCGACGTCGTCGCGAAGAGCCTGGACGGGACCCTCGGCTTCGGGTTCCTGCTGCTCGCGTCGCTCGGACTGAACGCGGCCTACCCGGAGCTGAACCTGCCCGCCTACCTCAACGAGAAGGGCAAACAGCTCTACGCGACCCAGCAGGGCGCGTGCGTCGACGCGGTGTTCGGCTACGCCTTCCAGCGCATCGCCGACTACACGACGTCCAACCCGCTGAGCACCCCGCAGTGGCAGGCGCGGCTGGCCGAGAACAAACTCGGGTCGGCTCCGCCGAGGGCGCCGGTCTACCTGTTCCACGGCACCCACGACGAGATCATCCCGCTCTCCCAAGCCCAGACGCTGCGCAGGCAGTACTGCGCAGCCGGGGTGAAGGTTCGCTGGGCCACGTTCGTCGGCGAGCACGTCACGACGCTGGTGGCGTCGGCTCCCGACGTGATCGGGTTCCTCACCGACCGGTTCGCCGGCAAGCCGGCGACGAGCAACTGCTGAGGTGAGCGGGCCCGGCCGCGGCCGGGCCCGTCAACGACTAATTACTGCTGGGGACGCCGCTCGGCGGCGGTCCGCTGGGCCGCGCACCACCGCTCGGCGGCGCACCTCCACCGCCGGACGGCTTGGTGCGCGTGTCGACGCCGACGCCGAGCTTCACCGTGTAGCCGCTGGTGACGTCCCCGGTCACCGTTCCGAGCTGGCTCGCACCACCGTCGTCGCCGAAGACGTTGTCGTTCTGCAGGCTGAGCTGCGCGAGGTTCGTGATCGAGGCCGAGTAGCCGGTCGTCGCGTACACCTTGTCGGACACGTCCTTGGGTAGCGCCACCTGGGACGTCGAGATCGCGTTCGTGCTCGCGGTGATGCTCGCCTGGTCGGGGTAGACCTCGAAGTGGATGTGCGGCCAGCGCCCGGTGTAGCAGGCCGGGAAGATGCTGGTGAACCGCACGACGCCGCTCGCGTCGGCGATCTGGACGCCGCGGAGGTAGTTCTGGTCGGTGACCCCGTCGGAGTACAGCGAGTACCGGCCCTCTCGGTCACAGTGCCAGACGTACACGGCCGTGCCGGCGAACGGCTTGCCGCCGTTGGCCAGGTCCGTGATCGTCAGCTCGAGCGTCATCGGCACCCCCTCGGCGGTGCCGGTCGCGTCGCCGAAGCTCGACCGGATGTCGCTGCGCACGATCCCGCTCTGCTGCAGCACGTTCGGCCCGTTGGAGCCGTCGCCCGGGTAGGGGCCCGCGGTCTCGTCCGGGATCTCGCCGGAGCTGGTCGTCGACGCGGACGCCTTCGTGTTCGTGCCGCCGTCGCTGCCGTCGCTGCAGGCGGCGAGGCCGAGTGCGGTGGCGCCGAGACCCATCATCAGCAGCGCCCGCCGCCGGCCCATCAACGTCCCGAGGTCGAAGCCGAGGCCCTGGTCGACCACCTCTTCGTTCGGACGGGGCAGTGGGCGCCCCTGATAGGTGGGCGTTACGTCACGGTGCTGCATCAAGGTCCTCCGATCGATCAACGATCACCCACTGTTGCTGGAGAAGCTCTCAGCGAACCGTGAAGTAGCTCGGAGACGGCTGTGAACCCAGGGTAGGCCTCAGCGTCCGACGTCCGACCGCACCCGGTGGCGGTACGACGTCGGCGTCTCACCGCAGTGCTGGCCGAACGCCCTGGCGAAAGCACTGACGTCGGCGAAGCCGACGGCCGCGGCGACCTCGCCCACCGAGTGACCGGGTGCGGCGAGCAGCGCCATCGCCCGCATCAGCCGCGCCCGCAACAGGTAGGCGCGCCACGACATGCCGACCGCGGCGGAGAACTGTCGCCGCAGCGTCCGCTCGGACACCGCGATCGCCCGGCAGACCTGGTCGACCGTGATCTCGTCCAGGTGTTCGCGGGTGTAGTCCATCGCCGCGGCCACGATCGGGTCCGACGAGTTGGGCAGGCTCAGCGGCGCCTCGTGCTCCAGCGCGTCGGACACCACGTGCCCCAGCGCGCGGTAGTAGTCGTCGGAGGCCGCGTCACCGTCCTCCCGGTCGATCGGCCAGCGCAGCGCGTAGAGCACCATCTCCCGGATCAGCCCCGACGCCGCCAGAATCCGCGCCCGATCACCGGGGCGTGGGACCAGCTCCGGCGCGAACATCACCGACACGGTCCGCACGTGCGCGTTCATCGTCGCCTGGTGCGTTAGCCCGGCCGGGATCCACGCGAACTGCTGCGGCGGTAGCAGATAGTGAGCGCTGGCGGTCTCGACCTCGACCACGCCGCTGACCGCGTATTCGATCTGGTGCATCTCGTGCGAGTGCCAGCCGGTGACCAAGCGGTCACCCTCGTAGAGATAGCTCCCCGCGAGCGCCCTGCCGCCACGGCGAATGTCGACGCTGGCCGTTTCTGCAGGATCTTTGGCCGATCGTGCACCGAGTCTCATCGGTTTCCAGCGTACAAACAGAGGAGGCCGCGTTCCGGCCGATCCCCGCTCTTCCCCGTAGCGGACAGCGGACCCCCTCACCACCGCACTCGCCGAGGAGCTCCCGTGCGCATCGACGATCTTGTCCTGCTGAGCATCGACGACCACGTCGTCGAGCCGCCCGACATGTTCACCCGCCACGTCCCGGCCAAGTGGGCCGAGTACGCGCCGCACGTCGTGGTCGACGAGCAGGGCGTCGACCACTGGATCTATCGCGGCAAGTCGACCGGCGTCACCGGCCTCAACGCGGTCGTCACCTGGCCACCGGAGGAGTGGGGCCTCAACCCGGCCGGGTTCGCCGAGATGCGGCCGGGCGTCTACGACATCCACGAGCGCGTCCGCGACATGGACCGCAACGGCATCCTCGGGTCGATGTGCTTCCCGACGTTCGCCGGGTTCAGCGCCCGCCACCTCAACCAGCTGCGGGACGACATCACGACGATCATGGTGGCGGCCTACAACGACTGGCACATCGACGAGTGGGCCGGCGCGTACCCCGATCGCTTCCTGGCGCTCGCGCTGATGCCGACGTGGAACCCCGAGGCCATGGTCAAGGAGGTCCACCGGGTGGCCAAGAAGGGTGCCCGCGCGATCACGATGCCGGAGCTGCCGCACCTCGAAGGCCTGCCCAGCTACCACGACATCGAGTACTGGGGCCCGGTCTTCAAGGCGCTGTCCGACACCGGCCTGGTGATGTGCTGCCACATCGGCACCGGTTTCGCCGCGCTCGACCTGGCGAAGGACGGGCCGATCGACAACCTCATGGTCCTCGCGCCCCAGATCTCCGGGATCTGCGCCCAGGACCTGCTCTGGGGCCCGGCGATGCGCTCCTACCCGGACCTCAAGTTCGCGTTCTCCGAGGGCGGCATCGGCTGGATCTCGATGTACCTGGACCGCAGCGACCGGCACTACACCAACCAGCGCTGGCTGCGCCGTGACTTCGGCGGCAAGCTGCCGAGCGAGGTGTTCCGCGAGCACTCGCTGGCCTGCTACGTCACCGACCCGACCGCGCTGAAGCTGCGCCACGAGATCGGCATCGAGAACATCGCCTGGGAGTGCGACTACCCGCACTCCGACTGCTTCTGGCCGGACGCGCCGGAGAAGGTGCTCGCCGAGCTCGAGGCCGCCGGCGCGGACGACTCCGACATCAACAAGATCACCTGGGAGAACAGCGCCCGGTTCTTCAACTGGGACCCGTTCGCGCTCACCCCGCGCGACCAGGCCACGGTCGGTGCGCTGCGCGCCAAGGCCACCGACGTCGACACCACGGTCCGCCCTCGCGCCGAGTGGCGTCGCCGCTACGAGGAGAAGCACGCGGTCTCCGCGTCCTGACCCCGGTGGCACGGCAGGCGCGTCCGACGGACGCGCCTGCCGCTTTTTGTTCCGCGACCGGTGGCGTCGAGAATCCGACGTCCCAGGCCGCGAGATTGTGCATGCGGACCGGCCGGAGCGGGCACAGACTACGCGCGACCCACCCGACGCCCCGGGTGCGTCACGGCGACGAACGACCTGACCGAGGCCCGCTCATGACCACCTCCAACGCCCGCATCGACCTGCCGCCCCTGCCCGGTTCCCCGGAGGCGGCGCGTCGCATCACCACCAGCCTGCTGACCGCCTGGGGAATCGCCGCAGAACACCACACCGACGTCGTCCTGCTGGTCAGCGAAGTCGTGTCGAACGCCGTCGAGCACGTCGGCGGGGAAGCGACGTTCGAACTCGAGCTCTCCCACTCCGGCGACTGGCTCCGGGTGGCGCTCACCGACGGTTCCTCGGTCCGCCCGATGGTGCGCGAACTCGACCAGCGAGCCGTCCGCGGGCGCGGCATGCAGCTCGTCGACCACATCGCCGACCGCTGGGGCACCGAGGACCACCACGGCGGCAAGACGGTCTGGTTCACCGTCCGCGTCACCGGCGGAGCCGACTAGGGCATCGCGACCTGGCGGCCGGCTTCGACCAGGAGGTCGCGCACCCAGGTGTGGAACGGATCGGCCCGGTACATCGGATGCCACCAGAACGCCTCGGCCACCGGCACCGCGTCGAACGGGCACGGGAGCACCCGCACGCCGGCCGCCGGCGCGATGCGCCGGGCGAGGTGTTCCTGCAGCAGCGCGACCCGCTGCGAACCGGCCACCAGGAACGGCATCTGCAGGAAGCCGTCGACCACGACGTCGATCCGCGGCTCCACGCCGAGCATGCGCAGCTGCTGCGCGGCCGGGGCGAACGCCGTCGGACGGTGGAACAGCACCACCCACGGCAGCTCGCCGAGGTGAGCCAGCGTCAGCTCGTCGCCGACCAGGTCGTTCTCCGGCGCGACCAGGCAGACCCAGCGGTCCTCGTAGAGGTCGGTGTGCGGCGTGTCGGTCAGGAAGCCGTGCGGGAGCAGGATCCCGTCCACGCTCCGCAGGGTGTCCGCCGCGTGGTCGACGGCCTCCGGCGTCGTCTGCACCAGGCGCAGGCGGACGCCGGGCCCCTGCCGGGACAGCAGGCCGGCCACGATCGGGCCGAGGACGGTGGCTGCGTAGTCGGACGTCACGATCGTCAGCTCGCGTTCGACGGTGGCCGGGTCGAAGTCCGTGCTGACGTCGAACACGCGCCGGACGCTCGCCAGCGCGGGCGGCGTCCGTGCGGCGAGCTGAATGGCGAGCGGCGTCAGCTCGTAGCGGTTGCCGATCCGGTGCAGCAGCTCGTCCCCGAAGTACCGCCGCAGGCGGGCGAGCGCCGCGCTCACCGCCGGCTGGCTGGTGCCGACCTGCTCGGCGGCGCGCGTGACGTTCCGCTCGCGGAGGAGCGCGTCGAGCGTCACCAGCAGGTTGAGGTCGAGGTTGACCAGCAGTCGGTCCGCGGTCACGGCGTCACCATAAGCAGTTTGAATGGCTGACATCAAGAGATCGGTCTTCCTGATGGTCGGCCGTTGCCCGACAGTGGATCGATGCGAATCGCCACCTACCTGCACGACGGCGTCCAGCGTGCCGGTCTCGTCGCAGACGACCTCGTGCACCCGTTCGCCGACGGCCTGGACGCGCGAGCGGTCGTCGCGCTGGGCCTGGACGCGGCACTCGCACTCGGCGCCGAGACCATCGCGCGCACGTCCGGCGTGCCGCTGGCGGACGTGCGGCTGCTGGCGCCGCTCGCCCCGGCGAGCGTCCGGGACTTCGTGGCGTTCGAGGAGCACGTCGAGGGCGTGCGGCGCAGCATCGACGGGACCGGCGGGGTGCCCGAGGCCTGGTACGACGCGCCGACGTTCTACTTCACGAACCCGCACACGATCCTCGGCCCGGGTGACGACGTGCCGTTCCCGGCCGACTCCGTCGCCCGGGACTTCGAGCTGGAGGTCGCGGTCGTGGTCGGTGCGGGCGGCCGAAACCTGTCGGTCGACGAGGCGCGGGACGCCGTTTTCGGTTACACCGTCCTCAACGACTGGTCGGCGCGCGACCTGCAGAGCCGCGAGATGAAGGTCAACCTCGGACCGGCCAAGGGCAAGGATTTCTCGACCACGCTCGGCCCGTGGATCGTCACCGCCGACGAGCTCGAGCCGTACCGCGACGCCGAGGGCTTCCTCGACCTGGCGTGCACGGCGTCCGTCAACGGTGAAGTTGTGGGCCGGGACCTGCTGTCGAACATGGGCTGGACGTTCGAGGCGATGATCGCGTACGCGTCCCGCAGCAGCCGGGTGGTCGCCGGTGACGTGCTGGGCTCTGGCACGGTCGGGAACGGCGGCTGCCTCGCGGAGCTGTGGGGACGCCGCGGACAGCAAGATCCGCCGCCGCTGCGGAACGGCGACGAGGTGACGCTGACCGTCGAGGGCATCGGCACGCTGACCAACCGGGTAGCGAGCGCGGAGCCCGCGCCCAGGCTGCCGCCGGTCCGCCGCCGCGACTCGGCGGCCGCACGCCGGGATGCGGCTGCGCTCCGGGAGGCGGGCGCACGCACGGAGGCGGCCGCACGCCGGGAGGCGGGCGCGCGATGACCGTCGTCGTCACCGGGGCCGGGTCGGGAATCGGTGCGGCGGTCGCCGCGACGGTCCGTGCGACCGGTGCGTCGGTGATCGGCCTGGACCTCGCGGCGGCCTCCGCCGACGGTGCGGGCTTGGCCGACGGTGCGGCCTGGGCCGACGGTGCGGCCTCCGTCGGCGCGGTGGCGTCCGACGTTCGGCAGTTCGACGTTCGGCAGTTCGACGTCACGGACGAGGCGGCCTGGGGTGCGCTCGCCGCCGAGCTCGGCACCGTGCACGGCCTGGTCAACTGCGCGGGCACCACCTGGCGGGCCCGGCTGGGCGACGTCACCCCGGACGCCTTCCGGCGCGTGCAGGACGTCAACGTGCTCGGCCCGCTGCTGGGGATCCAGGCGCTGGCGCCGCTGATGCCCGCCGGCGCGTCGATCGTCAACGTCGGGTCGCTCGCCGCCGTGCAGGGGCACTACCCGGTCGCGTACACGGCGAGCAAGTGGTCGCTGCGCGGCCTCACCCACGCCGCGTGCCTGGAGCTCGGCCCGCGCGGAATCCGGGTCAACATCGTCCACCCCGGTTTTGTCGAGACGCCGATGACCGCGTCGGCCGCGCCGGCGTTCCGGGACAGTGCCGTCGCCGAGACCCCGCTCGGCAGGCCCGGCCGCCCGGAGGAGGTGGCGGCCGTGGTGGCGTTCCTGCTCAGCGATGCCGCCTCGTTCGTCACCGGCGCGGAGATCCCGGTGGACGGTGGTGCGGGTTCGCACGGTGGCGCCAAGTCGGTCTCGGACGCCCTGCGCCCCTCCTACCGACCCTGAGAAGCTCGCTGTTCGAGCACTCGGTCTGACCGCCGCGAGTACCGTCCGCGGCATGCGGCTGGAGCGGGTCACTCCGGAGAACGTCGAGGCGGCGCTCGCGCTGAGCGTCCGCGCCGACCAGGAGGACCTGGTCGCGCCGGTGGCGGTGTCGCTCGCCGAGGCGTACGCCCACGGCGAGAACGCGTGGCCGCGGCTCGTCTACGACGGTGACCGGCTGGTCGGGTTCGTGATGGCGTTCCTCGACCTGCCGTGGGATCCCGCGGACGACCCCGACGACCGGCGTTCCGGGCTCTGGCGGTTGAACATCGCCGCGGACGCGCAGGGCAGGGGCTACGGCCGGTTCGCCGTCGGCGCGGTGTGCGACGAGATCCGCGCCCGCGGCGGCACGCAGGTCTACGTCAGCTGGACGCCACGACCGGGCGGCCCCGAGCCGTTCTATCGCAAACTCGGGTTCCGCCCGACCGGCGAGGTGAGCGACGGCGAGACCGTCGCGGTCCTCGACCTCTGAGGTCAGTCCTTCTCCGGGAAGACGCGCGGGACGTCACCGCCCGTGAATCGGGGCGGGCGCTTCTCCAGGAAGGCCCGCACGCCCTCCTTACCGTCGCCGATGCTCGTGTAGAACATCGCCAGCGAGTCGCTGAGATGGGCCTCCAGCGGGTGCGGCTGGGCGCTGTTGCGGTACATCAGCTGCCTGGTCAGCGCGGTCGCGACGGGTGAGCGGTCGGTGGTGAACTTCGCCGCGAGCGCGTAGGCGGTCGGCAGCAGGTCGTCGGCCGGGACGACCTGCCGCACCAGACCGCCCTCGTGCGCCTCCGCCGCGGACAGGATGTCGGCCGAGTACGTCCACTCCAGCGCCCGGCTGATACCCACGATCCGCGGTAGGAACCACGAACTGCAGGCCTCCGGCACGACGCCGAGCTTGCCGAAGACGAACCCGATCCGGGCCTTGTCGGACGCGAGCCGGATGTCCATCGGGAGCGTCATCGTCGCGCCGATCCCGACCGCGGGGCCGTTGATCGCGGCGATGACCGGCTTCGGGCAGTCGTAGATCGCCAGCGTCACCCGGCCACCGGTGTCCCGGACGCCGTGCACGATCTCCGGGTCGTCCAGCCGGTCCCGGATCTCCGACGGCGTCGGGCGGAGCGTCTCGTCCAGGCCGAAGACGTTGCCGGAGGCCGACAGATCCATACCGGCGCAGAACGCGCGGCCGCTGCCGGTCACGACGATCGCGGCGACGTCGTCGTCCGTGCTCGCGCGCCCGAACGCGTCGACGAGCTCCTCGGCCATGCGCACCGTGAACGCGTTGAGCTGCTCCGGCCGGTCCAGCGTCAGCGTGAGGATGCGGTCGCTGACCTGGTAGCGGATCGTGTCGTAGTCCATCACCCCACGATCTCAGGAGCCCCGCGGACGCCCGCGAGGAGCCCCGCCGCTCGCCGGAGTGGTTCAGCGTGGCGTAACTGTCGCCCCAGCGACGGCTACGCCACGCCGATCCAGAGTGGACGAACATCAGGGGATGGCGAAGGCCAGTCCGATGCCGATGATCGCCAGCGCTTCGGCCAGCGCGAAGCCGAGGATCGCGATGCCCTGCAGCGTGCCGCGCGCCTGCGGCTGCCGGGCGACGCCGTTGATGTACGCGGCGAAGATGAGGCCGATTCCTATTCCTGGGCCGATGGCGGAGAGGCCGTACCCGACCATGTTGAGGCTGCCTTTGATGGCTAAGTCCACGGTCCACACGCTCCTTCGAGCAGATAACTGGGCCAGCTATTCACTGAGTGAATAGCTGGCCACATGCTAACCGATCGATGGTCGGATCAGGACGGATTTATCCGCTCGGGGCGCGCTACGCCCAGGCGTCCTCGGGGACGCGGACCGTCGGGAACCACAGCCGGACGCCGTCGGCGTCGGCGAGCTCGCCCAGGACCCGCATCGTGACGTCGAGGTCGTCACCGGCGTACGGCAGCGCCCGGAGCGGCCGGTCCAGCGGGCGGAAGAAGTCGTCCCAGTGGATCAGCACGACACGCTGTGCGCCGACCTGCCGGACCGTCTCGTCCCAGTACTGCCGGATCTCCGTCTCCGGGCGCAGCCCCAGCTGGCCCACGCCCAGGTAGACGACGTCGGCCCGGTAACCGCGCAGCGCGCCGGGCACGAAACCCGCGCTGCCCTGGACCAGCAGCCGCCGCCCGGACGGCCCGTGCGTGAGAAACGTCGACCACGCCTCGCCGCAGCGGTACGCCGCTGCCGGGGCAGGTGGCCGCAGCGGAGCGTCGATCTCACCCGGGTAGCGGTCGGGCGGGCAGTGGTGCGACTCGACCAGCGTGATCGTGTACGGGCCGAACTCGAGCGGTTCGCCGGGGGTGACCACGCGGACGGCGTCCTCGGGAAGGCCGGCACCCCGGCCGACGTTCGCGGCCGACCGGCCGCCGACCAGCACGGCGCCGGTGCGCTCGGCGACCACCGCGGAGTCCAGCACGTGGTCGAAGTGGGTGTGCACCGGCGCGACCGCGGCCAGCCGGGACACCCCGGCGGCGGTCAGCTCGCGGGTGATCCGGTCGACGTCCGGCGCGATCCGGCCGAGCGCGACCCTCAGCAGCCCCGGGCGGCTGAAGTACCCGTCGGTCAGCACCGCGTCCTGGCCGTCGTCCACCAGCAGCGTCGCCACACCGAGGAACGTCACGCTCAGCGGGCTGGCAGCGGTGGCCGGTGGCACCGCGAACCGAGCGGCGTAGGCCGACAGGTCCGGACGCCCCAGCTTGAGTCGCACCGAGCGACTGTAACGGGATCAGGCGTGCGCGCCGACCGTTATCGGCCCGATCGTGAGGGTCGGTGTTCCCTCGAGAATCACGCCGACCCGCTCGACCTCGACGTCGAGCTCCGCGCGCCGCCGGGCGCTCAGCGGTCGCAGCGGCTCGACCGTGATCGCGAGCCGCCGCCCCGAGCGCCGCAGGTGCCAGACGCCCGCGACCACGCCGTCGATCAGCAGCACCGGGTAGTTGCCCGCCTGGCTCCCGGCCAGCGCCCGCTCCCTGGCCGGTCCGGGGAACACGCGGTCCCGCGGATGGCTGCCGACCTGGTACGCGTCGAAGTACGGCAGCAGCCGCAGCCCGCCGGGCGGATCGTCGGTCGGTGCGGCCTCGCCCGCCACGACCCAGCCGGTGAACCCCTCGACGTCGACCGGCTCCAGCTCGTCGGCGAGCGTGGCGAACAGCGTCGTCGCCCAGCCGCGTGGCGCGCTGAGCCACTGCGCGAACTGGTGCGGCGTCGCGGGGCCGTAGCTCGTGAGGTACCACCGCACCAGTTGCGCGAGCGCCTCCTCGCTGCCGGGCCGCTCGGAGGGCAGATACCGGCGCGGGCTCGCGTACGTCACCTTCCGGCCCCGGGTCGGGCCGAAACACAGGACGCCTCGGTGCGCGGCGGCGCTGATCGCCTGCCGCCAGCGCGGCCACTTGTCCTGGAACGCCTCCATCGTCCGTTCGCCCGCCCACGGCCCGGTGCGCGCGACCACCTCGTCGCCCAGCTCGTCGGTGGTCAGCGTGGCGTCGATCAGCGCGTCGTCGATCGCGGCGACCACCGCGTCGACCTCGGCCGCGGTGAACCGGACGCCGTCCGGGAACGGGCTCGCCGACGAGGGGATCGCGGACAGCGCGGCGGTCCAGACCGGAAGGTCCGCGGTGGCCAGCAGGTGCACGGTCCCGCGCGGACCGAACGTCTTGACCAGCTCGTGCCGGTCCCAGAGCGCGGCACGGACGTCGGACCGGGTCGTGTCGGCGACCCGCAGGCCGATCGACAGCTCGGCGGCCGACAGCACCTGCGCGTGCGCGCCGCAGAGCGCCCGCGCCGCCTCGGCGGCGCGCCCGGCGGGCAGCGGCGCGGTGAGCGCGTGGCGTGCGGTCCGGCGGGCGTGGACGTGGGCCCAGGTCAACTCGGAGTGGCTCATGATTCGAGGCTAGGAGCCATAGCGGTCACTTTCTGTCCGGAATCCCGCGGAACGGCGAGCGGTATTTCTTTCCGGGGCGCCGGCGGAACGGTGCCTGAACCACCTCACCGCGGCGGCGCGCGCGTTTGCGTTGTCGCTCCTGCTGACCGAGCGTTCCGGCCAGCGCCAGGAAGATGACGAGGGCGGGCAGAGCCGCGATGCGCAGCGAACCGGGCAGGTAGCGGCCCAGCACCACCTCGCCGGAGATCCGGCTTCCCACCGCCGCCTCGGTCACCAGGCGGTCGTCCAGGACGTACGCGTCCACGCCCCCGCGCACGAAGGGATCGTCGCCCGCGCCGACGGTGAGGTCACCGACCTCGGTCTCGCCGTTCCGTTCGTAGAGGACCAGGCAAGTCTCCGAGGTTCTGGCGGGCGAGCCGTTCCGGAATCGCGACGTGACGACGCAGTGCGACGGGTTGCGCGCTTGGACGGGCTCTCCGTACCGGGCGTAGTAGTCGGGGTGGGAGCTGTACACGACACCCACCACGCCGAGGACGGCGATCGGCACCAGCGCGATCACGGTCAGCCAGAGGCGTCCGCGCAGGGAGGCCCACGGGTTGTTGCCGTGCAGGATCCCCGCGGCGGTGAGGTTTGCGCCGACGGCGAGCGCGGGGGCTCCGCACAGGATCGGTATCGCCACCACCCGGGCGTCGGGCACCAGGACGAGCACGAGTCCGAGCGCCAGACCCGCGTAGCCGGCGATCCCGGCGACGACGCTCCCGCGCCCCGACCGGTCCGCCGCCCGGAGCGCCCTCCCCAGCAGCACCATCCCGGCGCTGCCCACCCCGGCGACGAACGCCGCGACGCCGAGGACGACTAACCGGACCCCGGCGGCGCCGTCGTCCGTGATCCGCCAGGTGAAGACCGCCGCGGCCACCAGGACGGCGAATACGGCCACCCCGAGCCCGGCCACCCCGAGTTCCGTGGTCGGCGTCAGCGCGTTCCGGCGCCGGGACACCAGGTACGGCGTCGCGACGTCGGGGAGCGGACGGTACGCCTTCTCGTACCAGGCCCACGCCAGGAAGAACCAGGCGATGACGACGACCACGCCCGCGGTGAGCAGCGGGACCCCGACGGGTCGAGACCGCGGATCGACCAGCGCGAGCACACCGGTCACGCACAGCCAGAACCCGACCGTCCCGCTCACCACGCGGAGCGCGGCGAGCCAGGTCCGCTCTTCCTCGAACGCGACCCGCCACCGCTCCACCGACAGCAGCGGGGGCATCGCGGTGAGCCCGGCGCCGACCGCGATCAGCCCGTACGTCCGGGTCGAGTCGAACCAGACAGCGACCAGGCCACCCAGTCCGACCAGGGCCGCAACCAGGAAGATGCCCACCCCGACCGGGCTCATCAGCGGCTGTTCGGCGTCCATCGAGCGTCAGGTTATCCAGCCTGGCCAGCCGGTGACCCGGACGGCGGGAACCGTCAGCGGCCGGCCAGCTGCTCCGCCCACTCACCCTCGAACGCGTCCTGCACGACCTTCGCTCCGCCGCGGACATCGGCCGGCCGGAAGATGAAACTCTGCAGGCTCGGCGACCGGTGCAGCGTGAAGCTGTCGATCGGCACCAGCAGCCCGTTGGTGTCGACCTGCTTCAGTTCGTTGAACGCGTTCAGCACGCCCTGGCGGGTCAGGTCGTCACGCTCGCAGGCGGCGTCCAGCACCTGGCGCATGATCTCGGCCATGCCGTACCCGAGCACCACACCAGCGCTCGGGTTCCGGGTCTCCGGGTAGGCCTTCGTGTACTCGTCGTAGAGGGCCGGGTGGCGGTCGAACGTCGACACCGGAGCGGCCACGTGCAGGTAGGACGTCAGCCAACCGGCGGTCGGCCCCTGCAGCAGGCCCGGAGCGAACACCGGGTTGCTCCCCAGGATCGGCACCCGCATGTTCTGCGCCTGCGCCGCCGCGGCGACCGACGCGGTCTGCGTCGGCGCGACGGTCAGCACGATCACGTCGACCCCGCGCGCCTTGAACTGGCTCACCTGGGCGCTCATGTCCTGGTCGGTCGCCTTGATCTGCGCCTCGACGACCGTCAGCTTCTTCTTGCCCGCGACGAACTTCGTGCCGGCCAGGCCGCTCTCGCCGTACTCACCCTCGAAGTAGATGTGGCCGACCGTGTCGCCCTCTTTGAGGAGACCCTGCTTGAACATGTAGTCGTAGCCGTTCGAGAGCTCGACGTCGTACGTCGCGCCGGGCAGGCCGGTGCCGGGGATATCGGTGAGCGTCTCGCCCCACGCCGACGGGAAGTTCACGATCCGGTCGGCTTCGTAGTCCGCGGCCAGCGCGGCGTTGATCGGCGAGCCGATCGTCTGCTGCATCGCCAGCACGCCGGACTTGATCGAGCTGTAGAGCTGGACGCCCTGCTGCGGCACGTACCCGGTGTCCTGAACGTCGAGCTTCACCGTGTACCGGTCACAGACCTTGCGGGTCTTCCAGTAGAGCGTGTTCGCGTTCGTGATGTCCTTGCCCAGCGCGGCGAAGACGCCGGTGAGGTCGGTCAGCACGCCCAGCGTGATCGTGTCGCCGTCCACCCCGACGTCGGTGGCGACCGAGCCCGAGCCGTTGTTCCCGTCGTCGGCCTTGTTGCTGCACCCGGCCAGCACGACCGCGAACGCGGTGGCGATGGCGACCAGACGGGTGCGGGCGGCGATGCTCATCGGTGCCCCCTCGGTGTCGCGGGATCGGTGGAAGGAGTGCGGCGGCGGAATCGGCGTGCGAGACCGGCCAGCCCGGTCGGGTGGAAGAGCACCACGAGGACGATCGCCAGGCCGTAGAGGTACCGGGCGGCCTCACCGGCGGCCAGGCCACCGCCGCCGGCGTCGGTGACCAGCGGCAGCGCGTCCGCGTAACGCTGGAGCACGAGCGGGAGCGCGGCGACGAACACCGCCCCGGCGATCGCGCCGCCCAGCGAGCCGAGCCCGCCGAGGACGATCATCGCGAGGTACTGGATGGAGACGAACAGGCCGAACGACTCCGGCGCGACGCTCCCGATCGAGAGCGCGTAGATCACCCCGGCCAGCCCGCCGTACGCCGAGCTGACCAGGAACACCCCGGCCTTGTACCGCTGGACGTCCACGCCCATCACCGAAGCCGCGACCTCGCTGTCGCGCAGCGTCCGCAGCGCCAGGCCGGGGCGGCTGCGCAGCAGATTGCGGGCGAACAGGTAGGAGACCAGCGCCAGCGCCAGCCCGAGGTACCAGAGCCGCTCGGACTCCCGGAACGGGACGCCGAGCAGCGTCAGCGCGGGCGTGTCCGCGAACTGGAACCCGAAGAGCGTGAACTCCGGCACCGAACGGCCGTTGAACCCGCCGGTGACCGACGTCCAGCTGTTGAGGACGTGCTGGCCGATGAAGACCAGCGCGAGCGACGCGACGCCGAGGTAGATACCGCGGAGCCGGGCCGCGATCGGGCTGAACGCCAGCCCCGCGACGCCCGCCAGCACGACGCCGACGACCAGCCCGAACAACGGCGGCCAGCCCAGCCCGGACAGCTCGTCGGCCCGGACACCGCTCGGGTCGTCGGCCACGAACGTGTAGCTGATCGCGCCGACCGCGAGGAAGAACGAGTGCGCGAGCGACAGCTGGCCCGCGGTCCCGACCAGCAAATTCAGCCCGAGCGCACCGACCACGGCACCGCAGATCGCGAAGCCGGTCCGCAGCCAGAACTCCTCGACGTAGAACGGCGCGACCAGCAGCACGACCAGCACCGCACCGACGACGAGCAGCCGCACCGGCCGCTCGACGCGACGCTTCGGCGGCCCGGCCGCACCGGACGGCGCGGGGGCAGCGGGCTCGGCCACGCGGGCGGGCTCAGACACGTGTCAGTTCCTTCGTCCCGAACAGACCCGACGGCCGCACCAGCAGGACGACGATCATCACCAGGTACGGCACGACCGCGCCGATGCCCCGCCCCAGGAACAGCAGGTGGTCCTGGTAGCCGGCGGCCAGCGCCTCCGCGACGCCGATCAGCAGGCCGCCGACCAGCGCGCCGCCGGTCGAGTCCAGGCCGCCGAGGATCGCGGCGGGCAGCGCGCCGAGCGCCACCGTGTACACCGCCGGGCTCACCCCCGGCGTCGGCGCACCGACGAGGAACAGCGCCGCCACCGCCGCCAGCACACCGGCGATCAGCCAGGCGATCGCCGACACCCGGCCCTGCCGGATTCCCATCAGCGCCGCGGCCTCGCCGTCCTCGGCCGCCGCCCGCATCGCCACGCCCCAGTCCGAGTACTTGAACGCGGCGAAGAACAGGGCGATCAGGATGGTGGCGACGCCGATCGCGAGCGCACGGTTCGTGCTGATGCCGACGTCACCCAGCCGGACGACGTCCCCGGCCCAGGGGTGGGGCACGTTGAGGATGTCCGACCCGATCCGCCGGATCATGTCGGTGACCAGGATGATGTCGACGCCGATCGTCACTACGGCCAGGCTGATGTCCGGCGCGCCACGCAGTGGGTTGATCACCAGCCGCTCGATCAGCAGCGACACCGCGGCGGTGAGCGTGATCCCGGCCAGCGCGCCGAGCCAGAACCCCCACGGCTCGGCGAACCGGACGATCGCGTACGCCCCGAGCAGCAGCAGCGAGCCGTGGGTGAAGCTCACGACGCCGCTGGCCTTGAAGATCACCACGAAGCCGAGCGCGATCAGCGCGTACATCGCGCCCAGCGAAACGCCGTTGAGCAGCAGCGAGAGGAACTGGCTCACGTGTCCTCCCCGTGGGTCGCGGTGGGTGGTGGCAGCACGTCGCTGCCCGAGCCGAGGTAGGCGCGGATCACCTCGGGGTCGGATTGGATCTCCGCCGGGCTGCCGTCGGCGATCCGGCGTCCGAAGTCGAGCACCGTGACCCGGTCGGCCAGCGCCATGACCAGGCTCATGTCGTGTTCGACGAGCACGATCGATATCCCCAGCGCGGTGCGGATCGCGCCGATCGTCCCGGCCATCCGCGCGGTCTCGTCGGCGTTCATGCCGGCCACCGGTTCGTCCAGCAGCAGGATCCGCGGTTCGGTGCAGAGCGCCCTGGCGGCCTCGACGCGCTTCTGGTCGCCGTAGGAGAGCGCGCCGACCGGTGTGTCGAGCTTGCCGCCGAGCTCGAGGAAGTCGGCGATCTCGGCCACCCGCGCGGCGTGCCGCCGATACTCGCGGGTGGCGGTGGGCAGCCGCAGACCCGCCGCGAGGAAGCCGGTGCGGGTGAGGTGGTGCCTGCCGAGCATGAGGTTCTCGGCCACGGTCTGCCCGCCGGAGAGCGCGATGTTCTGGAACGTCCTGGCGACGCCGACGCCCGCGATCTGGAACGGGCGCATCCGGTCCAGCCGCGCCGGCCCGAACCGCACCGCCCCTGCGGCGGCGCGATACACCCCGGACAACACGTTGAACAGCGTCGACTTCCCGGCGCCGTTCGGACCGATGACCGCGTGGATCGCGCCCGGCTCGACCGTGAACGAGACGCCCGACAGCGCGGCGAGCGCACCGAACCGCACGGTGACGTCGTCCACTTCCAGGGTCGGGATCTCGGTCATCCGGACCACCGCGACAGGGTCCGGCGGGGCGCCGCCTCGCCGGGAGCGGCGCGGGTGGTGTCCTGACCGAGGTAGAGGCGCTGCACCTCGTCGCTGCCGGCGAGTTCGGCCGCCGTGCCGGAGAGCGACACCCGTCCGACGTCGAGCACGTAGGCCTGCTCGGCGACGCTGAGCGCCATCGTGGCGTTCTGCTCGATCAGCAGCACCGCGGTGCCCTGCCGGTTGATCTCGGTGATCACCTCGCCGATCTGGCCGATCACCCGGGGCGCCAGCCCCAGCGACGGCTCGTCGAGGAGCAGGAGTTTCGGGTCGGCCATCAGTGCCCGGCCGATCGCCAGCATCTGCTGCTCACCGCCGGACAACAGCGCGCCGCGTTGCGTCCGCCGTTCTTTGAGGACCGGGAACAGGTCGTGCACCCGGTCGCGCGCCCGCGCCTTCGCGGCGCGGTCGGAATTGGCCAGCCCACCCGCGCGGAGGTTCTCCTCGACGGTCAGCCGACCGAAGATCCGGCGTCCCTCCGGGACGTGAACGACACCGCGGCGGACGATGGTCCCGGGATCGGTGCCGGGAAGGTCACGGTCGTCGAGGCGGATCCGGCCGGCGTCGATCCGCCCGGACTGCAGGCGCAGCGTGCCGGAGATCGCCCGGAGCAGCGTGCTCTTCCCGGCGCCGTTGCTGCCGAGCACCGCGACCACCGCGCCGTTGGGCACCGAGAGCGTCACGCCACGAAGGGCCTGGACCACACCACCGTAGGAGACGTGGACGTCGTCGACCGTCAGCACGGAGGTCCTCCCTGCGTGGGGGCCCGGCAGAGTGGGACACAGTGTGTCCTACGACACAGGGCTGCCCGGCCGATGCCGCGGGATCGGTGTCCGAAGCACTGTTCGTGGCGTGATCGGGTGTGCAGCGTGCACACCCCGCTCGCGTGCGGCGTCGCGTTGGTGACTCGGCCCACCCCGTCGGCGTCCACCCGGCGGATAGTCGCGAGGCATGTCGACTCCATCGAGTGATACCTACATCTACAGCCAGGAGTGGGAGCAGGAGCGCGGGCGGCTGGAAGGCCTCTCCGCCGGCTTCGACGAGGTGACGATTCGTCATCTCACCGCGGCGGGCGTCCCGACCGGAGGGCGCTGCCTGGAGGTCGGGGCGGGCGCGGGCAGCATCGCGCGGTGGCTCGCCACCGCGGTGGGCCCCACCGGCCGGGTGGTGGCCACCGACCTCGACGTCCGGTTCCTCGAAGCGGACTCCGTCATCGAGGTACGGCAGCACGACGTGACCACCGACCCTCTCGAGGAGGGCGCGTACGACGTCGTGCACGCCCGCGCCGTGCTGGAGCACATCCCCGACCGGGCGCGCATCGTGGCCAAACTCGCCACCGCACTCCGCCCCGGTGGGGCGCTGGTCCTCGAGGACACCGTGTTCGGCGGTCCGGAGACCGCCGCGTGGCAGGCGGTCACGGTCCCGGCGTCGGTGGCGCCCGCGCAGGCCCGCACGCTGGCCGCGGTGGCCACCGCGTTCCGCGCGATCGGTGCCGACCCCGAGTTCGGTCTGCAGCTGTCGACGACGCTCCGCGCGGCCGGTCTCGTCGACGTCGAGGCGGACCTCACCTACCGCGTCGTCCGCGGTGGTTCGCCGGAGTCCGCGTTCTCCAAGCTCACCATGCACCAGATCGGCCCGCGGCTGATCGAGATCGGGCTGCTCTCCCCGGAGGACTACACCGAAGCGCTGGCGATCGTCGACGACCCCGACGCCCAGTGGCTGTCGATCGGGCTGGCCGGCGCGACCGGGCGGGCACCGGGCAAACGATGACGTTCTGCGGTGTGCACACTGCACACTGTGGCGGCCCGTCGTCCGGAGCGGGTGCACGGGACCGGCGTCAGGCGCTGTCGATCGCGGGTCGGAGTCTCTACGCTCCGCCGATATGTCAGCGGCTCCGGTCGGCCCGAGCGTGCACGCGCTCGCCGCGCTGCTGCGCGCCCACCGTCTGCCCGCGCTGACCGGCGAGGTGTTCCGGCACGTCGTCGAGTTGCGGCCGGAGTACCTCGCGAGCGGCGCGCTGAGCGCGACCGACCTCCGCGACACCTGCCGGGTCAGCCTCGGCCAGATGCTCGGTGAGCTGGCGGACGGTGGCGCCGGGGGACGGCTGTCGCTGGAGGAGACCGGACGTCGGCGCGCGCAGGAGGGCGCGCCGATGGAGTGGCTGCTCCACGGGTATCGGCTCTGCGCTCGGGCGATCTGGCAGGCGCTGGTGAGCGAGGCGACCCGCAGCGGCGACGACGGCGTCCGCCGCCTGCTGGCCGAGGCGGTCGTCGTCTGGGATGCCCTGGACCGGGTCTCCACCGTCGTCGCCGCCGCGTACCGGGAGGAACAGACCCGCCTGCAGCGCACCACCCGGCTGCGCCGGGAGACCGTGCTCTCCGGGTTGCTCGAACGCCGGCCGCCGACGCCGTCGGCGGTCGCCGAGGCCAGCGACGTGCTGGGGATCCCCGCGCGCGGGCCCCGCCTGGTCGTGACCGCGACCGCGTGCACGCCGTCGGACGACGGGCGGAACCCGGAGGCGGCGCTGCGGGCGGCCGGCTTCCCGTCGGTCTGGGTCACCCACGGGGCGCGCGAGTCCGGTCTGGTGGCCCTCGATCATCCGGACGACGTCGAGGGCGCCGTCGCGGCGCTGGTGGACTGCGTTCCGGGCCAGGCGTCGGTGTCGCCGGTGATCGACGGGTTCGACGACGTCGCGACAGCCCACCGCCTGACGGTGCTCACTCTGCGGACGCTGCCCACCGGCCACCGCGGGGTCGTGCTGGTCACCGACCGGCTGCCGCACGCGCTGGTCGCCGCCGCACCGGACGTGGCGGAGGTCCTCGTCCGGCACACGCTCGGCGGGCTCTCCGCGCTGCGTCCGTCCGAGTGGGACGCCTACGTCGAGACGCTCGAGGCGCTGGTGGAGTGCGACGGGTCGGTATCGGCAGCGGCCCGCAGGCTGGGTTGCCACCGCAACACGGTGCAGAAGCGGCTGCACCGGATCGAGGCGCTGACCGGGCGGCGGCTCACGTCGCTCCGGGCGATGGTGGAACTGTCGCTGGCACTTCCGGCGGTGCGTCTGGACGCGACGAGCTCAGCCGCCCCCGGCCGACCTCCGGGATGACGGCGGGCGTCGCCGCGGCGGGGCGCGGGGTGCGGGTGGCGACGTGGTAGCCGACGGCGGTGGCGCCGAGCGTGCCGCCCCAGGCCACGAAGACCACGAGCGTGCCGGTCGCCGCCCACCCGGACAGCACGTCCGCACCGGACGAGGAGCCGTCGGCCAGCGCCGCGATCAGCGCGGCGGTGGACAGGAGGCCGTACGCGACCAGCGCTGCCGCGACCGTGCCCGCGGGCACCAGCGCGAGCAGCCGGGGGACCGCGCGCCCGCCGAGGTGCGGCACCCACTCCGGCACTATCTGGCCCCAGCGCTGCGCCAGACCGAGCACCAGTAAGCCGGCCAGCGGCGGTATCGCGGTGATCGCGATCCCGGCGGTGCTGCTCAGCTCGGCGTCGATGTCGTCCACCATCGCGGACGAGATGCCGAACGGCACCCCGAGCAACCAGAGCGCGTGGGGGACCGCCCAGCCGATCCAGGGCAGCACCGCCGCCGTGTACGCCGTGATCCGGGCCCAGCGGGGCACCGGCCGCAGCGTCGGCGTGCCTCCCGGCGCCACCGGGGTCAGCGCCGCGGCCAGCTCGCCGAAGAGCACACCGCCACCGAGCAGGGCCAGCCGTCCGAACAGGTCCCGCCAGTCCTCCGGCCGGCCGCCGATCGCCGCCGGGAGTTCGAACAGCAGGTGCAGCGGGAACGAGGCCAGCACCAGGCCGGCCGCACCGGCCCAGGCGGCGGCCGCGGCCACCCGGCCCGGACGCCACAGCGCCAGCACCGCGCAGCCGGCCAGCAGGGCGCAGGCCAGCAGTGCGCCCCATCCGACCCCGAACGGAACCGCCGTCACCCGGTCGGCGCCGCACCCGCCGCTCGGGTCGGCCGGGAGGTCGGTCCGGTCGCAGGCGGTGTATCCCCACCGGCTCCCGGCCAGCCAGGACGCCCGCAGGAGAATCTCGCCGACCGCGAACGTCAGCGCTGCCCAGGCCCGTAACCGGTGATCCACCACAGTGCACTCCCCGTGTCGACGACGCGCGGTCATCGTGGCGGGGTGGCGCTGTGACGTTACTGTGCGGTACTCAGGCGAGTCACAGCGTGCAGGACCGGCTCCGAAATGGGGCGGTAAGGGTGGGATCGGATCGGTAAGGTCGGAGGAGGATCGGCGTCACCGCCTCCGCACCGCGGACCGCGTCGGACGAATCCGAGGTGATCGGATCATGGGGAAGTACGACCCGCTCCGCCGGCACCTGGCCGCGGTGCCGAACGACCAGCAAGAGATCGGACTGTCGTTAGGGGAGGTCGAGGGCCTCGTCGGCACCCTCCCGCCGTCGGCCAGGGACTACCGCGCCTGGTGGGGCAACAGTGGCACGTCACCGCAGGCGGCCGCGTGGCTCGCCGCCGGGTTCGTCGTTGATCGCGTCGACCTCAGCGGCGGGCGGGTGGCGTTCGTGCGGCGCGGCCGTGACGACTTCCGCGACCCGGGTGGCTACCGGGATCCGGACGCCTACCGGGAGGGGTTCCGCCCGTTCGAGAACCCGGACGCCGGTCAGTCGGAGGCGGCCGTCCAGGCTCACCTCGTCGCCCACCTGACCCGGAGCGGCTGGGAGATCCAGCGGGTCGCCGACACCGCCGACTCCGCCGCCACCGAGCGCGGCATCGACGTCGTCGCGCGCCAGGGCCATTGCACCTGGGCGATCGAGGTGAAGGGCTCTCCGCGCCGTTCCGGCACCGCCGCCCCGGGCGAGCAGGCGCGGCATGGCTACGCCGCCGCGCTGCTGAAAGCCGTCCTCGTCCGCGACGCCTACCCCGGGTACCGGGTGGCGATCGCGCTGCCGGACGTCCCCAGCTACCGCTCGCTGTTCGAGCGCAGCCGCCGCAGCCTCGACGACCTGGCGGTCACGATGTTCTTCGTGACCGCGGGCGGCCACGTCACGTCGACGGTGTCGACCGCGGGCGGCGAGTGCGGCTGACGCGGATCCAGCGGGCGGCTCGCGGGTTGGCGGGTTAGGTTTCGGGGGCACCGCAGCCGACGAACGGAGAGCACCGGTGACCACCCCTTCCCGCGCACTACGCGCGGCCGGACAGGTCGCGCTCGGCGCCGTCCTGGTCGGCGCAGGCGTCGGCCATCTGACCACGCTGCGCGAGGAGTTCCAGGCCCAGGTACCCAGCTGGATCCCCGTCGACCCGGACACCGTCGTCCTCGGTTCGGGCGTCGTCGAGATCGCGCTCGGCGCGTCGCTGCTGACCACGTGGCGGCAGCCCGCGCGGCGACGGCTCGGGACGCTCGTCGCCGGGTTCTTCGTCGCGGTGTTCCCGGGCAACATCGCGCAGCTCGTCGAACACAAGGACGCGTTCGGGCTGGACTCCGACCGCAAGCGCGCGCTGCGCCTGCTGGGCCAGCCCGCCCTCGTCGCGTGGGCCCGCGCCGCCACCAAGGGTTAGCGCTGGTAGATGTCCGGGATGCCGTCGTGATCGGTGTCGAGCGTCTCCTCCTCGGCGATTCTCCGGTAGGTCCGGTTCCGGGCGCGGAGAACGCCGGCGGCCAGCAGCGCGGCGAGCAGTGACCCGCCGAGGATCGCGACCTTCGCGTGTTCGTCGTGGACGCTGCCCGCGCCGAACGCGAGTTCGCTGACGAGCAGCGACACGGTGAAGCCGATACCGGCCAGCATCGCGAGGCCGGTGACGTCGACCCAGCCGAGTCCGGCGGCCAGGTCGGCGCGGGTGAAGCGCGCGACCAGCCAGGTCGTGCCGAGCACACCGACGGTCTTGCCGATCACCAACCCGGCCGCGACCCCGACCGTGACCGGGTCGGTCAGTGCGGTGGTCAGGCCGTGCAGCCCGCCGACGGTCACCCCGGCAGAGAAGAACGCAAAGACCGGCACCGCGACGCCCGCCGAGAGCGGCCGGAAGCGGTGCTCGAAGTGCTCGGCGAGGCCCGGGCCGGCGTCGCCGCGCGCACTGCGCAGCACCGGCACCGCGAACCCCAGCAGAACGCCGGCCACCGTCGCGTGCACCCCCGAGGCGTGCACCAGCGCCCAGCTCACCACCGCAAGCGGGAGCAGCAACCACCACGCGCGCACCCGCCGCTGCACCAGCAGCGTGAACAGCCCCAGCGGCACCAGCGCGACCAGCAGCGGCACCGGGCTCAGGTCGTCGGTGAAGACGACCGCGATGATCACGATCGCGATCAGGTCGTCGACGACCGCGAGCGTCAGCAGGAACGTCCGGAGCGCGGACGGCAGGTGGCTGCCGATCACGGCGAGGACGGCGAGCGCGAACGCGATGTCGGTCGCGGTGGGGATCGCCCAGCCGCGGAGCGGCCCGTCCCCGACGACGACGATGACGAGGTAGAGCAGGGCGGGCACGGCCACACCGCCGAGCGTCGCCGCGATCGGGACCGCGGCCCGGCGAGGATCGCGCAGGTCACCCGCGACGAACTCGCGCTTGAGTTCGAGACCGGCGACGAAGAAGAAGATCGCGAGCAGGCCGTCGGCGGCCCAGGCGCCGACGGTGAGGTCGAGGTGCAGTGCGGCCGGGCCCAGCTCGGTGTCGCGGAGCGTCTCGTAGGCGCCGGACCAGGGCGAGTTGGCCCAGATCAGCGCACTGACCGCGGCGATCAGGAGGAGCGCGCCACCGATCGTCTCGCGGCGCAGGATGTCGGCGATCCGGCGGGCCTCCGGCCAGGAGCCGGGGGCGAGCAGCCGGAGCGCGGGGGAGCGGCGCACGGCGCTCAGCGCCATTCCCGGCGGGACCGGGTCGCCCAGTAGTCGGCGGGAGCCTCGGCCAGGTCGGCCAGCTGCGCCGCCGCGTCCGCGGGCAGGATCCCCGCCTCGGCCGCGCGCCGGTTCCGGGCGATCTGGTCGGTGGTCACCGCGCCGGTCAGCACCCGCCCGGCCCACGGCTGGGCCAGCGCCACCGCCATCGCGAACTCGTCCAGCGGCAACCCGAGCCGCTTCGCGACGTCCGCCGCCCGCGCGACTCCCGGCGTGCCGTCCGGCTCGGTCGCCGCGAGCCGCCCGTTCGCGAGGCACTCTTTGAGGACGACCGCGACCCCGGCGTCGGCGGCTTCGGCCAGCGCCGGACCCACCGACGGTTCCAGCACGTTCCACGTCGACTGGACAACCGAGAACAGCGGCGCGCCGCCCACCACGACGCCGAGCGCCCGCCGCACCGAGTCGGCCTGCGCCGGCCCGGACGTGGACACCCCCACCCGGACGCCGGTGTCCCGGAGGCGCGCGAGCTCCCCGAGCAGCTCGGCGTCGTCGAGCGCCGGGCTCTCGGGTGTGACCGAGTGGATCTGGTAGACCGCGACCGTGTCGCCGAGCAGTGCCCGCGTCTCCGCCCACTGGCGGCGGAACGCCTGCACCGAGTGGTCCTTCACCTCGTGGACGCGACGGTCCGTGCGCCAGTCCCCGACGTAGGTGTATCCCCACTTGGACGCGACGATCAGATCCGTGACGTCCGGACGGGACGCGCGCCAGGCGGCGAGGAACTCCTCGGCGCGCCCGTACGAGCGGGCGGCATCGACATACCGCACACCGGCAGCGTAGGCGGCGTCCAACAGCTCAGCGGTACGGGCGCGCAGGGCAGCAACCGACCGATCGTCGCCCAACTCGGCGGACCGGGCCGCCGTCAGGTAGGCCGGCCGCCCGACGGCGGCCAAACCGAGCCCGAGGCGCGTCATCCGTCGACCCGGACGCGCGGGGCCCCACCCGGCTCACCGGCCACCCAGGCCAGCTCACCGCGGCCGACCAGGTGCTGCACGTGTGCCGCGGTTTCGCCGAGGGCGGCGAATCGCATCCGGCCGATCTCCGCCCACGGCCGCGACCAGGTCAGACCGACCGCGATCTGCCACATCGTCGGCTGCCCGAGCGACGCGACGACCGCGACCAGCTCCCGGCAGCGCTCCTCGTGGTGCGCGATCAGTTCCGCCGACCGCGCGCTCAGCCCGCGGAACCGGTACTCGTGCGCGGGCAGCGCGTCGTGGTCGTCGTACCCGGCGACCTTCTGCAGCGAGGCGAGGAAGTCCGCCAGCGGCGCGCCCTCGGCCGAGGGGTTCAGTCCGATGTTCGGGCTGATCCGGGGCAGCACGTGGTCGCCGGTGAGCAGCACCTTCGTGTCCTCGTCGGCCAGGCAGATGTGACCGGGCGTGTGGCCGGGCGTCCAGACCGTGCGGATGCGCCTGCCGGGTAGCGGCACCAGCTCGCCGTCCTCCAGCAGGACGTCGGGCTCGGCCATCCGGAAGTCCGGCTCGCTGCGCGGGTTGCCGCCGGTGAGCAGCTCCTCGATGTCCTCGTCGCTGGCACCGGACACCTTCAGGATCTGCGTCATGCCCCGGCGGCGAATCTCCGGCGTGGTCGCGCCCATCCGCTGCGGCATGTTGTCGGCCTCGGCCGGGTGCATCGCGACCCAGGCGCCGGTGGCCTCCCGCAGCCGGAGCGAGAGCCCGTGGTGGTCCGGGTGGACGTGGGTCGCGACCATGCCGAGGACGTCGTCGAGCGCGAACCCGGCGACCTCGAGCCCGGCCAGCAGCGCCGACCAGGTTTCCTCGTCGTTCCATCCGGGGTCGACGACGACCACGCCGGTGTCGCCGGGGAGCAGGTAGCTCAGCGTGTAGCGCAGTGGGTTGTCGGGGATCGGTACCGGCACCGACCAGATCCCACCCGGCAACTTCTCGATCGGCGGCAGCTCCCGCCGTCCCCAGGCCGCCTGCTGCTCCGTGCCCAGCACGACGATCCCGTCCGACCCGGTTGCTGTCACCGTTCCACCCTTCGGTCCGCCCGCGACGCCGCCGGGCCCCCTAAAAGTAGAACCTAAGTCCGAAACAACAGACGCCCAGGGTCAGAAACACCACACCGTGCAGTTTCAGCGCGGGCACCCGTCAGGTGCGGAGGGGGCGGCCCTGGCCGTCTCGGGGGTTACCGGCCAGCAGCACGATCCCGTCGATCACGAACCACAGCCACATCGCCCCGTACACCCCGAACATCAGCAGCGGAAACAGCAGGAACGACAGGCAGACGGCCAGCCAGAACGACACCCATCCGACGAGCGTCGCGCCGATCTGCACGGCGCCGAGCGCGGTGTGGCCCGCGTAGAGCCGTCCGATGCCCCCGAGGCCGAGGAAGAACCCCGGCAGCATCTGCAGGAGCCCGGCCACCAGCTTGCTCTTGTCCGAGTACGGCAAGCCGGTGATCGGATCGACGCCGTAGCCGACCGGCGGGGCGTAGTGCGGCGGGTGGGGCCCGGGGTACGGCTGTCCCGAGTAGGGCGCGGCGGAGTAGGGCTGGGCGGAGTAGGGCTGGACCCCGCCGGCGTTCGGCGGCGCCGAGTACGGATACCCGGCGTGCGGCGGAGCCGATGCGGGATCTGCCGGGTACCAGGGATCGCGGTCATGAGGACCGGGGAGCGGCAGAGTCATAACCGCACGGTAGCCCCTGCGTGCACCCCGGGTCACCGGCCAAAACGGTCAGCGATGCATCGGCGAACGGGGAGCTCCTGTTCAGTAACCTACTAATCTGATAGATAAACTCTGTGACATCGACTTTCCTCGCTCCACCCACCGCCGACAGCGCTCGTCTGCACGAGGCCTTCGCGCCGGTCTTCGAACGCATCGCCAAGGACAGCGCCGACCGGGAGAACGGCCGCACGCTCGTCCACGAGCAGGTCCGGTGGCTCGTCGACGCGGGCTTCGGAACGCTGCGGATCCCGGTCGACCGCGGTGGCCTCGGCGCCTCGCTGCAGCAGACGTTCGAGCTGCTCACCGACCTCGGCGCCGCCGACCCCAACGTCGCCCACGTGTTCCGCAACCACCTCGCGTTCGTCGAGGACCGCCTCGCCGCCGCGGTGACCCCCGCCAACGAGGCATGGATCGCCCGGTTCCTGGCCGGCGAATTCGTCGGCGGCGGCTGGACCGAGGCGAACAACGGCACGCTGGACAACCTCAAGACCGTGATCACCCCGGACGGTGATCACTGGCAGGTGACCGGCGCGAAGTTCTACGCCACCGGCAGCCTGTACGCGGACTGGCTCGACGTGCTCGGCAAGGGCCCGGACGACGGTCCGCTCACCGCGCTGGTGCGGGTCGACCAGCCGGGCGTGCAGGTCGTCGACGACTGGGTCGGGTTCGGGCAGCGCGTCACCGGCAGCGGCAGCGCCACCTACGACCACGCCCGGATCGAGACCGACAACGTCATCCCGTACGCCGACCGCGCGCCCTACCTGGGCCACTTCTACCAGGAGGCGATGCTCGCGGCGCTGGCCGGCATCGCGGCCGCCGCGCACCGTGACGGGATCGAGGCGCTGAAGGCCCGCAAGCGGACCTACCGGCACGCGGTCACCGGTTCGATCACCGACGACCCCCAGTTACTACAGGTCATCGGTCGGGTCGGTGCGCTCGCCTACGGCGCGCGTTCCGCGCTCTCGGCCTCTGCGGCGACGCTCGACGCGATCGTCTCCTCCCGTCTCACCAACGATGCGGACGCTGTGCAGCGGCAACTCGTGGCCAGTAACGTCGCGATCTCGCAGGCCCAGATCGTCATCATCGAGCACACGCTGGAAGCCGCCACGATCGTGTTCGACGCGCTCGGGGCGTCCGGGGTCTCCGAGAAGCTGCGGCTGGACCGGCACTGGCGCAACGCCAGGACGCTGGCCTCCCACAACCCGCGCGTCTACAAGGAACGCCTGCTCGGCGATTGGTTCGTCAACGGCAGGAACCCGCTGCAGGCACTCACCGGGGCGTCGAGCCACGACGCGTCGCAGGCATGAGTGCCCGCGAGGGGCACGTCATCCTCGGCGTGAACACGCTGGTCCTGGGGTACCTGCCCGCGGCCTGGCAGTGGGACGCCCGGCTGACCCCGGATGCGCCCACCGACCCCGGGTACTGGCAGCGGATCGCCGCCACCGCCGAGCGAGCGACGCTCGACGCGTTCTTCCTTGCCGACGGGCCCGCGCTGGGCGATCCGTCCTACGACGCGAACGTCAGCAAGCTCGAGCCGACGATCAACTGGGCGCACCTGGCGGCAGCCACCGAGCACCTCGGGCTGATCGCCACCGCGTCGACGACGTTCAACGACCCGTTCGAGCTGGCCGAGCGGCTGCTGTCGCTGGACCATGTCAGCGACGGCCGGGCCGGATGGAACATCGTCACGACCCGGCACGGTGCCGCGGCGGGCAACTTCGGCCTGACCGGGCTGCCCGAGCGGAGCGACCGCTACGAGCGCGCGGTGGAGTTCGTCGACCTCGTCGTCGCGCTGTGGGAGTCCGCGCGCACCGGCGTCGACGTGGACCACGCGGGGGAGCACTTCACGCTGCGGGGTCGCCTGCGCGTGCCGCCGTCGCCGCAGGGGAAGCCGGTCCTGTTGCAGGCGGGCGGCTCGGAGAAGGGACGCCGGCTGGCCGGTACCCGCGCCGACGGCGTGTTCGCCGCCGAGCTCACCAAAGAGGGCGCGATCGAGCACTACAACGAGGTCAAGCAATACGCGGCGGACGCCGGCCGGGACCCGGACACGGTCAAGATCCTCCCCGGCGTCCTGTTCAGCCTCGGCAGCACCGAGGAGGAGGCACGCAGGCGCAGCGACGCGCTGCACGACCTGGGGCCGTCGGTCTACTCCGCACAGTGGCTCTCCGGCGCGCTCGGCATCGACGCCACCACGCTCGACCTGGACGCGCCGTTCCCGCCGGAGGTGCTGGCGCAGGCGGCCGACCCGGCGTTCCAGGGCGGCAGCATCGGGTTCCGGCAGTCGATCGTGAAGCAGATCCGGGCGACGAACCCGACCGTGCGCGAGTACCTCAAGCAGACCCGCTACACCGGCTCCGGGCACCACGGCTTCGTCGGTACGCCCGAGCAGTTCGTCGACCACATCGAGGACTGGTACCGGTCCGGCGCGATCGACGGGTTCAACCTCCAGCCCGACGTCCTGATCGACGGCCTGGAGGTGATCGCGGACGAGGTCGTGCCGCTGCTGCGCAAACGCGGCCTGTTCCGCCACGAGTACGAGACCACCACGCTGCGCGGCCACTTCGGCGGATCGGATGTCGCATGAAGCCCATCGGTGTCGCCCTGACCGGTAGCCACCTGCTCGAACTGCTCGCCGACCCGGCGCCGGTGCGGGCGCTGGACGGCAGCGGGTTCGCGGTCGCGGTGGCCGGGATCGACCGGATCGGCGATTCGTTTCCGGGCCGTTCGACGGTCTCCGCGCCGGGCCGCCGAACGATCGAGTCGACGATCGCGGTGACGTTCCTGGCCGAGCGCGCGCCTCGGCTGGGGTGGCTCGCGGCCGCTGCCGTGCACCGTGACCACCCGTACAACCTGGCGCGGCGCGTCGCGTCGCTCGACCACCTCGCCCGTGGCCGGACCGGTCTCGCGCTCGGGGTCCGGGACTGGTACGCGCCGGACGGTGGCACGGTGTGGGGCGGCGCCGGGCTGACCGAGGGTGTCCCGATCGGGGCCGAGACGGCGCGTGGTGCGGCGGCGGCGATCCGGGGGCTGTGGCAGAGCTGGCCCGCGGACTCGATCGTCGCCGACCGCGAGACCGGGATCTACGCGCGTGCCGAGCGGATCCGCCGGATCGACCACCACGACGTGTTCGACGTCGAGGGTCCACTGACCGTGCCGACGACGCGCCAGGGCACCCCGGTGCTGGCGTGGCGCGTGCCCGAGGCCGCCGTTGGGGCGGAGGTGCCTGCGGACGTGGTGATCCGGCCGGTCGACGGCGCGCTTCCGGCGGGGTATGCGCCGGCGGTGCCGCTGCTGGCCGAGATCGTGGACGACGGGACCCGGGCGGCGTCGCTGCTCGCCGACGAGCGGGTCCACGGCGTCCTGCTACGACCTGGTGACACCGAGGACCTGGCCGATTTCCTCGACCGGGCCGGCGCGTGGCTGCGGACGGTCCCCGGTGCGCCGGTCGCGGCCGGCGGGGCGTGGACGCTGCGGGAGCGGCTGGCTCTGCCCGCACCGGCGCCGCTGCTCGCTGACGCGCGTCCGGCGTTCCGGGCACCGAGCCCCGAACTGGCGCGCTGACCCCGGAGAGCTACTGGCCGACACCGGAGCAGCGTTCGGCGCCCTGCCGATCCCGGCGGCGTCGAGGTCGCGCTGCACCACGGCCACGGCGTGCCGTAGCCGTGCGGCCGCGGCATCGTCCAACGGCTCGTCAGCCATCAGCGCCCGTGCGGGTGAACGTCAGGTGTGTAACTCCGGTGGGGGAGACCATGGTCTCGATCGTGTAGTTCCGGTCGAAGTCCTCCAGCCCGTCCCAGAGCCGCACTCCCCGCCCGAGCAGGATCGGGACCACGACCACGTGCAGATGGTCGACGAGCCCGGCGGCGAGGAAGTCGCGGAGCATGCTGGGACCGCCGCCGATACGGACGTCCAGCCCGCCCGCGGCCGCGCGCGCCGCCTCCAGCGCTTCGGCGGGCGGCGCGTCGAGGAAGTGGAACGTCGTGCCGCCGTCCATCTCGAGCGACGGGCGCGAGTGATGCGTCAGGACGAAGACCGGGGTGTGGAACGGCGGGTTGGGGCCCCACGGACCGTGCCAGTCCGGGTCCGAGTGCCATCCGGGCGGCCCGAACTTCCCGGAACCCATGATCTCCGCGCCGATGCCGACCGAGAACAGCCGCGCGAACGCGTCGTCGATGCCGCCGGTCCCGCCGGGTCGCCCCAGCAGTTCGTGGCCCCACCGAGTGGCGAACATCCACTCGTGCAGCCGTTCGCCGGCGTGACCGAACGGTGCGTCGAGGCTCTGCCCGTCACCGGTGCCGAAACCGTCGAGGGAGATCGAGAAGTTCTGGACGCGGACGAGAGACAAGGCTCCTGCTCCTTCGCGACTCGGCGGGCAGGCCCGGAGGCCCCCGATCCTAGAGCCGCGATTCGAGCTCGCCGCCGCCGTTTCCGGTGACGGCGGGGTCGGCGGCCGCCCGCACCGGTTCACCCGCGCAGGCAGGCCTGCGGTCGCGTCGGTGGCGCGGTGGGTGAGGCCGTGGATCTTCGTGACCTCGGACACGAGGTGACCCGGATTCCTCCGGTAGGGCCACTGCCCGCCGATCACCCCGACGTGGGGCGCACTGCGGGGACAGGAGGGGCGATGCGCGTACGGTTCGGGCCGCATCCCTCGGTGATCGCCTCGCGGCGCGCGATGGCCCGGCTCGCCGCGGTCTGTTACCTGACCGGCGGGCTGGTCGGGTTCCTCACCGCCTGGCTGGTCCCCGCCTGGGAAGATCGTGCCGCGGCACTGGCCGTCTCGTCGGTCGCGCTGATCGGCGGTGTCCTGCTCGTCCTCTGCGGCGAGCGGCTGTCCGTCCGGGGCTTCTACGGCCTGGTCTTCGCGACGCTCGCCCTGCTGGCGCTGCAGATGTCGTCCCAGCGCGGTCACGCGGAGGCAACCGCTGCCGCGCTGCTCCTGCCGCTGCTGTCGATGTTCGTACACGCGTTCTTCGACCGCCGCGCCACGCTGCTCGCCGACGCCGGGATCGTCGGGCTGATCGCGCTCGCCCAGTTCGCCTGGTCGGCGCTGCCGGTGGCGATCGCCGCGACGCTGGTCTGCGTCAACGGGGTCGTCGCTGCGGTCACCGGATGGCTGGTCCGCGCGGCGGCCGAGGCGGACATCGATTTGCTCACCGGGCTGCCGAACCGCCGCGGGCTGGTCCGCGCGCTGCGTGTCAAGCTCGCCGCCGACCGCGACGGCACGCCGCTGACGCTGGCCCTGCTCGACGTCGAACAGCTCGTCGACAGCGCCGCCCGCCGCGGCCCCGCGGCCGCCGACGACCTGCTGCGCGGGCTCGGCCAGACGTGGTCGGCCGAGGCCGGTCCGGCCGTGGTCGCCCGCTACGGCGACACCACGTTCGCGGTGCTGGTCACCGGCGGGGTCACCGCGACGACCGCGCTGCTGGAACGGCTCCGCGCCGCCGCGAGCACCGCGGGCGGCTTCCCGGTCGGCACCGCCGGACACTGCGCCGGCGACACGTCCGCCCTGCTCACCGGCCGCGCCGAGAGCGCGCTGTCGGAGGCACGGCGGACCGGCGGCAGCAGCACCGTGCACTACGAGGACACCGCGGGTGTGGCGTCCCAGCTCACTGCCGCACTGACCGCGGGCGAGTTCACCGTCGTCTACCAGCCGATCGTCGACGCGGCCGAAGGCCGCGTCACGGGCGCGGAGGCACTGGTCCGGTGGATCCGGCCCGGCCTCGGCCCCGTCCCCCCGAACGACTTCATTCCGGACGCCGAGCGCAGCGGATTCATCCGGGTGCTCGACCGCTGGGTCCTCCGGACCGCGTGCCAGGCGGCGGCGTCCTGGCCCCGCCACGTCGCCACGAAGGTCACCGTCAACGTCTCCGGCCAGGAGCTGGACCAGCCCGACTACTACGATCAGGTCGTCGCGGCGCTGGCCGACTCCGGGCTGCCCGCCGACCGCCTCGTCCTGGAGGTCACCGAGAGCACGCTGGACGCCGACTCCGCCGCGGCGCTTGACGTGCTGCGCCGCCTGCGGGCACTCGGGATCCGGATCGCGATCGACGACTTCGGCACCGGGTACTCGTCGCTGAGCCGGCTGCACCGCCTCCCGGCCGACATCCTCAAGATCGACCGGTCGTTCGTGGCCGTGCTGGGCCCCACCGACCAGGAGGCGCCGGTCATCGCCGCGATCACCGCGCTGGCCCGGACGCTCGGCCTGCGGACGGTCGCCGAAGGCGTCGAGGAGCCGCACCAGGCCGCGCTGCTGCGGCGGTACGGCTGCGACGAGATCCAGGGCTGGCTCTACGGCCGCCCGGGGGACCCCGAACTCATCGGTGCGGCGCTGGCCGGGCCGCGTACCCCGAACCACCTGCTGACGGGCAATCGATGACCGCCGCCGCACAGCCGACCGGGATCGCCCCGGAAGCGATCGTGCGCGTGCTGCGCTCCGATCGTGTGATCCGCCGGGCCGCGCTGCTCGGGCTCTGCTGGCTGGCCTGTTTCGCGGTGCTGACCTGGCGGAGCCAGGACGCCCCCGGGCTGGCGAAGTTCACCGCGAACATCGCCTACCTGGTGCCGGTGATCGTGGTCGCGGTCACCGGGTGCCGGGCGGCCTGGCGTCGCAGGCACGCCAACCGGATCGGCAGGGCGTGGGTGCTGTTCGCCTGCTCCGGCGTGCTGTGGCTGGCCGGCGAGGTGATGTGGAGCTACCGGGCGTACACCGCGCCGGACGATGAGACCTATCCGTCGCCGGCTGACGTCTTCTACATCCTGAGCGGCCTGCTGATCCCGATCGGCCTGCTGGTCGCGTTCCGCAGGGCCGGTGCCCCGCGGAGCCGGCGGATGCTGCTCGACGTCACGCTGGTGGCCCTCGGCCTGGCGACGCTGGGCTGGCAGGTGCTCGTCGCACCGCAGGTCGACGACAGCGACGGGTTCAGCCGCCTGATCACGGTCGCGTACCCGCTCACCGACATAGCGATCCTGGTGTGCCTGGTGTCGCTCGGGCTGTCCGGCCACGACCGGCTCCCGACGTCGGTGCGCCTGGTCGGCTGGGCCTACCTGGTCTGGGCCGTTGTCGACTGTGGCTACACCTACCAGACGATCAACGACAGCTACGGCGACACCAGCTGGCTGAACCTCGGTTACCAAGTGGGCGCGATCGTGCTGACGCTCGGCGGACTGGTCGCGCTGCGCTACCCGGAGAAGGAGGCGGTACCCGCGGTGATCGGCCGCGATCTCACGATCGTCCCGCTGCTGGTCGCCGCACTCGCCGCCTGGGCGGTGGTGGCCGCCCAGATCGCCGCGGCGGACATTCCGTTCGTGCCGGTGGTGGTCGCTGCCGTGATCGTCGCCGGGCTGCTGTACCGGCAGCTGCTGGTGACCCGGGACCGCACCCGGCTGGCCCGCGAACTGCGGGACGCGCTGGCCGAGCAGGCCCGGCTGGCGGTGACCGACCCGCTGACCGGCCTGCACAACCGGCGGTTCTTGCAGGACGCCCTCGACCGCGAGGTCGCTCGGGCCCGCCGCTCCGGGGCGCCGCTGAGCCTGGTCGTGCTGGACATCGACCACTTCAAACGGATCAACGACGCCTACGGGCACGCCGCGGGCGACGCCGCGCTGGTGCAGGCAGCCCAGCGTCTGGGTGCGGTGGCGCGGGCCGGTGACGTCATCGCCCGGCACGGCGGCGAGGAGTTCGCCTGGCTGCTGCCGGACACCCCGGAGCAGGGCGCGGCGGAACTCGCCGAGCGGCTGCGGGCGGCGCTGGCCGGTGCGCCGGTCGTCCTGCCGGAGACCGGTCCGGTCGAGATGAGCGGATCGCTGGGCGTGGCGACGCTGCGCGGCACCGACGACGCAACGGCTCTGATGCGGGACGCCGACCGCGCGCTGTACCGGGCGAAGGAACACGGCCGGAACCGGGTCGTCCTCGCGCCCGCCCAGCGGGTTCCGCTGTCCACCGCCGGATAGTCGGTCGAGCCGCCGGAGCGGGGTGTGGCACGCTCCGGCGCAGGGCGATCGTCCACCATCGGCCGGGCACCGGACGCCACCGCCGTCGACGTGGTGCGGGTGATCGCGCCGTCGGACGCGGCGCCGGCACCCGGCCGGGCCTCAGCCGATCCGGCCCACCCCACCGAACAGGTAGACGTCCGGGACGTCGAGCTCGTCCGCGTCGGGTCGCCAGCGAGAGCAGGACACGACGCCGGGCTCCAGCAGTTCCAGCCCGTCGAAGAAGCGCTCGAGCTCCACCCGGGTGCGGGCCCGGATCGGGGTGCCGCCCCGCTCGGTGGTCTCGCGCATCACCCGCAGCATCGGCTCACCGTGGATCTCGGCGGTGGAGTGGGTCAGCACCAGGTAGCTGCCCGGCGCGAGCTTCGACACCAGCCGGGCGACACCCGGGTACGCCTCGTCGTCGTCCATGATGTGGTTGACGACGCCCAGCAGCATCAGCGCGACCGGACGGCTGAAGTCCAGCGTCCGCTCCGCGGCGGCGAAGATCGCCTCGGGGTCGCGCAGGTCGGCCTCGACGTAGTCGCTCGCGCCCGCCGGCGAGCTGACCAGCAGCGCGCGGGCGTGGACCATCACCAGCGGGTCGTTGTCGACGTACACCACCCGGGCGGTCGGGTCGAGCGACTGCGCGACCTCGTGGGTGTTGTCCGCGGACGGCAAGCCGGTTCCGACGTCGAGGAACTGGGTGATCCCGGCGTCGCGAACCAGGTACCGCACGACGCGCTTGAGGAACGCGCGCTCGGCCCGCGCGCCGAGCGGGATGTCGGGGATGTGGGCCAGCACCTCGTCACCGGCCGCGCGGTCGGCGGCGAAGTGGTCCTTGCCGCCGAGCCAGTAGTTCCAGATTCTCGCGGAGTGCGGAACGCTGATGTCGATCTTCGTGTCGGCGGGGAGGCCGGTCTCCTCGGTCATAGAACGCAACTCCGCTTCCTCTGACAACGGTGCGTGCCAACTCCGATCACGGCCATTGAACCGCGCCGGTTCGACTCGCGCGCGTGCGGGGCCGCACGGGTCCCCAGTATGTCCACATGCGACAGCACGGTCGGAGAGCGGGGTGGCGGGTAGGTCTCGGCTGCGGACTATGCTTGTCCGCACAACCTGACGAGAAGGCGGCTGGTGAATACACCGCAGTCGAACGGTGGGCCGATCGCGCACCGCATCCAGGTCGGTGCGCAGCTACGACAACTGCGGGAAGCGCGGGGGCTGACCCGCGCCGAGGCGGGCTGGGCGATCCGCGGCTCCGAGTCGAAGATCAGCCGGATCGAGCTGGGCCGGGTCGGCTTCAAGGAGCGGGACGTCGTCGACCTGCTCCGCCTGTACGGTGTGGAGCCCGGGGAGGAGCACTCCCGCCTGCTCGCGCAGGTCCGTGAGGCCAACGCGCCCGGCTGGTGGCAGGGGTACTCCGATGTGCTCGCGCCCTGGTTCCAGAACTACCTCGACCTGGAGCAGGCGGCCGAGCTGATCCGGACCTACGAGGTCCAGTTCGTACCGGGGCTGCTGCAGACCGAGGCGTACGCCCGCGCGGTGATCAACCTGGGGCACGGCTCGCGGGCGCGGGACGAGATCGACCGCCGTGTGGAGCTGCGGATGGCCCGCGCGACGGTCCTCACCCGGCCCGAGCCGCCGCGGCTGTGGGCGGTGCTGGACGAAGCGGTGCTGCGGCGGCCGATCGGCGGGGCCGACATCCTGCGCGGGCAGATCGAGGCGCTGCTGGCGGCGACCGACCTGCCGAACGTCCGCCTGCAGGTCATTCCGTTCCGCGCGGGCGGTCACCCGGCGTCCGGCGGGGCCTTCAGCATCCTGCGCTTTCCGCACCCGGACATGTCCGACGTCGTCTATCTCGAGTACCTCACCAGCGCGCTCTACCTGGACAAGGAAGAGGACGTCGACCTGTACGCGGCGGCGATCGGCCAGCTGTTCATCGAGGCCGAACCGCCGCAGCGGACGCCGGACCTGCTCCGCGCCGCCCTCCGCGACCTGGCGCGCTAACCGGCGGTCAGTTCGCCGAGCCGCCGGTCGCCAGCCGCATCAGGTCCGAGTCGAGGTTGATCGACACCTCGGTCCCGCCCGCGCTGCCGAACTCGTGCTGGTAGCTATGCCAGGACTCGCCCCGGATCTCCTGCGCGAACCCGCTCTCCATCAGCACGACGAGCTCCAGCGCCGCGCGGTCGACGCGCTTGTTCAACGCCGGGTCGTTCCAGTCCTCGGTGGATGCGAACAGCGAGGTCGGCACCGCCACGGTCCGCAGGTAGGCGAAGAGCGACCGCAGCTGGTCGTCGACGACGAGCGCGTGGCGGGCGGTACCCGCGGTGGCGGCCAGCACGACCGGCTTCGCGATCAGCAGGTCGTTGTCGAGCACCTGGAAGAACGACGTGAACAGGCCGCTAGCGCCCGCCTTGTAGACCGGCGTGCTGGCGACGATGCCGTCCGCCTCGCCGAGCGCGGTGATCGCGGCTCGGAGCTTCGGCCCGATCAGCTGGGAGATCATCGCGGTCGTGATCTCGGTGGCGAGCTGACGCAGGTCGACGACCTGGACGGCCACCGTGTGGCCGCGCCGGCCGGTGAGCGCGCTGACGCGCTCCGCGGTGCGGTCGGCCAGCAGCCGGGTGGACGACGGGTCGCTGGTGCCCGCGGTGACGACGACGAGCGAAAGGTTCTTACTCATGTCCGAGCTTCCTGCCGATGGTCTCGAGTTGGTGCAGTTCATCCGGGGTGAGTCGCTCGCGCAGGGCCCGGCTGACGCCGCGGGCGTGCGCCCGTCCGACCCGGCGCTGGAGGTCCCGGCCGGCCATGGTGAGCGAGAGCCGGACCCCGCGGCCGTCCGCGGGATCCGGGCAGCGCTCGACGTACCCGCGCTCGACCAGGCGGTCCACGAGGCGGGAGAGCGCCGGCTGGCTAAGCAGCACGTGCCGGGACAGTTCGCCGATGCGCTGCGGCCCGGGGCACTTGGACAGCGTGTAGAGCACGTCGTACTCGCGCATGGAGAGGCCCTGCCAGACGTCCTCGGCCGCGAATTGCTTCATCAGCCGGGCGTGGGCTTCGAGCAGGGCCTCCCATGCCCCGTTGGCGGTCATTAGCCGGCCTGGACCGCGTCGGTGTCCTGGTACGGCGAGCCACCGGTGACGTTGTCGCCGCGGTTCGCGTTCGGCCGCGGCTGGCGGACCGGGCCGTCGCCGTACTTGGCCTTCACCAGGCTCTGGTGGGTCGGGGCCTCGGGCACCTCCGGGTCGCGCTTGGCGGCCAGCTCCTTGCGCAGCACCGGCACGACCTCGCCGCCGAGCAGCTCTAGCTGGTTCAGCACCATCTTCAGCGGCAGGCCGGCGTGGTCGATCAGGAAGAGCTGGCGCTGGTAGTCACCGAAGTGCTCGCGGAACGTCAGCGTCTTGTCGATGACCTCCTGCGGGCTACCGACGGTGAGCGGCGTCTGGTCCGCGAAGTCCTCCATCGTCGGGCCGTTGCCGTAGACCGGGGCCTCGTTGAAGTACGGACGGAACTCCTTGACCGCCTGCTGCGACCGCTTCGCGATGTACGCCTGGCCACCGAGGCCGACGATCGCCTGCTTCTCGGAGCCGTGGCCGTAGTGCGCGTAGCGCTGGCGGTAGAACGTGATCAGCCGCATGTAGTGCTCCTTCGGCCAGAAGATGTGGTTGGCGAAGAAGCCGTCCCCGTAGTAAGCGGCCTGCTCGGCGATCTCGGGGCTGCGGATCGACCCGTGCCAGACGAACGGCGGCACGTCGTCGAGCGGGCGCGGCGTGGACGTGAAGCCCTGCAGCGGCGTCCGGAACTTGCCCTCCCAGTCCACGACGTCCTCACGCCACAGCCGGTGGAGCAGGTTGTAGTTCTCCAGACCCAGCGGCAGGCTCTGGCGGATGTCCTGGCCGAACCAGGGATACACCGGTGCGGTGTTGCCGCGCCCGAGCATCAGGTCCATCCGGCCCTTCGACAGGTGCTGCAGCATCGCGTACTCCTCGGCGATGCGCACCGGGTCGTTGGTCGTGATCAGCGTCGTCGACGTAGTGACGATCAGCCTCTCGGTGAGCGCGGCGATGTGCGCGAGCAGCGTCGTCGGCGCGGAGGAGAAGAAGGGCGGGTTGTGGTGCTCGCCGATCGCGAAGACGTCGAGCCCGACCTCCTCGGTCTTCTTGGCGATCTGCACGATCGCGTCGATCCGCTCGGCCTCGCTCGGCGTCTCACCGGAAACCGGGTCGCGCGTGATGTCGCTGACCGAGAACACCCCGAACTGCATGGCCGTCTCCCTATGCTCACTTACCGTAACCTCTATGCGTTTGCATGCACCACAACCCTACGGGCGGAAGAGGCATTCCCTGAGCCGTTGAGACCTGGGCCACGGGGGGCAAGCAGGAGCGGGCGCGTTCGGGCGACCTATGGCCTGCCTGAACGCGCCCGCTCGCGGGTGATAGGGCTCAGCGCAGGTTGCGCTGGCGGACCTCCCAGTCGGCGTCCCGGCAGAGGCCGCACGCCGCGCCGACGAACTGCGCCGCAGCGGTCTGGCTGCCCTTGAGCTGCCAGTCCAGCCACGCGGTGCCGACGATCGCGAACTCGCCGCCGTTCGGCTGGCCGTACGTGCCGAAGTGTCCGGCGCCGTTCAGCGCGCCGAAGAACGCCGGGGTGGCCGCGGGCAGCTTGCCGAAGTCGTCCACCGCGTTCGCGTACGCGATGTCGCTCGGACCGCCGTTGATGTAGGCCACCGGCCGGGTGAGGTTACGCAACCCCAGCTTCGCGCCGGTGCCGAACAGCCCGCTGTTCCAGACGACGGTCGTGGTGATCCGGCGGTCGCCGGAGACCTCGATCGCCTCCAGCCCGCCGCACGACTGGCCCATCACGGCGATCTTCGTCGTGTCGAGCTTGCCGCGGTACTTGCTGCCCAGCCGGCTGTTCTCCCGGATCGCCCAGTCGATGCTCTGGGTGAGCCAGGAGGCCTGCGTCTGGCCGCTGCCGCCGGGGAGACCGTTCGCGACGACGAGGTACCCGCGCGACGCGATCTCGGACAGGAAGTTCTCGAACCACGTGCCGTCGGCCCGGCACGCTCCGTTGCCCCAGACGACGATCGGCAGCCGCGGCGCGGTGGTCAGGTCGGCCGGGCGGTAGATCGTGTGGTTGCGCAGCGTGGCGTCGGTCTCGTACCGGGCGGGGTACGGGCCGGAGCCGGTGGCCGCTGCGCTCGGGGCCGGCGCGAACCCGGCGCCGGTGAACACGGCGACGGTGAGGGCCGCGACGGCGACGAGTAATCGCCGGGGGAGTCGGGACGCTCTCATGGGACCTCCTCTGGTCGCGATCGTCATCGGACAGTTGCCGTGACGATCGGCGCTGATGGCAATCGCATCGTCCGCCGCGACGGCCGGAGAATCGTCGCCGGTCCTGACAAATGGGCAATTCTGCCGATGCCGCTACCCACCCGGACTCATGTCCTCGAGCACGTTCACGGCCGGGTGGTTCTGGTTATCCCCGGAACAGGTGCTGTCGTCCCCCGGGGAGTCGATGTGAGCGCGTACTTATTGGCTGTAGTCCTGCTCGGCTACGCGGGCTTCCAGGTGGCCCGGCGGGCGTACGACTCGCGGGTCGTGCCGCACTGGACCACCGCGGCGGCCGCCGGAACCGGGGCGCTGCTGCTGGAGGGGTACGCGCTCACCGCCGTCCTCGGCAGCAGCCTGGATTGGACCTACCAGGTGATCACGTTCGTCCTGTTCGCGCTGATCGCCCCGACGACGATCGCCTGGGCCATCGTCGGGTCGCTCTGGCTGCGGCACCGGGCGCGGGAGGCGGCGCCGGGCGGTGCGCACCGGCGTACCGCGGAGTCGCTGATGAACGCGCCGACCCAGCGAATGCGCCACATCTGACGTCACCCGCCACCCCGTAGGCTCCCGAGGGCGGACCGGACCGGGGAAGGGCGTGCGTGGAGCTCTCGACGCTCGGCCAGGCGGCGGGCATGTTCGCCGCGACCAACGTCGACGACCTGCTCGTCCTCGCGGTGTTCTTCGGGCGGGCCGCCGGCCGCCGGGGCGGCGTCCGGGGGGTCGTGGCCGGGCAGTACCTCGGCTTCCTGGGCATTCTCGCGGTGGCGGTGGTCGGGTCGCTCGGCGCAGGCCTGCTTCCGGACGCGGTGGTCCCGTACCTGGGCCTGTACGCGGCGGTGTTCCTGGTCGGCGTCGGGGTGTGGTGCGCCGCGGGATGGTTCCTGGCCACCCGGCCGCTGGTGGCCGCCGCGCTGGCCCGCTGGGGCCACGTCGTCCTGCCGGTCGTGCTGATCGGCATCGGGCTGGTGATCCTGATCGAGGGCGGCGCGTTCGGGCTCTAGAACGAGGACTCACGGGCTTCGGCGGCGCCCACGAGGTGCGGCCACACCCGTGCCGCGAGCTGCTCGGGAGTGTCCGGCGTCTCGTGCCGCAACCAGTCGACGACGATGCCCACGATCGCGCCCGCGATCAGCGCGTACGTCGGGTCGTCGGGCGGGGTGCCCGGCGCACCGGTGACGCGCGGCGTGATCTGCGCGGCGAACCGCAGGTTCGCACGGGTGGCGGCCCGCAGCCGGTGCACGAGGTGGTTGATCACCCGGGCGCTGCCGTCCGGCCCGAGCAGCGAGCGGTAGAGCGGCGCGTGCGTGGCGAAGTGCGAGAACACCGGGACCAGCGGGTTGTCCGGCGGGTCGGGCTTCTCCACCAGCCCCGGATCGGCCATCGGCAGGCCCTCGACCAGCTGGTCGAACAGCAGGGTGCACGCCGAGGCCGCCAGGTCGTGCACGTCCACGTAGTGCTCGTAGAACGTCGAGCGGCTGAGCCCGGCCTGCTTGGTGATGTCGGAGACCGAGATCTGCGCGAGGTCCTGCTCGGCGACGAGGTCCAGGAGCGCCCGTTCGAGCGCCTGCCGCGAGCGCCGTGCCCGGGGATCCTTGGGCGGCGTAGGCCCACCGCTGCTCGACACGCTGCTCCTCGTCCCGGCCGATCCGTCCCGGCCGACCCGCTCCGCGCCGATGGTACGCCGAGCGGATCGGGCCCGGCCGGGGAGGATTGAACGGCTTACTCGTCCGTCAGCTGCAGCGCCGCGGTCGGGCACCCGACGACGGCCGCGCGGGCGGCGTCCACCTCACCGGGCGGAACGTCGTCGACGAGGACCACCAGCCCGCCGTCGTCGTCGATCTCGAACAGCTCCGGTGCCGCGGCCTCGCAGAGGCCGAGACCGGTGCACTTCGCGAAGTCCACGAGGATTTTCACGGTCACCCTCACCGAATCCGGAGCGGGAGCTTCTCCCAGCCGCGGACCGTCGAGGTCGAGGAGAGCCGGGCGTTCGCCAGATCGACGTCCCAGGTGGGGAACCGCTTCAGCAGTTCCTCCAGCGCGACCCGGCCCTCCAGCCGGGCGAGCGCGTTGCCCAGGCAGAAGTGGATGCCGCCGCCGAAGGCCATGTGCTGGACGTCTCGGCGGTGGATGTCGAACGTCTCCGGGTCGGGAAATCGCTCCGGGTCCCGGTTGGCCCCGGCGATGATCGCCATCATGATGCTGCCCTGCGGGACGGTGGTGCCGTGCACCTCGACGTCCCGGGTGACGTACCGGCACATGAAGTGACCCGGCGCCTCCATCCGCAGGATCTCCTCGATCGCACCGGGGATCAGCGTGGGGTCGGCGACCAGCTCCGCCCGCTGGCCGGGGTTCTCGGCGAGCAGCTTGGCGGTCCAGCCGATCAGCCGGCCGGTGGTCTCGTTGCCCGCGCCGGCCAGCACGGTCACGTAGAGCACGACCTCCTGCCGGGTGAGCTTGCGGACCGTGCCGGTCTCGTCTTCGAACTCGACCTGCAGGAGCTGGCTGATGATGTCGTCGGACAGGTTTTCCGCACGCCAGTCGACGTACTGCGCGAACGCCTCGCCGTCGAGCAGCGTCTGGTCGGCGCTCATCGGTGCGCCCGCCTCGGTGCGCAGCGATTCGTCCACCGCGTCCCGGACCGCCTCCTGCTCGGCCTCCGGGATGCCGAGCAGCATCCCGATCGCCCGCATCGGGACCTGGGCGCCGAGCTCGGCGATGATGTCGAACTCCGACGCGCCGACGAGCGGGTCGAGCGACCGCACGCAGAAGTCACGGATCTGCGGTTCGAGGGCGATGATCCGCTTCGGCGTGAAGATCCGGGACAGCAGGCGCCGGTGTAATGGGTGGACCGGCGGGTCCTCGAAGATCAGGACGCCGGACGGCACCTCCATGTCGGCCTGGATCAGCTCCAGGATGTCGCCCTTCGCGCTGCTGTACGTCTCGTGGTCCTGCAGCACCGCCGAGACGTCCGCGAACCGGCTCACCGCGTAGAAGCCGATCTCGGCGTTGTGGTAGAGCGGCGCCTCCTCGCGGAGCCGGCGGTACACCGGATACGGGTCGCTCACGATGTCTTGGTCGTAGGGGCTGAAGTGCACCTCGCCCGTGGCGGTCGCGGTCACGAAGTCTCCCGGTTTCTCCGACAACTGTCGGAGAACACGATGACAGGACTCATCGGTGACCGCAATAGGTTCGATTTGGACATCCCGGTCGGCGAAAAGGGCGGCCCGCGGTGGCGGGCCGCCCCTCGTTCAGGCCGGTTCCGGACGCGCGAGCACCAGCAGCACCGCGATCAACGTCAGGACGACGCCGGTCGCCGCGGCGGTGAGACCGTGCTGCGGGTGCTGATCGGTGAGGTTCCGCCGCTGACCGTGCGGGCGATGCTCGCCGCGGTGCTGGTCGCGACCGGCGGGCCGGACGGGGGTGTCGTGACCGCGGACCTGCCCCTCGACGTGCTGCCGGACGCGTGACGGTGTTCACTGTGCGGACGATTGTCCGCTAGCCGCCGCGCGTGACTGCGGCGGTGCGCGGCGGCAGGTGTGAGACGGTAGGTGTGCGCCGGACACCACGGTCCGGTGGACAGGTGTCCGGAGGAACGACGAGATGGCGAACCGTGGAACCGGGCCGGACTTCGTCGAGGCCCTCGCCCGAGGGCTGGACGTGCTGGCGTGTTTCGACGCGCGGCGGCCGGTGATGTCGCTGAGCGAGGTGGCGGCCGCGACCGACCTGGCCCGTCCGACCGCGCGCCGGCTGCTGCTGACGCTGGAGGAGATGGGGTACGTCCGCACGGCCGAGGGCGGCGGGTTCGCGCTCACGCCGAAGGTGCTCTCGCTGGGCATGGCGTACGTCAGCTCGCAGGGGCTGTGGGACATCGCCCGGCCGCACCTGGAGCGTCTGGTCGCCGCGACCGGGGAGTCCTCGTCGATGGCGCAGCTCGACGGCTCGGACATCGTCTACGTCGCCCGGGTGTCGGTGCCGAAGATCATCACGCTGCGGGTGGACATCGGCACCCGGTTCCCGGCGGCGCAGACCTCGCAGGGCAAGGTGCTGCTGGCCGGGCTTCCGCCCGCCGAGGTGGAGCACGTGCTGGCGGAGCCCAGCCGGGCGGGGTTGCCGCCGTACACCGGACGCGACGCCGGGGACTTCGCGGCGGAGCTGACCGAGGTGCGGGCGCGGGGTTGGGCGCTGGCCGACGAGGAGCTGGCGCCGGGGGTGCGGTCGGTGGCCGCGCCGGTACGCGACGGTTCGGGACGGGTCCGCGCGGCGATGAACGTGACCGTGCACGCGGCCGAGACGCCGCTGGAGACGCTGCTCGACGTGCACCTGCCACGGCTGTTGCGAGCGGCCGGGGACGTGAGCGCGGAGTGGGCGCTCTGGCAGTCCCGCCCGCACGTCGAGGTTAATCGCTCACAGACGGCGTGAGCGCCGTTCTTGACAGGGCGGAGCGGCGCGCGCAGAGTAGCGGACAAGTGTCCGTATAGCGGTTAGGGGTGGTCGAGTGGCCGCACAGCAACCGAGTGGGCCCCTCGCGGGCGTCGTCGTCGCGGACTTCTCGCGGGTGCTGGCCGGGCCGTACGCGACGATGCTGCTCGCGGACCTCGGAGCCGAGGTGATCAAGGTCGAGGGGCCCGGCGGCGACGACACCCGCGGCTGGGTGCCGCCGACCCGGGGTGACGTCGGCACGTACTTCCTGGCGGTGAACCGCAACAAGCGGTCGATCGCGCTGGACCTGAAGGACCCGTCCGACCGCGAGGTGGCGCACGCGCTGTCGGCGCGGGCGGACGTGTTCATCCAGAACTTCAAACCGGGCGGGTTGGCGCGCTTCGGGCTGGACTACGACGCGGTCCGCGGCCGTAATCCCCGGACGATCTACTGCTCGATCAGCGGTTTCGGCGCCGGCGGTGGTGCGGCGCTGCCCGGTTATGACTTGCTGGTGCAGGGGATGTCCGGGTTGATGAGCCTGACCGGCGCGCCGGACGGCCCGCCGTTCCGCGCCGGGATCTCGGTGTTCGACGTGATGACCGGCCTGCAGTCGGTGATCGGGATCCTCGCCGCGCTGCACCACCGGGACCTGACCGGCGAGGGCCAGCACGTCGAAACGAACCTGCTGTCGACCGCGCTGTCCACGTTGGTGAACCAGACCTCGGCGTACGTGGCCGGGGGAGTGGTGCCGACCCGGATGGGCAACGCGCACCTGAGCCTGTTCCCGTACGAGCCGCTGCCGACCGGCGATGGCGAGCTGATCGTCGTCGCGGGCAACAACGGGCAGTTCCGGCGGCTGGCCGAGGTGCTCGGGCATCCGGAGTGGGCGGACGACGACCGGTTCGACACGGTCGGCAAGCGCAACGACAACCGCGAGGAGCTGCGTCCGCTGCTGGTGGCGGCGCTGGCGGCGAAGAGCGCGCAGGACTGGTTCGGGATCCTCACCGAGGCCGGGCTGCCGTGCGGGCCGATCAACACCGTCCAGGGCGGCGTCGAGCTCGCCGAACGTCTGGGGCTGGAGCCGGTCGTCGAGGTCGAGGGTGTGCCGAGCGTGCGGAACCCGATCGGGCTCTCGGCCACCCCGCCGAGCTACCGGCTCCCGCCTCCGGCGCTCGACGAACACGGCGACGAGATCCGCCGGTGGCTCGCGGAGGTCCCTCGTGCCTGAATATCCCACCGCGCTCGGCGCGTCGAGCAGGCACACGATCACGCTGCTCGGCCAAGACCTCGCCAACGACGTGATGGGCCACGTGGGGTTCGGTGAGCTGGCGTTCTGGCTGGCCACCCAGCGCCGTCCCACACCCCACGAGACCCGCGTCTTCGAGGCGGTGCTCGCGGCGCTGGCCGACCACGGGTTCACCCCGACCGCGATCGTCACCCGCCTGACGTACCTGTCGGCGCCGGACTCCGTGCAGGGCGCGCTGGCCGCCGGGCTGCTCGGCGGCGGTTCGCGCTTCCTCGGCGTCACCGAGGACTGCGGACGGTTCTTGCACGACGTCGTCGTGAACGCGGAAGCCCTGCCGACGGACGACGAAGGCTGGGACGCCCTCGCGCGGGAAACCGTCACCGCGCAGCGCGAAGCGAAAAAGCTCATTCCCGGCCTCGGGCACCACGTCCACAAGGACGGCGACCCGCGCACGCCGCGGCTGTTCGCGATCGCGGCCGAGGAGGGCCTCTACGGCCCGCACCTGAGCCTGTTCGCCGCGATCGGCCGCGTCCACCCGGAGATCCTCGGCAAGAGGCTGCCGCTCAACGGCGCCGGGGTCTGCGGCGCGGCGCTGGCCGACCTCGGCCTGCCGCTGGAGCTGCTGCGGGGCTTCGCGCTGCTGGCTCGTACCGCGGGACTGATCGGACAGCTAGCCGAGGAACTCCGGCATCCGGTCGCGAACGACGTCTTTCTCTCGGTAGACCTCAACAACCGGTCCGTCGCTCCCCCCATCGATGAGCTCAAGTCCTACGGAGGCAGCCACCATGGCTGAACTCGTCGCGGTGATCGCGTCCACCCACCATCCGTTCTACTACAAGACGAGCACGCTGCCCGAGGAGGAACGTCCGCCGTTCGCCGCGGAGTGGATCAGCAAGATCCAGAACTTCCGCGAGACGCTCACCAGAGCGCGCCCGGACGTCCTGGTGATGGTCGGCTCCGACCACTTCCATCAGCTGTGGCTGGACAACATGCCGCAGTTCCTGGTCGGCAAGGCGCCGGTCTACGACGCGAACTGGTACAACGAGGAACGCGAGTTCGGGCTGCCGCGGATGCGCCTGGCCGGCGACGAGGCGTTCAGCCAGCACATCCTCCGCGAGGGCCTGGACGCGGGCTTCGACCTGGCGTTCAGCAACGAGCTGCGGATCGACCACAGCATCACGTGCCCGATCATCACGCTGCGGCCCGAGGCCGACCTGCCGATCGTCCCGATCTACACGAATATCTTCGCGCCGCCGCTGCCGCAGCCGAAGCGGTTCGTGCAGCTCGGACGCACGATCCGGGAGCTGGTCGAGTCGATGCCGGGCAACCAGCGGGTCGCGGTGGTCGGCACCGGTCACCTGTCGCTGGAGCTCGGCGGGCCGCGGCAGTTCGGACCGACCGGGCCGGACCCGGAGTTCGATCGCAAGGCCGTCGAGTGGATCGCGTCCGGCGACATCGAGGGTTGCCTGGCGGAGGTGACGCTCGACAGCCTGCACCTGCCGGGTAACGCGACCCACGGGTTCATGGATTTCATGCTGATGATGGGCGTCGCGGGTGAGGGCGCGAAGGCCGACTACGTGGAGACCGTCGACCTGTTCCACACGATGGAGGCCTACTTCACCTGGTACCCGAAGGGGGTCGAGTCGCTGTGAGCAAGTACCTGATCAACAAGTTCCTGTTCACGGTCGACCGCGATCCCGACCTGGTCGCCCGGTACAAGGCCGACCCGGCCGGCACGGTGGCCTGGTGGGAGGCCGAGAAGGCCAACGAACTGCTCAACTGCACCACCGCCGAGCGTTCGACCTATCAAGCCTTTGCGGACGACGAGCGCGAGGCGCTCGTCGCCCAGGACCACGTGCGGCTGTTCGAGATGGGTGCCCACCCGTTCCTCACGCTGACGCTGTTCATCGCGATGTTCGAGCACGACCACGAGCCGCTCGGCTACGTGAAGGCCTACGCCGCGAAGATGGAGCACCTCACGCTGCCCTATCCGGACATCGCCACGTAGATCCCCGGGGGGACCCGGGCCTCACGCGGAGGCCCGGGCCTTCCAGAGCAGCCAGATGAAGTACGGCGCGCCGATCATCGCGGTGACCAGACCGGCCGCGAGCTGCGACGGCGCGATGATCGTGCGGCCGACCGTGTCGGCCACGCTCACCAGCACCGCACCCAGGCCGATCGCCACCGGCACCGACCGGGAGTGCCGCGACCCGACCAGCGCCCGCGCCGCGTGCGGCGCGACCAGGCCGACGAACGCCAGCGCTCCCACCGCGCACGCCGCGGCCGCGGTGAGCACGGCCGCCAGCGTCAGGTACGCCAGCCGGGCCCGGTTCAGCGGGACGCCGAGCACCCGCGGGACGTCCTCGTCGAGCGCGATCAGGTCCAGCGTCCGGGCGCCGACCAGCGTCAGCGGCAGGGCCACCAGCAGACACAGCGCGACCGGCAACACTTGGCTGATGCTGCGCCCGTAGGTGGAGCCGGCCAGCCAGGTGAGCGCGAGGTTCGTGTTCCACGGCGAGACGACGACCACGATCAGCGTCGTCAGCGCCAGAGCGCCGGTGCTCATCCCGATGCCGACCAGCACGATCCGGTCGGACGACAGACCACGACCGGCGGCGAGCCAGTACACCAGCGCGAACGTGCCGAGCGCGAAGAGCGTCGCCACGCCCATCACCGGCCAGATCCCGACGCCGGGCACCAGCAGCACGAGCGAGACCGCGCCGACACCCGCGCCCGGCGTGACGCCGAGCAGGCTCGGTTCGGCCAGCGGGTTGCGGCAGATCGCCTGGACGATCGATCCGGCCAGAGCCAGCGCGGCACCGCCGAGCAGTCCTGCGAGGATCCGGGGCCAGCGCTGGTCCAGGACGAACGTCACCTCGCGACCGGACGCGCCGCGGGCCCAGTTCACGACGTCGCCGAGCAGCACGAGCCGGTCGCCCAGCAGCAGCGCGGCGACGAACGCCCCGACCGCGGCGACCGCCAGCGTCACCCCGACCGCGGCGACCCAGCCGCGGGAGCGGACGGTCCCGGAGGCACCCCGCGTCGGGGTCGCGGCCGGTCCGCCGTCCCGCAGCCGCCGCGCCAGCCAGACCACGAGAGCCGCACCGGCGAGCGACGTGAGGATCCCGGTCGGGACCACGATGCCCCTCGCGGCCGGGACCAGCAGGCGCAGCAGCACGTCCGCGCCGACGACGACGAGCGCACCGACCAGCCCGGCGAACGGCACCAGGACCAGGTGGTTGCCCAGACCGGGCACGCGGCGTGCGGTCAGGCGCGCGAGCACCGGCGCGCACAGCCCGACGAACCCGATCGGACCGGCGACGGTCACCGCGATCGCGGCGAGCAGTACCGCGAGCACGACCGCGATCACCCGGGTCCGGCGGACGCCGACGCCGAGCACGCGCGCGGAGTCGTCGCCGAGGCCCAGGACGTCGAGCCGGTGGACGAGCAGCAGCACGGCGAGCACGCCCAGGACCACCACCGGCGTCGCCATCGCGACCTGGCGGATCCCCGACTGCACGGTGCTCCCGCTGCCCCAGGCGAACAGGCCGACGGTGTTCTGCTGGAAGAGCATGAGCAGGACGAGCGTCAGCGCGTTCAGCGCCAGCGCGACCGCCTGCCCGGCGAGGATCAGCCGGGTGGGTCCGGCGGCGCCTCCGCGCGCGACCAGCAGCACGAACGACGAGGCCGCGAGCCCTCCGATGAACGCGATCAACCCTCGCAGCCCGAACGGGAGCGACACACCGGCGGCCGCGACGGCCACCACCGACACCCAGGCCCCGGCGTTGACCGCGAGCGTGTCCGGCGACGTCAGCGGGTTGCGCGCCACCGACTGGAGCACCGCACCCGAGATGCCGACGGCGACGCCGACCAGCACGGCCGCCGCGAGCCGCGGCGCCCGGCTGGCGAGCAGGACCGCGACGGCCTCACCGCGGTCTCCGTGGTCAGAGGCCCAGGGGAGCAGCGCGCGGAAGAGCTCGTCGATGCCCAGCCGCGCGGTGCCCTGCATCAGGTGGATCGCGGACAGGACCGCGAGCAGCACCAACGCGAGGGCGAACGCGACCGTGACGCGCAGGGGCCTGCCCCCGGCCGAGAGGTCGGGGGCAGGCGCCGCCTGCGGCGGCGAGACGGCGGTTCGGGTCACGCCTTCGCGAGCGAGTCGACGATGGCGTCGACGTAGGCGCCCGCCGACGCCGGACCGCCGAACATCCAGATGCCGTCCGGGATGCGGTGGAGGTTGTCGCCGGACTTGACGAACGGCAACTGCTTCCAGACCGCGTTGGACGAGAGTGCCTTGATGATCGCGGAGCTGGCGTCACCGTCGTTGGACACGTAGAGGAACGCGGTCTTCGGGTCGGTGATCTTGGTCAGGCCCTCGAGGTCGGTCTGCGCGAGGCCGTAGTCCTTGTCGCCGCCGGACGGCCACTGGTTCTTCAGCCCGAGGTCCTCGCCGATCGCGCCGAAGAACGAGCCCGGGGTGTACAGGCGGATCGACACCGTGCCGGAGTCGATCCAGCCGTCGGCCATCACGAACGGCGCACCGGCCTTGCCGGCCTTCTCCAGCGCCGCCTTGCCCTCGGCGATCTTCTTGTCGTAGCCGGCGAGCAGCTCCTCGCCCTTGTCCTCGGTGCCGGTGATCTGCGCCAGCGTCGTGACCGTGCGGCGCATGTACGCGACCGGGTCGGCGGCGTCCGAGCCGCGCAGCGCGAGCACCGGCGCGGTCTTCTCGATCTGCGAAAGGACGTTGGCCGGGATGTCGGTCACCGAGACGACCAGGTCCGGCTTGAGCGCGGCGATAGCGTCCAGGCTCGGCTCACCACGGGTGCCGACGTCCGGCGTGGCCGGGTCGAGCGCGATGCTCTTGTCCCACTGGTTGTAACCCTTGACGTCGGCGGCGCCGACCGGCTTCACGCCGAGCGCGAGCAGCGTCTCGGTGAGGCCCCACTCGAGCGACACGACGTTCACGGCGGGCGCGTCCAGGCGAACCGTGCCGCGCTCGTCCTTCACCTCGACCGGTCCGGACGAGGCCTTCGCGGTCGCGCTGGCGTCGTCGCTCGCGTCCTCGGTGGTGCCGCAAGCCGCCAGGAGCAGGGCGGTCAGCGCCGCGGCAACCGTCGTCGTGAGCGCTCTGCGCGCGCCGCGGCGGGATGTGGTGAGCATGGCTGTCCTTCGGTTTCGAGGGTTCAACAGGGGTTCAGCGAAGTGCGCGTGAACGCGTGGTGTGCCGGCCGACGGGCCGGGTGCGCACGCGTCCGGACTCATCGACGTCGACGTCGATACGGAGGCCGTAGACCTCGGTCAGCAGGTCCGCGGTGAGGACCTCGGCCGGCAGGCCGGCCGCCCGGACGGTCCCCTTGTGCAGGAGGACGACGCGGTCGGCGACCGCGGCGGCCTGGTCCAGGTCGTGCAGGACGACGCCGACCGCCACCTCGTGCTCGTCGGCGAGGTCGCGGACCGTGTCCAGCGTCTCGACCTGGTAGCGCAGGTCGAGGAACGTCGTCGGTTCGTCGAGCAGGACGACGCCGGTGTCCTGGGCGAGGCAGGTGGCCAGCCAGACGCGCTGGAGCTCGCCACCGGACAGCTCGTCGACCGGGCGTTCGGCCATCGGGTCGACACCGGTGATCCGCATCGCCCGCTCGATGACGTCCGGGCCCTCGGCGTCACCGCTGCCGAACCGGCCGCGGTACGGGTGGCGTCCATACGCGACGACGTCCCGGACCCGCACACCGCCCGGGGTGGGCCGCGACTGCGTGAGCAGCGTCACGCAACGCGCGAACTGCTTGGGATGCAGTGCGGCGACGTCGACGTGTTCGTTCCCCTCGCTCAGCGTGACTGTGCCCGCCTTCGGGGAGTGCAGGCGGGCGAGCGACCGCAGCAGCGTCGACTTGCCGGATCCGTTCGGCCCGACCAGCGCGACCACTTCACCGGCGTGCAGCTCCAGGTTCGCGTCCTCGACGACCGTCCGGCCGTCGTACGCGAGCGTGAGGTCGGCGCCCGTGAGGGCCGACGGATGGGTTAACGCGGAGTGCATGAAGGTGAGGCTAACCTAAAGGTCGGGCGCCAATGTTAACGACCTGGTGACTCTGCCCCGGCGCGGTCGGCGGCGCCTACGATCTAGGGAGTCACTCTGCTGTCTTCGATCGCGGGAGGGCGCGTGCGGATCAGCAGTGCACAGACGTGGAGGCGGTAGCGGTTGTCTCGCCACCGTCCTCGGTAGCGCCGGGAAGCCCGGCGCGGGTCACACCGTGGTCGGTGGGTGAGCTCTCCCGCGACGTCGTCGTGGTCTCCGCCGACCAGTCGTGCGCGGAGCTCGACCAGCTGTTCCGCTCGCAGGACACGCTGCCGGTGGTCGTCGTCCGGGACGCCTCGCGGAGGACCGGGCTGGTCATGCGGTCGACGTTCGAGCTGGTCATGTCCGGGCCGTTCGGATATGGACGGTCGCTCTGGGGCCGCCGGCCGGTGGGTTCGATGGCGGACTGGACGCCGCTCGTGCTGCCCGCCGAAACCCCGGTCACCGACGCCTCCCACCGGGTGCGCACACGCGGCTGGCACAACCGGTACGACGACCTGCTGGTGAGCTGGCCCGGCGGCCGGATCGGCCGGGTCTCGGCGGCCAGCCTGTTCGACGCGTTGGCACGCCGGCTGGTCGAGCAGGCCACTCAGGACGCGCTGACCGGCCTCGCGAACCGGCGCCACTTCCTCGACGAGCTCGGCGCCGCGTGCGCCGGGAACGTCGACGGTTCGGTGGCGGTCGTCTTCGTCGACCTCGACCGGATGAAGCAGGTCAACGACTCGCTGGGGCACGGCGTCGGTGACCAGTTGCTGGTCTCGGTGTCCCGGCGGCTGGTGGCCGCGACCGAGCCGGACGACGTCGTCGCGCGGTTGGGCGGCGACGAGTTCGCGGTGCTCCGCCGGGTGGCGGTCGGCGCGGGCGGGATCGACGCCCCGGCGTTCGGCGAGCGGCTGCGCGCCGCCGTGGCCACCCCGGACCCGTCGTTGCCGGAGGCGGCGCACAGCACCGCCAGCGTCGGGGTGGCGGTCGCGACCGGCCCGATCGAGCCGGGCGCGCTGCTGCACGACGCGGACGCGGTGATGTACGAGGCGAAGCGGGCCGGCCGCAACGCGGTGCGCGCGGTCGGCAGCGGTGCCCCGCCGCCGGGGCGGCACGCGGACAGCTCGGCCCCGCTGCAGCGCGCGCTGGAGGGCCAGCAGCTGGAACTGCACTACCAGCCGATCGTCGAGCTCCCGAGCGGCCGGGCCGTGGGGGTGGAGGCGCTGGTGCGCTGGCGGCATCCGCGGCACGGGCTGCTGAACCCGGAGAAGTTCCCGGTCCGGAGCGCGGACGACCTGTCGTTGATCGACCAGTGGGTGCTGCGCACCGCCTGTGCCGATCTCGCGTTCTGGACGAACGTGCTGGGCAAACACGCGCCGGAGCGGGTCAACGTCAACGTCACGGCCGCGCTGCTGCGGGACGGCGGACTCGAGGCTGCCGTGCTGCGGGCGACCGGCCAGGTCGGCCTGAGCCCCGACCGGCTGCACGTCGAGCTGCCGGAGTCCGCCGACCTGTCGCTGCTCACCGACGCCGTCGGCAACCTCAACACGCTGCGCAGGCACGGCGTCGGCGTGATCCTGGACGACATGGGCGCCGGCTCCTCGACGCTCCGCCACCTGTCGGTGCTGCCGGTGTCCGGGCTCAAGATCGACAAGTCCTTCGTCGCCGGGATGCTGGAGAACCCGAACGACCACGCGGTGGTCAAGCTGCTCACCGGGCTCGGCACCAACCTCGGGCTCCCGGTCATCGCCGAGGGCGTCGAGAGCCGTGAGCAGCTCGACGAACTGCTCGTCCTCGGCGTCGGCTACGCGCAGGGCTACCTGCTCGGGAGGCCGGGGCCGGCGATCGAGCTGACCCGCAGCCTCGACCCGGCCGCGACCGGCGGCCCGGCGGCCCCACCGGCCGAGCTGCCGGTGCGGGGCGACGGACGATCCGTCACCCCGCGGCTTCGTTCGGCCCGGGTGTCCCGCCGCCTCGGCTGACCCACCCGGTCTCGGTCAGAGGCCCGGCGAGCGTTACGCTCCGCCCTCCGGATCGGGCTCGGCGGCCTGGGTGTACTTCGCGGTCACCAGATCCCGCACCCGGTCCCGGGACGCCGCGGCGTCCAGCGACTCGTCCTTCTCCACGGTCTCGATCTCGGTGGCGAGCTCGTCGTCGTCGAGCGTGCCGCTGATCCACTTCGAATAGTCGCCGCGCCGCAGGTGGTAGAGCCAGGTGTCCTCGTCGACGCCCTGCCCGATCTCCAGGAACAGCATGAGGTTGTGGGCGCGCAGGTTGAGCTTCTGCTCGGGGCCGCGGAACCAGAAGCTGGTGTCGGCGGACATCGTGCCGAGCGCGTACTTGCGGCGGTGCCGCTCCCGGTCGATCGTCCCCGGCTCCAGCTCGACCAGCCGCGCCTCGTCCTCGCCGACCCGCCAGATCAGCAGCTGACCCGGCTCCAACCCGTCGGCGGGCAACCGCGGCGGGTCGACCTCGAGCGCCTCGGCGACCGGCTCGAACACCGTGTGGCCCTCGGGACCGACCCCGATCACGGTGTTCAGCAGCCCCACGACCGCGGGGTCGACGCTCTCCGGGTGGACGGTCACCAGCAGCGTCGAGGAGAACCGGCGCAGCAGGGTGGCGTTGTCGGTGGCGGTGTTCGGCGGCAGCTGGTGGTGCGCCTCGTCGATGACCAGCCAGTGCGGACGGCTGTGCCGCGCCACCGGCTCCAGCAGCCGGGGGAGCAGACCGGTGAAGTACGCGGGCCGGTCGGCGATCGGCACCGCCAGCAGGTTGAGCACGGTGCTCTGGCCGGGCCGTTCGAGCAGGCCGTGGATCTCCCGCGCGGTCGGCTCCCGTTGGGGGTCGCCGATCACGACGCTGTCCTTGCCGATGCCGCTGTCGTAGTCACCCTCGGGGTCGACCAGGCAGGCCTGGTACCCGGCGGCCAGCAGGCGTTCCAGGAACGCCGACGTGACCGTGGACTTCCCGCCGCCGGACGGACCGGCGATCATCGCCCGCACGCCGTACGGCGCGAGCCGGACTTCCCCGTCGTCGTCGTCCGGCCCAGCCTCGTCCGGCCCGGCCTCCTCCGACCGGCCGAGCAGGATGTGGTGGCGGACCGGACCGGCACCGCCCCAGCCGCCGGGCAGGTCCTCGAGGTCGTTCTCGATGACCCGGTCGATGATCTCCTCGACCCCGGCGCCGCGTGCGCCCTCGGTCACGACGTCGCAGCGTTCCTTGAGCGAGTCGACGGCGTTCGCGACCGCGACACCGCACTCACACACGTCCAGGAACGCGTGGTCGTTCTCCGCGTCGCCGACCGCGAGCGCCTCGTGGCCGGACAGCCCCAGCTCGTCCAGCGCGGCGCGCAGCCCGGACGCCTTGTTCACGCCGGGCGGGAGCACCATCACCGCGCCCTTGTTGTAGATGAGCTGGTACTCCAGGCCGAGGTCGCGGATCGCGTCCTGGACGACGTCGTCGTGCGGCTGGCGGGTCGCGATGATCACCGCGCCGACGCCGAGCGGTTGGATGTCGGCCGCGCGGAGCCGCTCGACCAGCGCTTCCGGCGGCGGATCGCTGAGCGGCTGGTGCTCCCGGGAGTCCGGCCGGTAGAGCAGCCCGCCGTTCTCGGCCACGACCCGGTCGAACAGATCGAGGTGGTCGAAGACGCGCTGGAGATCGTCGAGCTCGCGGCCGGTGACCAGGATCAGCGCGCGTTTCGAGTCGGCGGCTCTGCGGAGTGCGTCGACCGTGCTCTCCGGCACCGCACCGTCGTGGGCCAGCGTTCCGTCGTAGTCGAATGCCAACGCTCGATAGCGCATCGTTCTCCCCTCGTCACCGGCGGCGATGCCCGCGCGCCGTGAGGGCCAAACGACGGGGAGCCGACGTTCACCTGAACGTCGGCTCCCCGGAACGAATCAGCGCACGGAGACCGGTTCGCGCTCCGCGGTGACCGGGGCGAGCGCCCGGAGGATGTCCTCGACGCGCGCCTTCGCGTCGCCGAACAACATCTGGGTGTTCTCCCGGAAGAACAGCGGGTTCTGGACGCCGGCGTACCCGGCGGCCATCGACCGCTTGAACACGATGACGTTCTCGGCTTCCCAGACGTGCAGGACCGGCATGCCGGCGATCGGGCTGCCGGGGTCCTCGGCCGCGGCCGGGTTGACGGTGTCGTTGGCGCCGATGACCAGCACGACCGACGTCTCCGGGAAGTCGTCGTTGATCTCGTCCATCTCCAGGACGATGTCGTACGGGACCTTCGCCTCGGCGAGCAGCACGTTCATGTGGCCGGGCAGGCGTCCGGCGACCGGGTGGATGCCGAACCGGACGTCGACGCCGCGGTCGCGCAGCGTCCGGGTGAGCTCGGCGACGGGGTACTGCGCCTGCGCGACGGCCATGCCGTAGCCGGGCGTGATGATCACGCTCCGGGCGGACGCGAGGAGCTCGGCCGTGCCCTCGGCGGTGATCTCGCGGTGCTCGCCGTAGTCGGTGTCGTCTGCGGGGCCAGCGACGATCCCGAACCCACCGGCGATCACCGAGAGGAACGAGCGGTTCATCGCCTGGCACATGATGTACGACAGGTACGCACCCGAGGACCCGACCAGCGCGCCGGTGACGATCAGCAGGTCGTTCGAGAGCAGGAACCCGGACGCGGCGGCGGCCCAGCCGGAGTAGCTGTTGAGCATCGAGACGACGACCGGCATGTCGCCACCGCCGATCGAGGCCACCAGGTGCCAGCCGAGCGCGAGCGCCAGCACGGTCAGCGCGATCAGCAGCCCGAGGCTCGGCGCGGCGACGAACCAGACGGTGAGCGCCACGAACACGACCAGCGCCCCGATGTTCAGCGCGTTCTTGCCCGGCAGCATCAGCGGCGAGGAGTTGATCCGCGCGGACAGCTTGAGGTACGCGACGATCGACCCGGTCAACGTCACCGCGCCGATGAACACGCCGATCGCCACCTCGGCGTGGTGAATGCCGAGGAGCGAGCCCTCCAAGTCGGACGAGTGCTCCAGGTAGCCGTTCCAGCCGACGAGCACCGCGGCGGCGCCGACGAAGCTGTGCAGGAGCGCGATCAGCTCCGGCATGCCGGTCATCTCGACGACCCGGGCGCGCCACAGGCCGATCGCGGCACCGAGCGCCACCGCGGCGACGAGCAGCACGATGCCGAGCGTGTTGATGTCGCCGTCGATCGCCAGCACGATCGTCGCGACCAGCGCGATGACCATGCCGACGATGCCGGACGACGCACCGGCGCGGGACGTCTCGTGCTTGGACAGTCCGGCGAGGCTGAGGATGAACAACAGGGCAGCGAGCAGGTAGGCGGCCTGGGCCGCCGAGGAGATAGTCATCGAGGTCAGCGCCCAATCATCAGCTGCGGGAGAACATGCCGAGCATGCGACGGGTGACGGCGAAGCCGCCGAAGATGTTGATCGACGCCAGCAGGATCGCGATCGAGGCCAGCACGGTGACGCTCACGTGGTCGTGACCGATCTGCAGCAGCGCGCCGACGACGATGATCCCGGAGATCGCGTTCGTCACCGACATCAGCGGCGTGTGCAGCGCGTGGTGGACGTTCCCGATCACGTAGTAGCCGATCACGATCGCCAGGACGAACACCGTGAAGTGGGCGGTCAGCGCGGCGGGTGCGAACCCGACGATCGCGAACAGGGCCACGGCCGCGAGCGCGGCGGGGATCAGGCGGCGGGCCGGGTGCTTGGGTTTGGCCTCGGCCGCCTGCGGTGGTTCGACCTGCTTCGGTGGTGCTGCGGGGGTCGCGCTGACCGAGACCGGGGGCGGCGGCCACAGCTTCTCGCCGTTGTGCACCACGGTCATCGTGCGCTGGACGACGTCCGCGAGGTCCAGCGTCAGCACGCCGTCCTTGTTCGGCGTGAGCAGCTTGAGCAGGTTGACGACGTTCGTGCCGTACAGCTGGGAGGCCTGGGCGGGCAGGCGTCCGGCCAGGTCGGTGTAGCCGATGATCGTCACGCCGTTGTCGGTGACGACCGACCGTCCGGCGACGCTCCCGGCCACGTTCCCGCCCTGCGTGGTGGCCATGTCCACGACGACGCTTCCCGGCTTCATCGCCGCGACGTGCTCGGCGGTCAGCAGCGTCGGCGCGGGGCGCCCGGGGATCAGCGCGGTGGTGATCACGATGTCGACGTCGGCGGCCTGCGCGGCGTACAGCGCGGCGGCGGCGCGGTCGTAGTCCTCCGAGGTCGCCTTCGCGTACCCGTCGGTGCTGGCTTCCTGCTCGACCTCGACGGCGAGGAACTCACCGCCCAGCGAGCGGACCTGCTCGGCCACCTCGGGCCGCGGGTCCGTCGCCCGCACCACCGCACCGAGGCTGTTCGCGGCCGCGATCGCGGCCAGTCCCGCCACCCCGGCGCCGGCGACCAGCACCTTGGCGGGCGGCACCTTCCCGGCGGCGGTGACCTGACCGCCGAACAGCCGGCCGAACGCGTGCGCGGCCTCGATCACTGCCCGGTAGCCGGCGATGTTGGCCATCGACGACAGCACGTCCATCGACTGCGCGCGGGAGATGCGCGGGACGGCGTCCATCGCCAGGACCGTGATCGGGCGTTTGGTGAGCGACTCCACCAGCGCCGGGTTCGACGCCGGGCTGATCAGCGAGATCAGCGTGGCGCCGTCGGACAACGCACCGATCTCCTGCGGCGACGGCGGATTCACTTTCAGTACGGCGTCGGACCGCCACGTCGTGGCCGTATCCGCGATCCGGGCGCCCGCGGTGGCGTAGGCGTCGTCCGAAAAACTCGCTTTTCCGCCCGCCCCGGATTCGACGACCACGTCGTAACCGAGTTTGACCAGTTGACCTACGGTGGTCGGAGTGGCGGCCACCCGGGTTTCCCCCGGGGACGATTCGGCCACCACCCCCAGCATTTGCCCCGGCGGCGACTGCTCAGTTCCATCCATCGGGTGTCCCTCCTCAGGCGCGATGCGGTGGCCGGATAGCAGCCATCCGCACGCGGCGGCAGCTGATTTCCGGGGGCACCGATCAGCGCGGCAACCACGACGTGCGTGATGTTGACATGGATTCTCCGGTTCCGAATACCGATGTAACGAACACCTCACGCCGGACGGTTCGATCCGAGGTCACTCAATCAATACAGTTGAACTCCGGTGACAAAAACACGAACGATTAAGATTCCGGGTCGTGTTCCGTGCTACGGATCCAGAGGTCTTCGGCGACGAAGAATTCGATCAGCGACGCGATTTCCTCCGGGGAGTCACCCTCCACCACGATCGTGTCGTTGATCCGGATCGTGACGTCGTCCAGCAGCTCCAGCGTGCGGATCTCCGGTGCGACCCGGACTAAGACGTCGATCACCTGGGACAGGGTGGCGTCGTCGAAGGCGTGCTCCATGGTGTCCTCCCGGACGAGACGAGTACTCAGGAGGACAGAGCGGGACAGTAGCCCGGTGATACCTCAGGTTGTGAGGTGGGTGCTGAACCAGTCGGCGGCGTGGTCGGCGACCTGCTCCAGCGCTCCGGGTTCGCCGAACAGGTGGGTGGCGCCGGGAATCAGCAGCAGCTCGTTCGGCGCGGTCATCGCGGTGCGCGCCTGCTGGTTGAGCTCGATCACGGTCTCGTCGTGGCTGCCGACGATCAGCAGCGTCGGCGCCTGCACCGCGGTCAGCGCCGAGTCGGCGAGGTCGGGCCGGCCGCCCCGGGAGACGACCGCGCCGACCAGGTCCGGGCGTGCGGCGGCGCTGACCAGGGCGGCCGCCGCGCCGGTGCTGGCGCCGAACAGGCCCAGCGGCGTGTGCTGGGTGTCCGGGCGGGCGTGCAGCCAGTCGAGGATGCCGGTCAGCCGGACCGCCAGCAGGCCGATGTCGAAGCGCAGCTCGCGGCTCATCGCGTCGATCCGCTCCTCGTCCTCGGTGAGCAGGTCGACGAGGACCGTCCCGAACCCCCGGTCGTGCAGGACGTCGGCGACCGCCCGGTTACGCGGGCTGCGCCGCGAGCTGCCGCTGCCGTGGGCGAACAGCACCGCGCCGCGAGGATCGTCGGGAAGGTGGACGTCGGCCTCCAGGTCGACACCCGCGGTCGGTATCCGATGTGCGGTCAGCTGGGTGCTCATGCCCGGTCGAGTACCCCGTCTACCTGCGGTTACTCAGTCGACGCCCGGCAGGACGGCGACGCGGTCGGCGTGGTCCAGGCGGTAGCCGACGCCACGCACGGTGACGATCTGCGGGCCGGTGTCGGCGAGCTTCACCCGCAGCCGCCGCACGTGGACGTCGATCGTCCGCTCGCTGTAGCGGAACCGGGCGCCCCAGACCGCGTCGATGAGCTGGGTGCGGCTGAAGACCTGCCGCGGGTGCCTGGCGAGGAACGCGAGCAGGTCGAACTCGCGGCGGGTGAGCGAGAGTTCGCTGCCCGCGAGCGTCGCGACCCGGCGACCGGCCAGGATCCGCAGCGGCGGCGTGCCCGCGTCGCTGCGACGCGCCGCCACGGCGGCACCCCGCGTGGCGGCCCCCGGCCTGGCGTCCACCGTGGCGTCCGGCACCGGCGTGCCGTCGTCGCGGGCGGAGAAGACCGGCGCCGACGGCGGCCGCGCCGCGTCGTCGCCGAAACCGAGGGAGACCAGCGCGGAGACGGTCGTGTCACCCGCGCGGGCGTGCCCGGCGAGCAGGTCGCTGATCTCCGCGCACAGCGCGGACGCGATCCCGGGCGCCCCACCGCCGGTCAGGTCGACCTCCACCAGGACTCGCGCGGTCCGGGTCGGGCCGTTCGCGGCGGTGAGCCGCCGGACGGTGGCGCCGTGCACCTGCGGGACGCGCTGGTCGGCCTGCGCTGTCATCGGGTCGGTCCTCCTCGAGCTTCAACTAGTTAGGTAACCCTAACTAGTTGAAGCTCGGCGTGGGGTGTGGCATGCGCCCCACTACGTCACGCCGGGACGAGCCCCGGCCGCCCGGCCACCGTCACCCAGGACGCGCTGGTGGACACCGGCGACGTCCGGACCGCGATGCTGGCGACCGTGCGGGCCTCCGCGAGCCAACGCTCCTTGGTGACGTCGAACCGCAGGTAACCGCGGAGTGAACCGTCGAAGTACCGGACGTGCGGGTTCAACGAGGGGTTGGCGGCGGTGACCGGTGCGATGAACGGGGCGGGGAAGTCCGAGCTCACGCTCGTCGCGGTGAACTCCACCGCGACCGGCGCCGCGGCCAGGTCGTCCCGGTCGATCCGCAGGTCGCTGAACCAGGAGGAGTGGATGTCCCCGGCCAGCACGACCGGGTTCGCGATCTTGCGCTCGGCCAAGAACCGCAGCAGCCGGGTCCGGGCCGGGTGGTAGCCGTCCCACTGGTCGAGGTTCACGATCGGCGGCAGCGGGTTGGCCGGGTCCAGCAGGTTCGGGAACCGGATCTGGCTCACCATCACCTGCTGGGCGATGACGTTCCAGCGGGCGCGGGAACCGGCCAGCCCGGCGTGGAGCCACTGCTCCTGGGCGCCGCCGGTGAGCGTGCCCGCGGTGTTGTCCAGGCCCGGCTGCGCCGGTCCGAAGTCCAGCGCGATGCCCGGCGGCTGATCGGTGCGGTGCTGCCGGGTGTCCAGGACGTTGATCCGGGCCAGCCGCCCGAAGTCGAACCGGCGGAAGAGCCGGTAGTTCGGCGAGCCGGGCGTGATCGGCCGGCGGAGCGGCAGGTGCTCGAAGTACGCCTGGTACGCGGCCGCGCGCTGAGCGGCCATCGCGGCCGGGGACTGGAACTTCGGGCTGTTCGCGTCCTCTGCCTCGTCGATCAGGTTCGCGTAGTTGTTCTCGACCTCGTGGTCGTCCCAGGTGACGATCCACGGGAACGCCGCGTGCGCGGCCTGCAGGGACGGGTCGGTCTTGTAGAGCGCGTGGCGGGCTCGGTAGTCGACGAGCGTCCGCAGCTGGTCGAGGCCCGCGGTCTGCGGCTGGGTGTGCATCCGGTCGGGGTAGGCGCTGCGCGGGTCGTACTCGTAGATGTAGTCGCCGAGGTGCAGGACGACGTCGAGGTCCTCGGCGGCCAGCCCGTCGTAGGCCGGCCAGTAGCCGTTCTGCCAGTCCTGGCAGTTCACGACGCCGATCCGTAACCGGGAGACGTCGGCCGACGGCGCCGGAGCGGTCCGGGTGCGGCCGGTCTCGCTCACGTGGCCGCCCGCCCGGAAGCGGTACCAGTACTCGCGGCCGGGACGCAGGCCGCGGGCGTCGACGTGGACGGAGTGCGCCCGGCCGGGGTGCGCGGTCGCGGTGCCCCGCCGCACCACCCGGGAGAATCGCGCGTCGGTGGCGACCTGCCACTCCACCGGGATCGGCTGCCCCGGCAGCGACCCCGCGTTGAACGGGTCGTTGACCAGCCGGGTCCAGAGCACGACCGCGTCCGGGAGCGGATCACCGCTGGCGATGCCCAGCCGGAACGGATCGGTCCGGAGCGGAGCCGCGTGGGCGGTCCGGACGCCGACCGGGAGCGCGCTCGCGGTGAGCGCACCGGCGGCGCCGGCAGCGGCACCGATCAGGAACTGTCTTCTGTCGACCACGGCCATCGGGACCTCCCTGTACCGGATGCAGCGACCTGGCGTCCATGATCCGCGTGAACGCGCGAGTGTTCATGCAGTTCGCCGTACGCTCGGGAAGTCGTTGTTTTCCGGACGCTCGCCGAGCCAGGGGGGACGGATGGCCGGTGGGATCCAGGACGTGCTGGCGCGGATGCGATCGCTCCGCGACACGCTCGATCCGGCGGACGGCGTCCGGCAGTTCAACCGCGTCTACTTACGGGTCACCGAGGAGCTGCAACCCCGGCTGAGCGCCGGGTTCTTCCGCGACCCCGAGTTCGTCGAGCGGTTCGCGGTGCTCTTCGCCGGCCGCTACTTCGCCGCGGTCGACGCCGGGGCGGCGGACGTGCGGCGGGTGAGCCCGGCGTGGCGGCCGCTGTTCGCCCAGCGCACCGATCCGCGGATCCACCCCGTCCAGTTCGCGGTGGCCGGCATGAACGCCCACATCAACCACGACCTCGCGCTGGCCACCGTCGACGCCTGCCTGGCGCACGGCACCCACCCCGGCGACGAGCGGGTCGGCGTCGACTACCTGCGGATCAACGCGATCTTCGAGGAGGTCGAGGCGGAGATCCGGTTGGCGTTGCTGTCCGGTCCGGAGGAGCTCGGCGAACCGTTCGAGCCGATCGTCCACCTGATCAGCACGTGGAGCGTCGTCCAGGCCCGCGACGCGGCGTGGGTGCGCGCGCAGGTGCGCTGGGCGCTGCGGCAGCAGGACTGGCTGCTCGACCGCACCGAGGAGGCGTCCGCGCGGGCGACCGGGATGACCGGCCGTCACCTGCTGACTCCGCTGCTCCCGGCCCGTCGGCGGCGCGCGTTCCCCGACGTTCTGCCGGATTGACCCATTCAAGAGTAAAAATCCCATTTGGGGGCAAAACCTCGGCGTGGCAGCGTTGCTGTATCGCCTCGGAGCGGGTGCGTTCCGCTTCCGCGTCCAGGTGTGCGTCGCGTGGGTGCTGGTTCTTCTCGCCGTGGGCGTCGGTGCGGTGACACTCTCCGGCAAGACCGTGAGCAGTTTCAGCATCCCCGGGCAGGAGTCGACGACCGCGCTCGAACTGATCGCCGAGAAGTTCGAGGTCGGGGCAACCGGCGCGACCGCGCAAGTCGTCCTGGAGGCGCCCGGCGGCGGCACGATCACCGCGGCCGAGCCCGCGGCGAAGGTCGCCACGCTGGTGACCGCGCTCCGCGAGCTGCCCGGTGTACTCAGCGCGACGGACCCGCTGGACCCGGCGTCACCCGTCGTGTCGGCGGATCAGCGCGCCGCGTACAGCACCGTGACCTACCAGGCGCAGGCCGCCGAGATCACCGAGGAGCAGCGCGACGCGCTGCTCGCGGCGGTCGCGACCGCCCGCTTCGACGGGCTCACCGCCGAGGTCACCGGCGAGGCGGCGGAGGCCCAGGGTGCCGGTGTCGGCGGCGCGGGGGAGGCGGCCGGTGTCGTGGTCGCGCTGATCGTCCTCGCGATCACCTACGGGTCGCTGGTGGCCGCCGGGATGAACCTGCTCACCGCGCTGGTCGGCGTCGGCATCGGAGCGCTGGGGATCACGCTGCTGACCGGCTTCATCGACCTGCAGGCGACGACGTCGGTGCTCGCGGTCATGCTCGGGCTCGCGGTCGGTATCGACTACGCGCTGTTCATCTTCACCCGCTTCCGGCAGGAACTGCTCAGCGGCCGGACGATCGGCGAGGCGGCGCCGATGGCGGTGGGCACCGCCGGATCCGCGGTGGTCACCGCGGGCATCACCGTGGTCATCGCGCTGTCCGGGCTGGCCGTCGCCGGCATCCCGTTCCTCACCGAGATGGGGCTGGCCGCCGCGGGCACGGTGGTGGTCGCGGTGCTCGTCGCGGTGACGCTGGTGCCCGCGGTCCTCGCCCTGATCGGCCTGCGCGCGCTGCCCCCCAAGGTCCGGCCGACGCTCCGCAGCGGCAACCCGCTGCCGCCGCACCCGGATCGGGGTTTCGTCGCGGGCTGGGCCAGGACCGTCACCGAACGACGCTGGCTGAGCCTGCTCGGCGCGGTCGTGGTGCTTGCCGTGATCGCGGTGCCGGTGTTCTCGATGCGGACGTCGCTGAACCAGGAGCCGGCGCCGGATACCACCCAGGCGAAGGCGACCGCGATCCTGTCCGAGCGGTTCGGTGCGGGCGTCACCGGCCCGCTGTTGATCCTGGTCGAGGGAGAGGACGCGACCGGCGTGGCGCGGTCCGCGGTCCCGGCGGCCGAGGCGCTCGACGACGTCGCGCTGGTGTCCGCGCCGCGGGAGTCCCCGTACGGTGGTGCGGCGCTGATCACCGTGATCCCGGAGTCCGGGCCGGACAGCGAGGAGACCGTCGACCTCGTGCACGCGCTGCGGGACGCGCTCGCCGGCCTCGGCGGGAGTGCTCGGTCGTACGTCACCGGGACGACCGCGGTCAGCGTCGACGTCTCGCAGAAGCTGAACGAGGCGCTCCCGGAGTACCTGGTACTCGTCGTCGGGCTCGCGCTCGTGCTGCTGATCCTGGTGTTCCGGTCGCTGCTGGTGCCGATCGCCGGCGTGCTGGGATTCCTGCTGACGATCGGCGCCGCGCTCGGGGCGACGGTCGCGGTGTTCCAGTGGGGCTGGCTGAAAGTACTGGTGAACGCCGAGACGACCGGGCCGCTGCTGAGCCTGGCGCCGATCATCGTCGTCGGCATCCTGTTCGGCCTGGCGATGGACTACCAGGTCTTCCTCGTCTCCCGGATGCACGAGGCGCACGCGCACGGCGCCGCGCCCCGGGCCGCGATCGTCACCGGCTTCCGGCAGGCCGCGCCGGTCGTCGTCGCGGCCGCGTCGATCATGTTCGCGGTGTTCGCGGGCTTCATCCCGGAGGGCGACGCGACGATCAAGCCGATCGCGTTCGCGTTGGCGACCGGCATCCTGTTCGACGCGATCGTGGTGCGGATGGTCGCGATGCCCGCGGCGATGTCGCTGCTGGGCGCGTCCGCCTGGTGGCTGCCGCGAGGGCTGCGCTGGCTCCCGACGCTCGACGTCGAGGGGGCAGCGCTCGAACGTCGTCCGGACGAGACGCGCGAGTTCGCCCCGCACTGACCCCGAGTGTCCTACCGTGCTGACTGAAACATAGTTCTGGTTTCTGTGGGCGGTCGCCTCATCGGGGAGGAACGTCGTGAAGGTACTGGTCGACAACCAGCGGTGCGAAGCGCACGGACAGTGCTGGATGGTGGACGAGGAATTCTTCCCGCTGGATGACGACGGGTACAGCGCGCTCCCGGCGGGCGGTGTCGACGTCGCACCGGAGATGGAGGACACGGCTCGGCGGGGCGTCGACGCGTGCCCGCTGCAGGCGCTGCGGATCGAGTGACGAACGACGGCCGGGGCCGAATGGCCCCGGCCGCCGTCGTGGTGGTTACTGCCGGGCGGTGTCCTGGACGTTCCCGGCCCGGTCCTTCGCCTCGCCCTTCAGCTCCTCGGCGTGACCGGTCGCGGTCTGCTTGACGTCCTGCGCCGCGCCGACCGCGGTCTCCTTCACCTGTTGGGCGGCGTCCTTCGCAGGTTCCTTGAGGTTGTCGGCGACCTCCTTGGCCTTCTCGCCGACCGCCTGACCGGCCTGCCGGACCGGCTCCTCGGCGCGCTCGCGGAGAGCGGCGCCCGCCCGCCGCTCGGGAGCGGAGGCCGGGATGAGGCTGGACGCCAGCCAGCCGATGCCGAACGCGATCAGCCCGGCGGCCAGCGGGTTGCCCTCGGTGTGACGCCGGGCGGCGTCCGCGGTGCCGCTCGCCGCGTCGGCCGCGGAGTCCTTCGCGCTCGCCACCGAGTCCTTGGCGCTCGCCGCGCGGTCGGCGAGGCCGTGGCCGGCCTCGGACGCCCGGTCGTGCGTGCCGTGCGCGAGGTCGGCAGCCTTCTCCTTGGCCGTGTCGGTGACGTCGGATGCCGTCCCCATGATCCGCTCCTTCGCCGTTGACGCCGCGTGGGTGACCCGTCCGACCTGCCGCCGGGCGGCCTGTCGCGGGCTGACCTTCTCGACCAGCGCGTCGACGTCGTCGCCGAGCCGCATCCGCTGGCGCATGATGTCCCGCTCTATGCGTTCCTGTTCTGCACCCACCGCACGTCCTCCTTCACGGTCTCGACCGTCCGCTTCGGAACCGGGTTCACGGCGCGGATCTTCTTCCGGCCGTACGCCGCGAGTGCGGCCGCACCGGCGGCCCAGAGCACTCCGACGATCAGCGCTGCCCAGCCCACCGGGATGACCGCCCCGAGGCCGTACATCACCGCGAGCGAGACGAACAGCAGTGCCAGCCAGCCGGCCACGCCGGCGCCGCCGAACGCGCCGCCCGCCTTTCCGGCTTTCGTGACCTCGGCCTTGGTCTCCGACTTGGCCAGCGCGATCTCCTGGCGGATCAGCGTGGTGAGGTCGTCGGCGACGTTGCGGACCAGGTCACCGACCGAGGCGTCCGATACCGTCCTGGGCGGCTCGCCCGGGACGTCGGCGGCGGTCACGGTCGGTCCCCGCGGTGCGACGGGTCGGGGTAGGCGCCGCCCTGGCCATCCGGGTCACGCACCGGCTCGGGGTGTACCGGGTCGGAGGCCAGCGGGTCGGGCTGGACCGGGCCGGTGTGCGCCGAGCCCGGCTGCACCGGGTCGGAGAAACGCGGGTCGGTGACCGGCGCGGCGGGCGGAGGCGGCGGATAGCCGGTCTCCCCGTAGCCGGGCTCCCCATAACCGGGCTCCGCAGAGCTTTCGCGGTACGCGGTGTCGCCGGAGACGTATCCGGCGTCACCGGGGGCGCCGGGAGCCGGACGACCCGGCGTCGGTCCGCCCGGTGCGTGCCGTCCGGGCGGATACGGGTCGGAGCCGGGCGTGTACCCGGATGCGTAGTCGGTCGTGGCCCGGGTGCCCGGCGCCTGCGGTACGACCGGGGGCACAGGCTGGGCAGGCGGTACTTCGGCGACGCCGATCGCGGTGTCGTCCAGGTCCCGCGCGGGCGCAGCCGGGATCGTCTCGGTGGTCCCGACCCCGAGGCCGGAGTAGGTGGTCGACGTGCCGGTATCCGCGATCGAGGCCCGGTATTCACCGGAGTCGGACGCGCCCTCGCCGGACGCCGCGGAGACGCTGCGGAACACCCGGCCGGCCACCACGCCCGCCGCACCGGCGAGCAGCAGGAACGTGCCTGGCCGACGGCGGGCGAACGACCGGACGTCCTCCAGGATCGCGTCCGGGCCCTTCGCGTCGAGGTAGTCGGCGAACCGGCGCGTGTAGTCACCGGCCCGTTGGGTGAGTTCGGCGGTCAGCGCCGAGTGCTGATCGCGGCCGGACCCCAGCTCGTCGCCGGTGGTCCGGAGCGCGCTGACGAGACGCTGCCGCTGCGCGTCGACCTGACCGCTCACCTCGTCCTTCGTCGTGCGGAGGAGGTCGGCGGCCTGCGCCTTGGCTTCGCCGGCCACCTGGGACGCTTGGTCGCTCGCGGTGCGGGCGACGTCCGAACCGGCGTCCTTGGCGCTGGACGCCAGCGCGGTTCCTTCCTGCTGTGCGGTGCCCGCCGTCTCACGGGCCCGATCGGTCGTGCTGGGCGTGCTCGTCATGGCAACCCCTGGGGGCAATCGGGGATCGGTCCCCGGGAGAGTGTCCGGGCCGAGACGTGGGAAACCTGTCGCTCTCAGTTAGACGTCCACAACGCGAAGTTGAGCGCGGCGGCGTACCCGACCCAGGCGAGGTACGGGACCAGGAGCAGGCCCGCCGGTCGGCTGCGCCGGGCGAACAGCACCGCGGTCGCCAGGATCACCAGCCACAGCACGGTGATCTCGGCGAACGCCGCTCCCGGCTGCTCACCGGCGAAGAACAGCCAGGTCCACGCCGCGTTAAGCACCAGCTGGCCGGCGTAGAGCGCGAACGCGGCCGGCGCCGCCCGGAAGCCGCCCCGCCGCCAGGCGAGCCAACCGGCGATCCCGATCAGCGTGTAGAGCACCGTCCATACCGGTCCGAACAGGCCGCTCGGCGGCGCCCACGCCGGCCGGTCCAGCCCGTTGTAGTACGTGCCGGCATCGACGCTGGCCAGGCCGCCGACCGCCGCGGTGGCGAACGCGGCCGCGAGGAACCCGATTAGGGCGACCCCGTCGTGGCGGGTCATCGACAGTCCGTGTGATGCCATTTCGGTCCCCTCCTACCGGTGGTGACCCCGTGATGCCCGCCGGGGTGGCGTTAATGCGAGGCATGGAAGGCTGATGCCATGGCCACCGCACAACCCCTCACCAACTGGGCAGGCAACGTCGCGTTCTCCACCGCGACACTGCACCGGCCGACCAGCGTCGACGAGGTGCAGGAGGTGGTCGCCGCGGGCGAGCGCCTCCGCGTCCTGGGCACCGGGCACTCGTTCAGCACGGTCGCCGACACCCCCGGCGCGCTGCTCACGGTGGCCGACCTGCCGCGCCGGATCGAGATCGACGCCGACCGGCGCTCGGTCACGGTGAGCGCCGGGACCCGGTTCGGGGAGCTGACGCAGGTGCTCGACCCGGCGGGCTGGGCGCTGCACAACCTCGGCTCGCTGCCGCACATCAGCGTCGGCGGCGCGGTGGCGACCGGGACGCACGGCTCCGGCATCACCAACGGCGCGCTCGCCGCGGCGGTCAACGCGCTCGAGATCGTGGTGCCGAGCGGCGATCTGAAGCGCCTGGAACGCGGCGACGCGGACTTCGAGGGGTCGGTGGTCACGCTCGGCTCGATCGGCGTGGTGACCGCGCTCGGCCTCGACATCCAGCCGCGCTACGAGATCGAGCAGCGGGTCTACGACCGGATGTTCCTGTCCGCGCTGCGGGTGAACCTGCACGAGGTCCTGACGTCCGCGTACAGCGTCAGCGTGTTTCTGACCTGGCGGCGACCGTTCGCCGAGCAGGTGTGGGTCAAGCACCGCACGGACGGTGGTGCGTGGCCGCACGGACGGGACTGGCTGGGCGCGACGCTGGCGCCGAGCCAACGCAACCCGGTGCCCGGCCAGGACCCCGGCTTCGCCACCCAGCAGGGCGGCGTCCCCGGGCCGTGGAACGCGCGGCTGCCGCACTTCCGGCTGGAGTTCACGCCGAGCGCGGGGGACGAGTTGCAGACCGAGTACCTGCTGCCGATCGAGAACGCGGTGCCCGCGCTGGACGTGCTGACCGGCCTCGCCGACCGGCTCGGGCCGGTGCTGCACGTCAGCGAGATCCGGACGGTCGCGGCCGACGAGCTCTGGCTGTCCGAGGCGTACCGGCAGGACAGCGTCGCGCTGCACTTCACCTGGCTGCCGGACCCGGCGGCGGTCGACCCGGTCCTCCGCGCGCTGGAGGCCGGGCTGGCGCCGCTCGGCGCGCGCCCGCACTGGGGAAAGGTGTTCGCGATGGAACCGGCGGCGGTCGCGGCGCGCTACCCGCGTTTCGCCGACGCCCAGCAGCTGATCCGCGGGTACGACCCGGACGGCAAGTTCCGCAACGCGTTCACCGAACGCTACCTGTGACGGGCTCGGCCGCGGCCTGGCGACGGTCGATTCGTTCGAGGACGATCTGCGCCGCCTCGTCGTCCAAATCGCGCTGTACGACGGCCAGCGCCAGCGCGTCCCGCTGCCGGTCGAAGTAAGCGTCGGTCCCCTCGTCGTTGCCGGACCCTGCGGCCAGGGCCGCCACCGCCGTCGCGCGCGCGAGCGCGTCGGCGGCCTCGCGGTCCTCCTCGGTGGTGTCGATCCGCAGCCACCGGGCGAGCAGCGGCAGCGTCGGGCCCTGGATCAGCAGCGTGCCGATCACGACGACGTACGCCAGGAACTGCAGCAGCGTGCGGTGCGGGAACGGCTCACCCGCCTCGGTGACCAGCGGGATGCCACCGGCGGCGCCGAGCGTGACGATGCCGCGCATCCCGGTCCAGGACACCAGCGCCTGCTCGCCCCAGCTGAGCACCGCCGGGAGGCGCCGGCTGCGCATCGGACCGCGGGGACGTGCCGAGGGTCCCTGGCCGCGCAGACGGCCCGGACGACCCCGACGCCGCTGCCGGCGCTGGAGGCGCTCCAGCGCGCGTTGCCTGCGGCGCACCATCAGCTCCCGCCAGCGCGGATCCTCCAGCCGGCGGTAAAACGCCTGCATCGCGAGCAGCCGGCGGCCGAACACCACCGACACCCAGAGGTACCGCACCGCGATCACGACCAGCAGCAGGACGACGCCCGCGAGAACGGCCCGTCCGAACGGCTCCCCGGACTCCCGCAGCTCCTCGATGACGAACCGCAGCTGCAGCCCGGTGTAGGCGAACACGAACGCCTCCAGCAGCGACCCGAGCACCGGCCAGACCTCGCGCTCGGTCATCCGGGTGCGGTAGTCCAGCCGCTGCCGCCGGCGGTTGCCGAACGCCGAGTCGACGCTGACCGAGAACCCGGCCATCACGACCGCGAGGACGCCGGACGCGTGCACCTCCTCGGCTGCCAGGTAGGCACCGAACGGCAGGATCAGGCCGACCGCGGTGGCCAGCGTCGGGTCGAGGTAGTGGCGCAGCAGCGTGGCCAGGTTGCCGAGCAGCGTCCCGATCAGGATCCCGGCGGCCGCGGAGTAGAGGAACAGCAGGACCGGCTGGTCGATGAACGACGCCTCACCGGACGTCCACCCGACCGTGATCGTGAACAGCGTCAGCGCGGCGGCGTCGTTCACCAGGCTCTCACCGGTGAGGATCGCGCTGACCCGGCGGGGGAGGCCGATCTCGTCCCCGTGGCTGGTGATCGTCACGGTGTCCGGCGGCGCGACGATCGAGGCCAGCACGAACGCGACGCTCACACCGACGGCGGGCAGCAGCCACGCGGTCGTGTACCCGACGGCCAGCGCGGTGAGCAGCACCAGCCAGACTCCGAGCCCGATGATCGATCGCAGGTTCCGGACGAAGCTGAAGAACGAGAACTCCAGCGCGGCCGCGTACAGCAGCGGCGGCACGACCAGGCCGAGGATCAGCTCCGGGTGCAGCTCCAGGCGCGGTAGGCCGGGCAGGAACGACACGGCTGCTGCGGCGACCAGGATGAGCAGGCCCGGCTGGGCGTTGATCCGGCGTCCGAACTCCGAGATCGCGATCGCGCCCAAGGCGAGGAGTACCAGCAGGATCCCGGCGTTCACCCGACGCACCCTCCGTTCTCAGCCGTCCGCTCGTTACAGTGGCGGATCGGAATCCCCGGAAGACGGAGCGACACGGCGTGGCGGAGAACAAGGCGGCGACGAACCCGCGGCGCGGGCGGCTGATGCTGGTCGTGCTGCTCGCCGTCGGGATGTTCGCCGCGGTCGGGTCGCTGGCCGCGGCCTACGTCAGCGGGGACGACCGGCAGCCCGCCGCCACGGCCACGGCGACGGCGAGCGCGTCACCGACCGCCTCCCCGATGACGAGCGAGGAGGCCCGCGCCGAGTTCTACCGGCAGCATCCCCGAGCGACCGGCTGGTGGCAGTGGGTGCTGATCGGTGGGCTGGTGGCGCTACTCGCGGTGATTGGGTGGCTCCTGTTCACCCGGCCCCGCCCGGAGAACCGGAAGACGTAAGTCGACCGACTGAGGCCGGTGCGCGCGGTCGGTGACAAACTTGCCACCGTGACCCGCCTCTTCCCCTCAGCGGTGTGCTCATGACTGAGTGCCCCGGGCGCCTCCGCCGCTCCGCTCCTCGCGCGCTAGGGCTCGCTTCGATGCTCACTTCGGAGACGCCCTCATGACCCCACCCGCAAAGTCCGGCCCACCCAAGGATCGCCCGCCGGCGCCTGCCCCCCCGCCTCCGCCGGGCTGGCGACGGTTTCTCATCCCGATCGGCATCGCGCTCACGCTCATCCTGCTGTTCTTCCCGTTCGGCGGGATGGGCGTGAAGAGCGTCGACTACGGGACGCTGACCGAGCAGATCAACGCCAAGCACGTCGAGAGCCTGGAGTTACGCGCCGACGGCACGATCACCGGCACGTACCGGAAGAGCTTCGAGGACGGCGCCGAGTTCGAGTCGCACTATCCGACCGGCCTCAACGGCCCGGACCAGGCGTTCCTCACCGCGGTGCGCGACCCGGAGATCGTCCCGCACTTCACCGCCACCGGCGCCCGCAGCTCGTTCCTGAGCATCCTGCTGTCGTTCGCGCCGCTGCTGCTGTTCATCGGCTACTTCTGGTGGATCGGACGCCAGGCCAAGCGCGGCGCCCAGCTCGGCGGCTTCGGCGGCATGCTCGGCGTCGGCAAGTCACCGGCGAAGGTCATCGACGCGGAGCGTCCGGAGACGACGTTTGCGGAGGTGGCCGGGTACGAGGGCGTCAAGCGGGACGTCACCGAGGTCGTCGACTTCCTGAAGAACTCCGAGAAGTACGCGGCGGCCGGTGCGGTCGGCCCGAAGGGCATCCTGATGTCCGGGCCGCCCGGTACGGGTAAGACGCTGCTCGCCCGCGCGGTGGCGGGGGAGGCGGCGGTGCCGTTCTTCGCGGTCACCGGCTCGTCGTTCGTCGAACTGTTCGTGGGTGTCGGGGCGTCCCGGGTGCGGGACCTGTTCGCCGACGCGCGGAAGCGCGCGCCGTCGATCATCTTCATCGACGAGATCGACGCGATCGGCCAGCGCCGGAACACCGGCGGATTCGCCAGCAACGACGAGCGTGAGCAGACGCTCAACCAACTCCTGGCCGAGATGGACGGATTCGACCCGTCCACCGGCGTCGTGGTGATCGCCGCGACGAACCGGCCGGAAACGCTCGACCCGGCGCTGCTGCGTCCCGGGCGGTTCGACCGGCAGGTGACGGTGCCGCTGCCGAACCAGGCCGAGCGCGAGGCGATCCTCGGCGTCCACGCCCGGGGCAAGCACCTGGCGTCCGACGTCGACCTGAACGCGACCGCGCGGGCAACGCCCGGATTCTCCGGCGCGGACCTCGCGAACCTGCTCAACGAGGCGGCGATCGTCGCGGTGCGTGACGGGCGGGCCGAGGTCAGCGCGGCGGACCTGTCGCAGGCCAGGGACCGGGTGCTGCTCGGGCAGCGGCTCGGGTCGAACTTCCTGCTGCCGAACGAGAAGCAGAGCGTGGCGGTGCACGAGTCCGGGCACGCGCTGGTGGCCGCGTTCTCGCCGGCCGCCGACCCGGTCGACAAGGTGACGATCCTGCCCAGCGGGATGGCGCTCGGCGTCACCGAGCAGCTGCCCGAGGCCGAGCGTCACCTGTACTCGGCCGAGCAGCTCACGACGACGCTCTCGGTGCAGCTCGGCGGGCGGGCGGCGGAGCTGGTGGTGTTCGGTCAGGGCTCCACCGGTGCCTCGAACGACCTGGCGAAGGCCACCGACCTGGCGACCCGGATGGTGCGGGAGTTCGGGCTGTCGCCGAAGCTCGGCCCGGTCGGGTACGGCAACGACCAGCCGCAGTACCTGGGCGTCGGCGGCCACGACCGGGAGTACAGCGAGGCGACCCAGCGGGTGGTGGACGAGGAGGTCGCGCGCCTGCTCCGGGAGGCGGAGGCGCGGGCCATCGACCTGCTCACCCAGCACCGCGCGGCGCTCGACGAGCTCTCCGCGCAGCTCCTGGAGCACGAGACGGTCGATGGACGCACCGTGCACGCGATCGCCGACCGGGCGCTCGCCGCGACTGCCTGACCGTCGCCCGTGAAACGCGGATCGGTCCAGCCCTGGCTGGACCGATCCGCATCTCATTCGGCGGCCTTCGGGGCGTAGTCGTCCCAGGGTGGGAGGGGCTCGCCGGCGACGGTGGCCACGAGGCGGTCGAGGTACCAGCGCCAGCCCGCTTCCACGTCGGTGGCGTCGAAGCCGGCGGCCAGGCGCTGGGTGAACTCCAGCGTGGTGCCGTCCGCGTGGGGCGCCAGCGTCACCGCGATGTGCCACGCACCACCGTCCTCGGACGGGAAGTCGACGACCAGCCGGGTCGGCGGTGAGCAGTCGAGGATCTGCACGGTGACCGGCTGCGCCTCCTCGCCGCCGGCGTCCATCTCGCCGGTGACCGTGAACTCGACGGTTCCGCCGGTCCCGCCGGTGCCCTCGTAGTGGCCGATCCAGCGCGCCAGCCGGTCCGATTCGGTCACCGCCGCCCACACGTCCTCGATCGGATCGGGGAACACACGACGGAGTACCAGCGTCTCGGTCCCGTCGTTGTTCGGATGTACCTCACCCAGCGGACCGGTTGTCATCCGCCATCTCCTTCGCTCGGGTCTTTCGTCCTCGGCGCAACTCGGTGCTCAGCGCGTCCAGCCGCGACGCCGGGCCGGGCAGCGACCGCGGTACCGGCGTCACGTTCCGTAGCCAGGCGTCCACTTCGGCGAGTGGGGCAGCATGCAGGCGGTAGACCCGCTCCTGCCCGTGCACTTCGGAGCGGACCAGCCCAGCCTCCCGCAACACCCGCAGGTGGCGGCTGACCGCCGGGCGGCTGATCGGGAACCGCGCCGCCAGCGTGCCGACCGTGGCCTCGCCGCCGCCCAGCACGGCCAGGATCTCCCGGCGCACGGGGTCACCCAACGCTTCCCAGACGGACACGCGGAGAAGCGTAACAGAACACTTATATAAGGTTGGTAGATAGGACGGTGCGTTTCCGGGTATCCGGGCGCCCATGGCACGCGTTCGGCTGCGGCGCAGCGACCTCTCCCGGCCCGGCTACACGCGCCGGCGCTCCGGCAAGGGCTGGCGCTACTTCGACACCGACGGCACGCGGCTGACCGACCCCGAGGAGATCGCGCGGATCAAGGCGCTGGTGATCCCGCCCGCCTGGCGCGATGTCTGGATCGCACCGCGCCCCAACGGGCACATCCAGGCGGTGGGAACCGACGACGCCGGTCGCCGGCAGTACCGCTACCACGACGTCTGGCGCGAGAAGCGGGACGCCGAGAAGCACGACCGGGTGCTGGAGGTCGCCCGCAGGCTGCCGAAGCTGCGCAAGACCGTCGCCCGGCACCTCGAGCACCGCGCGCTCGACCGGGAGCGGGTGCTGGCGGCGGGCGTCCGGCTGCTCGAACTCGGGCTGTTCCGAATCGGCGGCGAGGAGTACACGGAGGAGAACGGAAGCTTTGGGCTGGCGACGATCCGCAAGAAGCACGTCTCGCTGCACCGGGGCGCGGTGCTGTTCTGCTATCCGGCCAAGAGCGGCATCGAGCGGACGATCGAGGTGCACGACGACGCGGTCCGCAAGGTCGTGCTCGCGCTCCGGCGTCACCAGGACGAGGAGGACGATCTGCTCGCCTACCGCAGCGGCGGGCGCTGGTACGACGTCAAGAGCGCGGACATCAACGACTACCTGCGCGATAACGCCGGGGTCACGATCACCGCGAAGGACTTCCGGACCTGGCACGCGACCGTGCTGATGGCGGTGCAGTTAGCGCTGGCCGGCGAGCCACCGGACGCCGAGCGGGCGCGGCGCAAGGTCGTGCGGGCGGCACTGGAGGAGGTAGCCGAGTACCTCGGCAACACGCCCGCGGTCGCGAAGGCGTCCTACGTCGATCCGCGGGTCGTCACGGCCTACGAGGACGGCCGGTCGATCCGGCCGACGCTCGACCGCCTCGCCACCCAGGACGCAAGTGCGCTGACCGCCCAACCGATGGTCGAATCCGCCGTGCTCCGGCTGCTCGCGCGCTGACCGCGGGGCCGAAACCGCCGTGCTTCGGCTGCTGGCCGATACATAGACTGCCGGGGTGAGCGACGTCGAACGGGTGCTGCCGCTGGTCGTCCGGGTCGAGCGGGCCGAGCCGCCCACCCGCACCGACGCGCTGGAGGCCGCCGCGCGCGCCGTGCTGGTGATGGTCACGACCGCGGAGCCGGACTGGCGGGACGCCGTCGACGCCTGGCAGGGCAACCGGATCCGCAAGGTGGTGCGCCGGGCGCGGGGCTCGGAGTGGCGCCGCGCCGCCGAGCTGCCCGGCGTCACCGTGCAGTCCGGTACGGCGGAGGTGCGCGTGTACCCGCCGATCCCGGTCGACGAGTGGCCGCGGGACCTGGCGCGGCTCCAGGTGAGCGGCACCGAGCTGGACGATCCGGCCGCGCCAGGCGTGCCGGACCCTGGCACGCCCCTCGTCCTGCTCTCGCCGGACGTCGAGATGACCGCGGGCAAGGCGATGGCGCAGGCCGGGCACGCCGCTCAGCTGGGGCTTTGGTCGCTGGACCCCGCGGTGGCGGCGCGCTGGGCCGCCGACGGTTTCCCGCTCGCGGTGCGGACGGCGTCCGGGGCACAGTGGGCCGCCGCGCGGCGATCGGGCGCCCCGGTCGTGCGCGACGCCGGGTTCACCGAGGTGACGCCCGGCAGCGCCACCGCTGCGTTCGTGTTCGCTCCGGCGCCGGTGGCGCGCTAGGCCTCGCGGGGTTTGCCCTCCGACCACGGCGGCATGGTCCCGGCGGCGATCCGCTCGGCATTCGCGCTCAGCACCGCCTCGCGCTCGTCCGGCCCGAGCTTGTCGACGTAGAGCAGCCCGTCGAGGTGATCGGTCTCGTGCTGGAGGCACCGCGCCAGCAGCCCGGTGCCGTCCACCCGGATCGGTCGTCCCTCCAGGTCCTGGCCGGTCACCGACGCCCGGGCGGGCCGGGCGAGCGGCGCGAACTCCAGCGGCAGCGACAGGCAGCCCTCGTCGTCCTTGTCCAGGTCGACGCCCGGTTCCGGCGGGACCACGACCGGGTTCACGATCGCCCCGACGTGGTAGAAACCGGTCTCGTCCGGGCAGTCGTAGACGAAGACGCGAGCGTCCACGCCGATCTGGTTGGCGGCGAGCCCGACGCCCTCGGCGGCGTCCATGCTCTCGAGCATGTCGGCGACGAGCTGCTTGAGCCGGTCGTCGAATTCCGTCACGTCCTGGCAGCGTCGGTGCAGGACCGGGCTGCCGTGCACGGTGATCCGGTGCGGTCGGCCCTCGGGCAGGCCGACCGCGGCCGCCCATTCGTCGATGTCGAGTTCTTTCGGCACCCTCGCATTATCCCGGCCGAGTCATGAGCAGCCGGATTCACCTCACCGGCGCTCACGTTCGGAAAATTCCAGGTCGAGGGCGTCGAGGATCTCCGGATCGGCCAGGATTTCGACCGCGTGGACGCGCCGGCCGATGACCGTGATGTCGAACACCTCGCGCGGAGGACCGGACACCGCCCCCGGCCGCCCGTCCACCAGCGCCGGAACCGCGGACCCCGCCCGGTCGAGGAGCACCTCGGCGACGTCCCCGGCGCCCCGCACGAGCCCGCCGACGTCCCCCCGCGGGACGGCGTCGGCGCGCAGGACGACGTCCGGGTCGAGCACGGCGAGCAGGCCCGCGTAGTCGCCGTTCCGGGCCGCGGCGAGGAGCGCGTCGACCACGGCGGGATCCGCGGACGCGCGCGTACCCCGCATCTGCCGCCGCGCCCGCGCGGCCAGCAGGCGAACGGTCGCGGGGGAGCGGCGCATCAGCGGCGCGATCGCGTCGAACGGCACCGCGAACAGGTCGTGCAGCACGAACGCGAGCCGCTCGGCCGGTTCGAGCTGCTCCAGCGCGACGAGCAACGCGGGCCGGACGGCGTCAGCCACCTCACGGATGTCTTCCATCTCCCCTAGACGGCCGGGCCCGGCGGGATGTGACACGTTACCGCCGCGAAACCCACCGCGCGTCTCACAGCGGGAGACTACGTTTCACGCTAGGACACAGCGAACCCCTCGGGAGCCTCCATGACGCTCGACGTGCCCGCCCCGCCGACCGCCCCCGCCCCCGCGCCCGCGCCCGCGCCCGCGCAGGGCCTGACGGCCCGTGCCACCCACGACGGCGTGAAGTTCCTGCTGGCGCTGTTCGTCGACCTCACCGGCAAACCCTGCGCGAAGCTCGTCCCGGTCGAGGCCGCAGACATCCTGCAGCACGAGGGCGTCGGGTTCGCCGGGTACGCGGTGGGCGCGCTGGGCCAGCAACCGTCCGACCCGGACGTTATGGCGATTCCGGACCTGACCAGCTACACCCCGCTCCCGTGGGTGCGGGAGGACCTCGCGCTCGTCCACTGCGACCCGTACGTCGAGGGCACACCCTGGCCGTTCGCGCCGCGCAACATCCTCAAGGCGGTCCTCGGCTCGACCGAACTCGAGCTGTTCGCCGGCGCCGAGGTGGAGTACTTCCTGGTCCACCGGGACGACACCGGCCGCCTGACGCCGGCGGACGCCCGCGACACCGACGCGCAGCCCTGTTACGGCGCCCGCGGCCTGACCCGGATGTACGACCACCTCACCGACGTCTCGACCGCGATGAACACGCTCGGCTGGGGCAATTATGCGAACGACCACGAGGACGGCAACGGCCAGTTCGAGCAGAACTTCGCCTACGCCGACGCGCTGACCACCGCCGACCGAGTGATCACCGCCCGCTATTTGATCTCGGTGCTCGCCGAGCGGCGCGGGATGACCGCCACGTTCATGCCGAAGCCGTTCGCCGACCGCACCGGCTCGGGCCTGCACCTGCACCTCTCGCTCTGGCGCGGTGGCGACCCGCTGTTCCCCGGCGAACGCGACCACGGGCTGTCCGGGCTGGCCCACCAGTTCCTGGCCGGGGTGCTCGAGCACGCCCACGCGCTGCAGGCCGTGCTCGCCCCCACGGTGAACTCGTACAAGCGCACCGGCGCGGTCTCCACCCGCTCCGGCGCGACCTGGTCACCGCGGCAGCCCAGCTACGGCGGCAACGACCGCACGCACTACGTCCGGATCCCCGAGGGCAACCGGATCGAGCTGCGCGGCGCCGACGGCTCGGCCAACCCGTACCTGGCGCTGGCCGCCACGCTCGCCGCCGGGCTGGACGGCGTCACCCGCGACCTCGACCCCGGCGCGACCGGCGCCAGGACCCGCCCCGACCTCCCGCCGACGCTCCTGCACGCGGTCGACGCGCTGGCCGCGGATCCGGTGGTCAGCGGCGCGCTCGACGCCGCCGGCCCGGGCGTTGCGGCGTACTTCGGCGAGCTGAAGCGGGCCGAGTTCTTCGACTGGCACGGCACGGTCGGCTCCTGGGAGCACGACCGGTACCTGACCGCGTTCTGAAGGGCTGTGTTCGAAGGAGTATGTATGTGCGGAATCGTCGGACTCCACCTGCGCGACCCCGGGCTGTATCCCCGGCTCGGCGCGCTGCTGGAGGGCATGCTCTGCCAGGTCGCCGAGCGCGGGCCCGACTCGGCGGGCGTCGCGATCTACGGTGACCGTCGCCGCTGCCCTGCCGGGTTCGCCGCGGTGTCGCTCCTGGGCGCCGGACCGTCGGTCCGGTCGGTCCACCCCGAGGCGGTGGTGACGGTCGCGGGTGACACGACCGTGGTCGCGGCCCCCCTCACGACCACTGCCTTGGCGGACGCTGTGCGCGCGGCCGATTCGGGGGTGCGGATCGTCGGGGTCGGCACCGACTTGACCGTCTACAAGGGAACCGGCTCCCCACAGGACTTGGCGCGTACCTACGATCTGGTCAACGCGTCCGGCTGGCAGGGGCTGGCGCACACCCGGATGGCCACCGAGTCGGCGGTCACCCCGGAGGGCTGCCACCCGTTCTCGGTGGGCGCGGACCAGTGCCTGGTGCACAACGGGTCGTTCGCGAACCACGCGACGATCCGCCGTGACCTGCAGCGCGACAGCGTGGTGTTCGACTCCGACAACGACTCCGAGGTCGGGGCCCGGTTCGTGGCCCGGCAACTCGAGCAGGGTGTCGACCTGGAGAAGGCGCTCACGCTCCTCTGCGAGCGGTTCGACGGGTTCTACACGTTGCTGGTGACCAGCGCGGACGGCTTTGCGGTGGTGCGCGACGCGATCGCCTGCAAGCCCGCGATCATCGCCGAGACCGCGGCGTGGGTCGCGATGGCGTCGGAGTTCCGGGCGCTGGCGACGCTCCCCGGCATCGAGTCCGCGCGGATCTACGAACCCGAGCCGGAGAGGGTCTACGCATGGCAGCGCTGAACACGGACGCGCGACCGACGGCCGAGCCGGATGGTGCCAGCGCGGCGGGCGGTGTGCGCACGATCGATCTGCGCGCGTCGAGCGTCCGCCACGTGAACGCGGAGCTCCACGACCCGCAGACGCAGGCCTACGAGGTGTTGCACCCGCAGGGGGCGCACGCCCTGGCCGCCGGGGTGCGGCACCCGATCAGCGTGGACATCCGCGGGCACGCCGGGTACTACGCGGCCGGCATGAACGACGGCGGGACGATCACCGTGCACGGCAGCGCGGGCACCGGGGTCGCGGAGAACATGATGTGCGGCACTGTGCGGGTGCACGGCGACGCGTCGCAGTCCGCGGGCGCGACCGGGCACGGCGGGCTGCTCGTGATCGACGGTTCGGCGTCGATGCGCTGCGGGATCTCGATGAAGGGCATCAACATCGTCGTCGGCGGCGACGTCGGGCCGATGAGCGCGTTCATGGCGCAGGCCGGGCGGCTGGTGGTCTGCGGCGACGCCGGGGACGCGCTGGGCGACTCGATCTACGAGGCGCGGCTCTACGTCCGGGGCGCCGTGGGGTCGCTGGGCGCGGACTGCGTCGAGAAGCCCGTGCGCGCCGAACACCTGGCCGAGCTGGCCGATCTGCTGAAAGCCGCCGGGCTCGACCACGATCCGGCGTCGTTCCGGCGGTACGGCTCCGCCCGGACGCTGTACCACTTCGCGTCCTCCAACACGTACTAGGAGCGTCGGCATGATCGATCCGTCGTTGCGGGAGTCCGCGACGTTCGACCGGGCCACGATCGCGGCGATCCAGCGCGCCGCGGAGACCGGGGTCTACGACATCCGTGGCTGGGGCGCCAAGCGTCCGCTGCCGCACTTCGACGACCTGGTGTTCCTCGGCGCGTCGATGTCGCGCTACCCGCTGGAGGGGTATCGGGAGCGCTGCGACACCGACGTGGTGCTCGGCGACCGCAACGCGAAGTACCCGCTGCACCTGGACATCCCGATCACGATCGCCGGGATGAGCTTCGGCGCGCTGTCGGCGCAGGCGAAGGAGGCGCTGGGACGGGGGGCCTCGGCGGTTGGTACGTCGACGACGACCGGCGACGGGGGCATGACCCCCGAGGAGCGGGGCCAGTCCAAGCACCTCGTCTACCAGTACCTGCCGTCGCGCTACGGGATGAACCCCGCCGACCTGCGCAAGGCCGACGCGATCGAGGTCGTGCTCGGGCAGGGCGCCAAACCCGGCGGCGGCGGCATGCTGCTCGGCCAGAAGATCTCCGACCGCGTCGCGGCGATGCGCACGCTGCCGGCCGGCATCGACCAGCGGTCAGCGTCCCGGCACCCGGACTGGACCGGCCCCGACGACCTCGCGATCAAGATCCTCGAGCTGCGCGAGATCACCGACTGGGAGAAGCCGATCTACGTCAAGGTCGGCGCGTCCCGCACCTACTACGACGTGAAGCTCGCGGTCGCGGCGGGCGCCGACGTCGTCGTGGTCGATGGCATGCAGGGCGGCACCGCCGCTACCCAGGACGTCTTCATCGAACACGTCGGCATCCCGACGCTGGCCGCGCTGCCGGAGGCGGTGCAGGCCCTGCAGGAACTCGGGATGCACCGTCGTGTCCAGCTGATCGTGTCGGGCGGGATCCGGACCGGCGCGGATGTGGCGAAGGCGCTGGCGCTGGGCGCCGACGCGGTGGCGATCGGGACCGCGGCGTTGATCGCGCTCGGTGACAACTCCCCGCGCTACGCCGCCGAGTACCAGGCGCTCGGGTCGGCGGCCGGGTTCTACGACGACTTCCAGGACGGGCGCGACCCGGCCGGGATCAGCACCCAGGATCCGGAGCTGGCCGCGCGGCTGGATCCGGTGGCGGGCGGGCAGCGGCTGGCCAACTACCTCCGGGTCCTGACGATGGAGGCGCAGACGCTGGCCCGGGCGTGCGGCAAGTCGCACGTGCAGCACCTGGAGCCCGAAGACCTGGTCGCGCTGACGATCGAGGCGGCGGCGATGGCGCGGGTGCCGCTGGCGGGCACGTCCTGGGTCCCGGGACGCTGAGTAGTGTGACGGGTATGGGTGACGAGCCGCACGGACCGGCGGCGCGGGAGGTCGATGAGCCGGCCGGTGAGGAGGGCCGGCTCGAGCGGGCGATCGGCGCGCAGCTCCGGCGCATCCGGCTGGCGTCCGGGCAGACGCTCGCCGAGATGGCGGTGCGCACCGGCATCTCCAAGGCGATGCTCTCGAAGATCGAGAACGCCCAGACCAGCTGCAGCCTGACCACGCTGGCCCGGCTCGCCGACGCGCTCGACGTGCCGGTGACCTCGCTGTTCCGTGGTGCGGACGCCGAGCGCGAGGCGGTGTTCACCCCGGCCGGGAGCGGGGCGCGGATCGTCCAGCGCGGCACCCGGGTCGGTCACGACTACACGCTGCTCGGCGCGCTGCGCGGTCCGCACAAGCGGATGGAGGCGCACCTGGTGACGCTCACCGAGCGCAGCGAGAAGTTCCCGCTGTTCCAGCATCCCGGCACCGAGCTGCTCTTCATGCTCGAGGGCGAGATGGTGTACGGCCACGGCGAGTCGAGCTACACGATGCGGCCGGGCGACGCGTTGCAGCTCGACGGCGAGGGCACGCACGGGCCGCAGGAACTCGTCGAGCTGCCGATCCGCTTCCTCTCGGTCGTCGCCTACGGCGAGATCGGCGGCGAGTGATCGCGATAGGACGCCGCCGGTCTGGGTACGGACTCCGCGAGGCGCTTCCCGGGCGGGAGGCGCCGGGAGAGGAGCCTGGCGATGAGCGAGACGCCGCAGGACCCGGCAGCGCACGAGCGCAGCGGCCCGGACGTCGCTTCCGCGATCGGTGCCGCCGAGAACGACAGCGCCCTGCACGAGACCCACACCCATCCCGAGCGGACGAAGAGCGGCGAGGCGCACGTCGAGCAGTCCGCGGGTGACCCGGAGATGACCGGGGCGCCGACGGAGGCCGAGCCGGTGCCGCGCTCGGCCGCGGAGGCCCAGTCCGTGCGCGGCGCCCGCGTCTCCGACCAGGTCGCCGGCGACTAGGCCGGCCGACGCTCACTCGGGGCGGGGGCTGCCGTCGCGGAGGAACGTGAGCACGGCCGCGACTCGGCGGTGCACCTGCTGCTCGGAGGAGAGCCCGAGCTTGCCGAAGATCGCGTTGATGTACTTCTCCACCGACGACTCGGACACCGAGAGCCGCTGGGCGATGCGGGCGTTGCCGTGCCCCTGCGCCATTTCTCGCAGGACGTCCAGCTCCCGCGGGGAGAGGCGCGCCAGCGGTGACTCCCGCAGCCGAGCCCGGCGGGCGACCAGCGCGTCGACGACCTGCGGGTCGACCACCGAGCCTCCGCTGGTGACTTCACGCAGCGCGGCCAGGAGTTGTCGCAGATCGCCGACGCGGTCTTTGAGCAGGTACGCGAGCCCGGCGGTGCCGTTGCGGAACAGCTCGAACGCGTAGGCCTCGTCGGCGTACTGCGACAGGATGACCACGCCGACCCGCGGCGCCGACGCGCGGATCGCGTGCGCGGCGTCGATGCCCTCCATCGCGCGTCCGGAGTCGGTGTCGCGGCCGGGCGACGGCATCCGGATGTCGGTCAGCACCGCGTCGGGGCGGGTGCGCCGGACGGCGTCCAGAAGGTCGGTGGCGGAACCCACCGCGGCGAGCACGCGCACCGCGTCGGACTCCTCGAGCAAGCGCCGGGTGCCCTCGCGCACCAGGTAGTTGTCGTCGGCGAGGACGATCCCCAGCTGCTCAGTCATCGGGCGCCTCGACCGGGATCTCCGCGTGCAGCACGGTGCCGTGGCCGGGCGTGCTGTCCACCCGGAGCACACCGCGGACGATCGAGATGCGATCGGCGAGGCCGGTCAGCCCCAGGCCGCGCGGGCTCGCCGGGTCGAAGCCGTGGCCGTCGTCGCGCACCTCGACCGTGAGCCGCCCGTCGGGTTGGTCGAGCGCGACCCGCACCCGGCAGGCGTCGGCGTGTTTGACGACGTTCGTCAGCGCCTCGGACAGCACGTACCAGGCCGTGGCCTCGACGTGCTCGGGGTAGCGGACGCCGCGGAGGCAGGCGTCCGCCTCGATCACGGTCTCCAGCGGCAACCGGGTGGCCTGCGCCTCGATCGCCTCCAGCAGCCCCTGGTCGGCCAGCACCGGGGGGTGGATCGCGTGCGCGAACTCCCGCACCTCGTGCAGCAGCGCGGCCAGCTCGTCCTGCAGGGAGGCGAGCAGGACGTCGGCGGACGGGTCACCGCGGCGCAGCCGTTCCCGGGCCATCGCAAGCGTGGTGGTCAGCACGACGATGTCCTGCTGGACGCCGTCGTGGAGGTTCCGCTGGATCCGGCGGCGCTCGGCGTCCTGCGCGGTGACCAGCCGTAACCGGGACGCGGTCAGGTCGGCGGCCTGGCGCCGGATCACCTCCACCCGCGCGGTCAGTTCCGCGGTGAGGTAGAGGTTGCGCACGGCCGGCGCGGCCTGCGTCGCGAGGTGCCGCAGCAACCGGCGGTCCTCGTCGAGAAGGTGGCCGTCGCGCCGGGGTCCGCATTCGATCCAGCCGAGCGGCGCTCCTCCCTCCGCGAGCGGGACGACGAGCTCGGGATCCTCGGTGCGGTCGCCGGCGAGCCCCTGGGTCGGCAGCGCGGCGGGGCGGTCCGGGAGGTCCAGGCGGACGCGGACCCAGCGGAGCCCGAGGCCGGTGCGGACCGCTTCGGCGAGTCCGGTGAGCAGGTCCGCGGACCGGGGCGCGGAGTCCAGCGCGGCGCCGAACGTCGTGAGCACGCGATACCCGTCCAGCCGGGGGCCGAACACCCAGCGTGCCGCCATCCGCTCGACCCGCCGCTGCGCCGGTTGGAACAGCAGCCCGGCGGCGGCCACGAGCACGACGACGGCGCCCAGCGGGAGGAACTCCGCGGCGAACGCGCCCAGCGTCGCGGCGGCGGCCACGTAGGACGTGGCGATCAGCGTCCAGAGGAGCCGGTAGCCCATCGACCGGCGCAGCGGCTGGTCCGGCACGAACAGACGCCAGTCGGCGTCCAATCCGGCGACCAGCGCACCCAGCGAGAGCGTGAGCGCGATCGGCCAGAGGACGATCAGCGCGAGATCCGCCGCGCGGCCGTCGATCGCGAAGGCGACCGCGATGACTCCGCCCCACACCACCAGCGCGGCGCCCGCGCCGAAGAGCAGCAGGAGCCGGATCCCGCGCCGCTCCTCGGAGGACGTCCGGCGGTACCGCAGCGCGAGCAGGACGAAGCCGATCAGCGAGCCGAACACGCAGAGGTACCGGAGCCACTCGGTCACCGCCGCCGCCGGTGCGGTGGCCGCGACGTACAGCGGACTCGCCAGAACCGGAACCCCCGGCGTCGGGAACATCGGCGACGCCATCGTCGGGTGCGTGACCGCGTACAGCATCGGCAGCACCGCCGCGAGGACCACCGCGATCCGGAGGACCCACCGCTCGTACGCGCGTTGCGGCCTGCCGGTCGGGAAGAGCCCGATCAGGCCGAGTGCGCTGACCGCGGTGGCGTTGTCGACCCAGTCGCGGGCCAGCGCGAGCGTCCAGGCGTACGAGCGGTCGCCGAACGCGGGAAGGAGCGAGTCGCCGACGCAGACCGAAAGCTCGAACATGGCGCCGCTGGCCAGCAGCCACTTCCACCCGGCGCCGTCGGGATGGCGGACCGCGCCGACGAGGCCGGCGACCAGGAACGGCGTCGGTCCGACGATGACCCAGCCCGCGTGCGCACTGTCCCCGACCGACAGATCGACGACCAGCGCGACGACGAACGCGGCGCCGCCGATCCCGGCCAGCACCAGGATCCACCGCGGGAGTGACGGGACGCGCCGCATCCCGTCAGTGTGGGCGGGTTCGCGTTGGGTGACCATCCGGTAGGCCCCCAACCGAGTCTGCGGCCTACCGGGCAGCCGCTGGCCGGCCGGATTCCTACCGTCGACGGCATGACTACTGACAACCTTCAGCGGGGCTCGGCGGCGCTGGCCGCCGCCGGCGCCCTCAACGTGTGCACGGTGTTCTCACTGGTAGATCCGGACGACGCCCCGATCGGGGTCGTCCTGGCGGTCGTCGGACTCGGGGTGGTGACGCTCGCCGGTGCCTACGCCGCGTGGCGGGGCAGCAGAACCGGCCTGCTGATCGCGATCGTCGCGGCGCTGGTGAACGCGTTCGCGTTCGGACTGCCGGGGTGGTTCCTCGACGCTCCACCCTGGATCCTCGCGTTGGTGACGACCGCGTTCGTCCTGACGATCGTCGGCATCGTGCTCGCGGGTCCCACCCTGCGCCGCACGCGGCAGCCCCTGGCCTAGTGGCGCCAGCCGTCCGGGCAGATTGCATGTGGAAGGGCTCTGACCCTCCTTAATGCAATCTGCTTCCACGGCGCGGCCGCGGCGGCCCGGTGCGCCACGCGCTACGGGCGCATCGCTCGGGTCATCGGGACCAGCTTGTAGTTCTCCCGTTTGACCGTCGTCCCGTCGAGGTTGTAGCCGTCGTGGCAGATCAGCGCCCCGTCCGGGAAGCGCGGGCCGAGCCTGCGGCTGGTCGCCTCGATGCCGACCGTGTCCTGGCATCCGTCCACGTCGTCGCTGTTCGCGACCCGGAACCGGCCGAGGTAGGCGTTGCTCACCCGGTGGTACACCGCGAAGTCCGAGCTTCCCTGGGACGACACGTAGAGCCGGTCACCGGCGATCGCCAGCCCTTCGGCGTTCGCGGTGACCTTGCCGTCCGCGCCGCTCCAGCGCGTCTTCGCCCAGTCGACCCGGGTGCGCCCGAGGCCGGCGTCGGGCTCGGCCCGGTACCGCCAGATCGCGTACCGCTGCTCGCTGACGTACAGCGCGCCGTTGGAGTCGTCGGCGACACACGCGTCCAGCCGGGTGCCGATCTTCCAGGTCCGCAGCGACCGCGCGGTCACCCGGGTGCCGCGGAGCGTGAGGTGCCACTGCTCGACCCGCCCGCCGACCGTGGTCGCGAACGCGTAGAGCCGGTCGGTGCGGTACGAGCGGTAGAGGCAGACGCCGAACGGCGTGACCCCCGTGGGCACCACCGCACGCTGGGTCAGCCGCCGCGTCGACGGCTCGACCGTGTAGACGCGAAGCGCCCGGCCGGAGGTGGCGACCACGACGTCGTCCCGCACGTCGACGCCGGTCGGGTAGACACCGTTGATCCGCTGGAGCCGCCGGCCGGACAGGTCGTACGTCTCCAGCGGACCCTTCTGGTCGGTGCCCACCACCATCGCCCGGCGGCGCCGGTTCGGGTCCTGCCAGAGTGCGACGTCGAGCGCGGCGGTGGCGGAATGCCCGACCGGCTCGGTCTCCACCGTGGCCTCCGCGGTCGGGGCGGCAGCGTGGGTGGCCGGTGCGGTGGAGGCCTGCGGCGCGAGCGCTGTGACCAGAGCGACCAGTGCGGCGAGAAAACGCATCACGTCACCGTAGCGTCGCTCTGTGCACACCGAGGTGCACCCGGCGACGGTGAGCACCGCGCACGTACGCCGCCGCCGTTTCCGACCGGACGTTCGACGCGACGTCAGCGTCCGCGGAGACGGGTGGTTTCCCGGATGTAGGTGGCCACGGCCTCGTCGTGCGGGCTCCGCCACGCGAACAGCGCCGGGCCGGCGCCCGCCACGACGAGGAGCGCGACCGGCTGCAGCGAGCCGGTCAGCCAGTACCCGAGCAGATCCCACGCCCCCGGGGGCGGGCCCGCCGGGTCGTGAGTGGCGGAGGGCACCCGAGACCCTTACAGGTACGGATCCAGCAGCACGCGGTCGGCGGCGCCGAGGCGGTCGCGCGCCGTCGCTGCCTGGTGCCAGTACGGGTACAGCAGCGGCGGCCGGCTCACCCGCTCCAGCTCCGCGATCTCGTCCGCGCTCAGGGTCAGCTCGGCCGCCCCGAGGTTGTCGGCGAGCTGCGACTCGGTCCGCGCACCGACGATCAGCGACGTCACCGCGGGCCGGGTGAGCAGCCACGCCAGCGCCACCTGCGCCGCCGACACACCGTGCCCGTCCGCCACCGAACGCAGCGTGTCGATCGTCGCGAACAGCCGGTCCGGTGCGTCGATCGGCGGTTCGCTCCACTCGGTGAGCTGCCGCGCCCCGGCCGGTCCCTGCAACTGGCCGTCGGAACCCCGGGAGTACTTGCCGGACAGCAGCCCACCGGCGAGCGGGCTCCAGACCAGCACGCCCAAGCCCTGGTCGACCGCGGCGGGCAGCAGTTCGTTCTCCGCGTCCCGGCCCTGCAGCGAGTAGTAGATCTGCTCGCTGGCGAACCGGGGCAGCCGGTCGCGCTCGGCCACGCCGAGGGCCTTGAGCAGCTGCCACCCGGCGTAGTTGCTCACCCCGACGTACCGCACCTTGCCCTGCCGCACGAGTGTGTCGAGCGCGCCCAGCGTCTCCTCGAGCCGGGTCTGCCCGTCCCACTCGTGCAGCTGGTAGAGGTCGATGTGGTCGGTCTGCAGCCGCCGCAGGCTGGCCTCGGCTCCGGCCAGGACGTGGTGCCGCGAGAGGCCCGCGTCGTTCGGTCCGTCCCCCATCGGGAACCGCACCTTCGTCGCGACCAGCCAGTCGTCCCGGCGGCCTTTCAGCGCCTCGCCGACGATCTCCTCGGACGCGCCGCCCGAGTAGACGTCGGCGGTGTCGACGAGGTTGACGCCGTGATCGCGGCACAGGTCGAGCTGGCGCCGGGCGGTGTCGACATCGGTGTCGCCGACGTTCGCGAAGTTCCCCGACCCGCCGAAGGTCATCGTGCCCATCGTCAGCGTCGAGACCCGCAGGCCGGACGTCCCGAGTTGGCGATATTCCATTCCGTTAACGCTACTCGTGCTCCGGCGGGTGGGACGGCGAGCCCAGGACAACGCCCGCGTGCGCCTTCGCGGTCGGGTCACGCCGCGTCTTGAGCAGGCTCGCCACGGTGGTGATCAGCAGGATCCCGAGGATGACGACGAGGGAGAGCGGCGTCGGGATCACCGGAACCGCGTCGCTCAGGTCGTGCGCCCAGTGCAGGACCAGCTTCACGCCGATGAACGCGAGGATCAGCGCCAGCCCGGCCGACAGGTACACCAACCGGTCCAGCAGGCCGGTGACCAGAAAGAACAACGCCCGCAGCCCGAGCAGCGCGAACGCGTTGGCGACGAAGACGATGTACGCCTCGCTGGTGACGCCGAAGACGGCCGGGATCGAGTCCAGCGCGAACAGGATGTCGGTGCCGCCGATCGCGATCAGCACGACGAACAGCGGGGTGACGACCCGGCGCCCGTCGACCCGGGCGAGCAGGCGTCCCCCCAGGTACTCGTCGGTCACCGGAAGCACGCGGCGCGCGGTCCGCACCAGCGCGTTGTTCTCGATGTCCGGGTCCTCGTCCCGGTGCCGGAACAGCTGCACGGCGGTCCAGAGCAGGATCAGCCCGAAGATCAGGAACATGAACGAGAACAGCTCCAGCAAGGCCGCGCCGACCGCGATGAAGATCGCGCGCAGCACCAGCGCGGCGATGATCCCGAACGTCAGCACCTTGTGCTGGTGCTCCCGGGGCACCGCGAACGTCGACATGATGATGACGAACACGAACAGGTTGTCGACCGACAGGCTCTTCTCGACGATGTAGCCGGCGAAGTACTCGGTGCCGTAGTCCCACCCGTACTGCCCGGCGAGTACGAACCCGAACACCACCGCGACCAGGATGTAGAACACCGACCACGCGGTGGCCTCGCGGAACCCGACCGCGTGCGGCCGGATCGTGCCGAGTATCAGGTCGAGCGCGAGCAGCACGAGGATCACGGCGACGGTCAGGGCCCAGCCCGTGGTCGTCACGCCCATTGCGACCTCCCCGGTACGGATCGAAATACACCGTAACCTGACAGAACAGCCATTTTGACCTAGGCTGCGGTGGCGAGCAGGCGATTCGTCCAGCGGAACGCGCCGAGCTGGGCCTCGATCAGCTGCCGCGGACCGAGCGCCCCGGGCAGCCGCTCCACCCTGCCCTCGCTGTACCGGACCGCGGTACGGAGTGTCGCGCCCAGCGGACCGTCGCCGTCGACCAGCGCGGCGACCAGCGCATCCGCGAGCGGAAGCGCCACGATCAGCTCAGCGGCCGGCACCCCGAGGACGTCCGCGAGGCCGGACAGCAGGCCGACGGTGAACGCCGCATCCGGGGGCGCGTCGTGCATCGGGGCGAGGTTGCGGCAGAACCGGGCGCGGCCGAGCACCACCGAGGCTCGGTACGCGTCGAGCGTCGCGCCGTCGCTGAGCAGCATCAGCGTCACCCAGCCCTGGATCCGGTCGAGACCGAGCAGCACGACCGCCTCGCGCAGCGAGGCCACCTTGCTGATCTGCCCGGACGCCGCGGCACCGGCGGCGTGCAGCAGGCGGTAGCTGACCGCGGGATCCTCCGCCACCGCGTCGGTGACCTCGTCGATCCCGACGTCGTCGCCGCTGAGCAGCGCGATCAGCTGCAGCCGGGACGCCGCCGCCGGAGAGAGCGCGGGCCGGGACGCGGTGCGGACCCGGCCGACGGCCGGGCCCTCGAACAGCTCGAACCCCAGTTCGAGCGCCAGGTCGAACTGCTCCGCCGTTTCCAGGTGACCCGCGATCATCCGGACGCCGGGCGCGGCGCTCAGTCGGCGGCGGGCGTCGTCCGCTGCGGCCCGATCGGCGCCGCGCAGGTCGAGCGTCACGTAGCCGGCGAACGGCAGCAGACGCTCCTGCGGAGTTCCCCAGGTGAACGCGTCGACCGCGAGCGGGAAGCCGCGACCGGCCAGCGCGGCCCCGCCGGCCACGGCCTCGTCGTCCAGCGGAAACGGCTCGTCGACCGCGAGCACGACCTGCCCGGGGGCGAACGGCAGCGGGACGGCGCCGGTGAGGAAGTCGCGGTTCACGGTGACCAGGCAGGTCAGCGACCCGGCCAGCTCGGAGATCCCGAACTCGGTGAACGCGGTGACGATCAGCTGGGTGAGCGCGGTCGTGCGCGCGGACGACGCGACGGCCCCCGGCGCGGTGTCCCGGAACAGCAGCCGGTACGCGACGACCGCGCCGCTCCGGTCGTGGACGGGCCGGCGCCCCACGTGCACGAGCGGCGGCGCCGAGCCGTCCGGGAACGGCTTGAACATGCTCGGCCCCCGTTCCGAATCATGTGTTTAGCCCCGGATGGGATAGTATGCGAAGGGCCTCGGCGAAAGGCGCAAAGCCTCCAATGTGCCGCAGGAGACCCAGCGGTTCACAGAATTCGCTTCGGCGCCGTTCTGGCGCGGAAGCACCAGGGCTCGACACCCTCCCGGCCTTACGGAAGGTAGCGGACAACCTCGCCCGCCCCGATCCGGCTCATTACGGGTGCATGACCTGAATCAGCGCTGTGCCGCGTCTACGCGGTCTGCGCCGTTCTGGCCTGACAACAACCAGGTCCTACCCCGAGTGGGAATACCAAAAGTGACCCTCGAATGACCCCCTGCAACGGGTGCGTCGGGCCCCGGTAACCGCCAGGGTTACCTCAGCGCCACTCAGGACGGAGCTGTTGCGGACTGGCGTCTTCCCCGCCCCCAGGTACCAGAAGCACCATCGTCGTCGGGCCCGCCGCGTCGCCCGTGGGCGTCCGGCTGCCCGGCGACTCGCGACGGAGGCTGCGTATGGACGGCTATTTCACCACCGCACGTCACGACCGGATCCGACAGGAGGTGCGGACCTTCGCCGAGGACGAGGTCCGCCCCAGGGTCGCGGAGATGGAGGAGGACCGCGGCGTCGCGTACGAGCTGTCCAGACTCATCGCCCGCCAGAGGTGGATCGGCGCCACGATCGGCGCCGAGTACGGCGGCATGGACGCCGGCCACGTCGCGAAGACGATCATCATCGAGGAGCTGTCCCGGGTCAGCGGCGCGATGGGCGCGATGGTGCAGGCATCGCAGCTGGGCACCGCGAAGATCCTCCACTTCGGCACGCCCGAGCAGAAGGAGCGATGGCTGCCCGCGGTCGCGTCCGGCGACTGCCTGCCGACGATCGCGGTGACCGAGAAGACGTCGGGCAGCCACGTGCTCGGCATGTCGACCACGGCCCGGCGCGAGGGCGACCACTACGTCCTCAACGGACGCAAGGCGTTCGTGGGCAACAGCCACGTCGGTGACCTGCACGGGGTGGTGGCCCGCACGGGCAGCGGCAGCCGGGGGCTCTCCGCGTTCCTGGTCGAGGCCGATCGCCCCGGCTTCTCGCTCGCACCGCACCGCCCGGCCGTCGGCCTGCCCGGGTTCAGCTTCGGCGAGCTGATCTTCACCGACTGCCGGGTGCCGGTCGCGAACCTGCTGGGCGGCGAGGGCGACGGGCTGGACGTCGCGTACTCGTCCAGCATCCTGGTCGGCAGGCCGAACCTCACCGCTGTGTCGCTCGGCATCCACGAGGCGATCGTCGCCGAGACCGTCCGCTTCGCGACCTGGCAGCGGCGCTACGGCAAGCCGCTCGCCGAGCTGCCGACCGTCCGCGACCAGATCGGGCGGATGCAGTCGGCGCTGATGACCGCCCGGCTCGCCGCGTACCACGCTGCGTACTTGCTCGATCAGGGGCTTCCCTGCGACGCCGAGTTGCAGAACGCGAAGCTGATCAACGCCGAGTACTCGCTGGACTCCGCGAGGCTCGCGGTCGAGATCCACGGCGCGCACGGGCTGTTCCCGGACGACTCGCCGATCGCCCGCTACCAGCGCGACGCGTTCCACATCCTGCCGCCGGCCGGTACGTCGGCGGTGCAGCGGCTCCGGCTGGCCGAAGCCGCGCTCGGCGCGGACAAGGGCGCGCCCTGGTCCACCCGGTTCGCGCCGCCGGTGGAACCCCCGGCGGAGCTCGTCCCGCTGGCTGACCGGATCCCGGCGCCGCGCGCCGAGGCGTTCGCCGACGCCGAAGCGGTCTGACCCCGGCCGCACCCCCGTGCCGCCCCCGTGCCCCGGGCCTCAACGGCGAGGCCCGGCCCTTCCCTCACGCGGTCTGACGCGTAACCGGGCCGTAAGGCGCGCTTAGACCCCGGTTTCGCGTGAACGCGCGCCCAGGGCGGCGCGCGGACACCGCCTAGCGGTCGAGTTCGGCGATGCGCTGCTCGATCTGGGCGACGGTGTCCTTGATCAGCTTCAGGCCGGCGCGCCCCCAGGCCCGCCGCTCGGTGTCGACGATGCACGCGGTGCCGAGCACGATCCCGGTTCGCGGGTCGTGGACGACGTCCCCGAGGTAGCTGCGGATCCCGATCAGGTCGACGACCTCGTTGCTCTCGAAGCGGGGGTGCGCGCAGACGTCGTCCAGCACCAGCGCCCGGCCGCGGCCGACGACCTCCGGGCAGTAGCCGTGCTGCAGGTCCATCACCCGGGAGACACCGTCGGCGTCGGCGCTGGGCTGGGACTCGGACGGCACGTGCAGCCCGGCGAAGAACTGGTGCCGGTCGGTCCGGAAGTTCACCATCGCGTAGGGCGCGTAGTCGATCCCGGCCAGCGTCGCCCCGTCCTGGGCGAGCTTCGCGGCCAGCGCGTCGAACTGCTCGTCCGGGGTGTCGTAGAGGCCCAGCTCGCGCAGGCGGGCGACACGCTGCGGCGCGTGCAGGTCGGGCAGCGGCAGATCCAGCCCGGTCTCGTCGTCGAAAGGCATGACTCAGCTCCCGTTTCGGATGGAAGAGGCGGAGGACGCGGCGCGCAGCGAGTGGCGCACGACCGCGATCAGGACGTCGGTCACCGAACGCGCCAGCCGTGCGTCGCAGTGCACGACCGGTACGTCCGGCCGGAGCGCGAGCGCTTCGCTGACTTCGTCGGCGGTGTAGCGGTAGGCGTCGTCGAACTCGTTGACCGCGACGACGAACGGCAGGGCACGGTCCAGGAAGTACTCGACGGCCGGGAAGCTGTCCGCGAGCCGCCGCGTGTCGATCAGGACGACCGCGCCGACCGCGCCCAGCGACAGCTCGTCCCACATGAACCAGAAGCGGTCCTGGCCGGGAGTCCCCCAGAGGTAGAGCTTGAGCTTCTGGGCGGGGAACGAGATCCGGCCGAAGTCCATCGCGACGGTCGTGGTCGTCTTCGCCTCGACGCCGTCCAGCCGGTCGAGACGCGCGCTGGCCGTGGTGATCAGCGCTTCGGTGGTCACCGGCGTGATCTCGCTGACCGCGCGGACCAGCGTCGTCTTGCCGACGCCGAACCCGCCGGCGACCAGGATCTTCAGCGGGACGAACGGAAACGATTCGTCCGGGTCGCTGTCAGAGGTTCTCGAGTCCATCGAGCAGCTTCTCCAAGAGGCGTTCGCGGGTCGGTCCGATCGCGGCCGCGGGGGTTCGCAGCCGTACGGCGCCCAGCCCGATGAGGTCGGAGATCAAGATCTTCGTCACCTGGACCGGTCGCCGCAGCGCCGCCGCGATCTCGGCCACCGTGCGCGGCTCCGCCGCGCACGCGTGGACCGCGTACAGCTGTTCCGGTTCCAGGTGGTGGTCCGGGACCGCGCCGGTGGCGCGGACCAGAGCCATCAGATCGACGGGGACGCTCGGCGCGGTCCGTCCGCCGGTCACGGCATAGGGACGCACGGCCTCGGTGTCGTCGTCCTCGACCCACGGTCTGGTCACGGGCCACGCCCCGGCGCCCGAATCACCCGGCGAAGTCATCGATGCGGTGGCTGCCCACCCGGCTCGCGGTCGCGAAGTAGTCACCGACGCGGCGCGCGAGCAGGGTCATCTCGTAACCGACGATGCCGGCGTCGGCGTGCGGTGCGGCGAGCACCGCGAGCAGCGTGTTGCGTCCGGCCGCGGCGACGAAGAACAGCAGGTTGTCCAGTTCGGCCACCACCTGCCGCACCACGCCGCCCGCGAAGTGGGCACCGATACCCTGCGCCAGGCTGTGGAACCCGGAGGTGATCGCGGCCAGCCGCTCGTTGTCGGCGAGCGGGAGGCCGGTGTTGGCGTACGTGGAGATGCCGTCGATGCTGACGGCGATCACCGTATGGACGTCGGGCGTGTCGCGTTTGAACTCGTCGAGCACCCAGGTCAGGTTGGGCGTCGAGGGGGTCGGGTAGATCTCGGTCATCGACTGGAACTCTCTCCTGGACGAGCCGGCCGCGCCGGGTCAGGTGGTGGGCGGCGCCGCCGGGGGTTCTTGCGCGTCGGCCCGCTCGCGTCCCCGCTGGTAGGACGCGAACAATCCGGGGTTGTGCGCGCCCGGCTCGGAATCCTCGGCCCGGATCGGGTTTCGGAGCTCGGGCGCCATGTGCTGGCCGTCCCGCCGGGGCAGTGGCGGCCGCGCGGAGTCGGCCTTCCGGTCGGCGTCGACCTCGCCGAGCGCCGCACCTTCCGTCCCGGTCGTGTTGTGGGTCGGCGGCCGGGTACGGCTGGCGTTGGCCATCGCGTCCCGGCTGATCTCGGCCAGCCGCTCCCGGTCGAGCGTGGAGAGCACACCGGGCTCGGCGGCGTGGGCGGGTGGGGCGATCGCGGCGGCTACCGGGACCGGCGCCGCGGGCAGCGCGGACGGACCCAGATCCGAGCGGCGCAGCGGCTCGTCGCTGAGCAGCTTCGCCGGGAGCACGACCAGCGCGCGGTTGCCCCCGCGCTCGTTGCGCTCCAGCCGGACCCGGATCTGGTAGCGGCGGGCGATCGCCGCGACCACGATCAGACCGATCCGGCCGTCCTTGAGCTGCTCACCGACGTCCAACCGCTCCGGGGTGGTGAGCAGTTGGTTCATCCGCTGCCGCAGCTCGGCCGACATGACCAGGCCGAGGTCGTCGATCTCGATCGACAACCCGTCCGGCACCAGGTCGACCTGGATCTGCACTCGCGACTCCGGCGGCGAGAACACGGTGGCGTTCTCCACCAGCTCGGCGATCAGGTGGATGACCTCGGTGACCGCGGGACCGATGATCGTGCCCTGCACCGGCCGCAGCACCTTGACCCGGCCGTAGTGCTCGATCTCCGCGATCGCCTGCCGGAGCACCGTGTAGACCGGCACCGGCTTGCGGATCTGGCGCGCGGTCGCGCCGCCGAGCACCGCGATGCTCTCGGCCTGCCTGCGGGCGCGGGTCACCAGGTGGTCGAGCTGGAACAGCGCGTTGAGCAGGTCGGGGTCCTCCACCTGGCTCTCCAGCGCGTCGAGCTCCTTGATCGCACGGTGGATCAGCGGCTGCAGCCGCCGGGCGAGCGTGATCAGGACGCCGACCGGCTGGTGCGACGCGGTCAGCGACGCGACGCCGAACGACGCCTGGAGCAACTGCTGGACGCCGCCGTGCAACTCGATCAGCGGCGCCGGCCAGCCCTCGGCGGACAGCGCGGGTGGCCGGACGTCGGGGCTGTCACCGCCGCGGATCTCCTCGGCGACCCGGGCCAGTTCTCGGACCGAATCGGCGAGCGCGGCGTTGACCTGCGCGACCGCGACCGCGATGCCGCGCTGCTGCTCCTCCAGCGCGGCCCGGTTGGAGTTGTCCCGCCACTGCGCTTCCCACGCGGCCCGCTCGGCCTTCGTTCTCGCCGCGCGTTCGGCGGCGAGCTCCGTACCGATCGGACGCACCGCGGCGTTCACCGCGAGCAGCGCGCCGAGCAGGACGAGCAGCCACCCGGCGGCGGCTCCCACGGCGTGCCAGATCGTCGGTTCGAACGCGGCCGTGAGCACCGCGGCGGCGGCGCCGATCAGCGCGACCAGGACCAGCGCGAGGACGACGATCCACCACAGCCGGGCCCGGACCGCCGGCGGCTGGTCGGCTCCCGGCGGTGGTTCCTGTTGCTGCGACGGCGCCGCCGTTTCCCGAGGGGTGCTCGCCGCGGAGATGTCAGTCATCGGCGTCCAGCTTTCCGAGGAAGGCCAGGACGGAGTCGGCCTGGCTCAGCGTCAGGAGGCGGCTGCGGGGGCGCAGCATGTCGACGAGTCCGTACTCGCTCAGCTCCCGGCAGCGCCGGGTCACCCAGGACCAGTCCAGTTCGAGGTGGTCGGCCAGCGCCCGCAGCCGGGCGGCGGGCGTGTCTCCGGCGGCGACGGTGTGTGCGCGGGCGTGGCCGACGGCGTCCGCGTAGTCGCGCAGCTGGGCCTTGCGGTCGGTGACGTCGACCTGGCAGACGTCGGGCGTCCGCAGCCAGTTGGTGACGACCGCGCGCTGCCCCGGCACCAGCAGGAAGCCGTCGACCTGGGCGTACTCCGGCTCGGCGCAGACCCAGGCCGGAACACCGCAGGACTCGAGCCAGGCGATCGCGAGGAACAGCAGGATCCGCTCGAACGCCGGGCTGTCCTTCACCGCGGCGGCCGGCACGCAGAACGCGCTGCCGAGCGGAGTCCGGCCGTCCGCGAGGTGGTCGAGCACGGTGCGGACGACGTCGTGCTGGTGACGGAAGAACAGCCAGGCCGCCGCCTCCTCGCCGCGGCAGTCCCGGTGCCAGAGCGCCCAGGTGTCCACCGGCCTGCGCAGCCGCCGGATCGTGTGCCGGGCGCAGTGGCGGGAACCCAGCCAGAGCGCGCCCACCGCCGAGAGGCCGGGGAACGCGGCCCTGGCGACCGCCGAGAGTGGACGGGCCAGCTGGGTGTCGAGATCGGCGGCCCCGCTGCGCAGCGCGGCGTCGTCGGCCGACAAGCCGTCGTCGAGGTTGGTGAACGCCCAGATCAGCCCGTAGGTGAGGTCGTCGAGCCGGTACGCGGCCGGGATCGGCAGCACGTCGACCGGCCGCTCGGCGACCAGCTGACGCCGCACGTGCGCGGCGTCCACCGCGAACAGCCCGGTGCCCTGACCGGCGCCGAGCGACCCGAGGACCAGGGCCCGGCGCAGCGGCTGGACGAACGCCCGCAGATGCGGGTAGTCGTCCGGTCCGATGCCGACCAGGTCGTCCGGCAGCGCGATCGCCTCGTAGGCCTGCACCGCGACCGAGGTGCCGTCGAACAGCCCGAGGCCCTCCATCCGCCAGGAACCGTCCACTCCGGCGGCCGGGGAGGACGGGAACAGCAGCGAGTTCCCCCATCGGGCGTCGAGTGCCAGCGCCGCGGCCCTGGACGTGATCCCGAGCGGTCGTGGCAGCACCACGTCGTGGCTGGGCGCCGGGCGGAAGAGCAGTTCGGTCTCGACGCCGAGCATCTCCTCCAGGACGACGCCGGCCAGGCTGCGCGGGTCGCGCTCGCCGGACAGCCAGCGTTTGAACGTCGCCTGGGAAATGCTCATCGGCACCGCGGCGGTGCGCTCGGCGACGCGGCGGGCGGCGTCCGAGAAGTGCATCTCGAACACCGGCCAGCTGGCCCAGCCGCGTTGCTCGAGCACGGCACGGAGCAGGGTGCGCTCAGCCATCGCCTGCCTCCCGCCCGGGCGCGGCAGCGATCGACCGCGCGCAGGGCACGGCCGTGGCGCGTCGTCGACTCATGGGCCCCTTCGAGGTCGCGACGGTCAGGGAACGGGCACGCGTAGGGCGGGGCATGCTCGTGGAGCTCGGGACGCACAGCGTCGGCACCTGTTCGTGCCAACAACCACAGTGGAATATACGGAAGACGCACCGGGACGCGTACGTACTGTCAGGTAGCTCTGGTCACACCGTACGGATGAGGTAACACAGAGCGATCGGGCCACTGCGCATCGCACAGATCCCGGATTTCAGACCGAACGACGCAGCCCCCGCGCGAAACGCGCGGGGGCTGCATCGGGGTGTGTCGGGCGGGTCAGTGCGTGCCGGCCACCCGGCGCTGTGCGGCGGCGCGCCAGGCCTGCGCGTCCGGGTCGGGGCGCTCCGGACCGCCGGACCAGGCCGCCGCGCGCTCCGGTTGCTGCGGCGCGTCCGCACCCCGGACGCGGGGGCGTTCGCCCTGCGGTGGGGCGACGTCGTGGCTGTCCAGCGCGATCGCCATGCACGCGAAGACGACACCGGCCAGCACGACGGCGGTCGGGACCGCGAGGTTCTCGGTCACCCCGTAAACGCCGTACGCCACGACCAGGCTGATGCCGATCAGAAGCCCTGCCTTCACCCATCGCATACCCGTAAGGTGCCCGGTACCGCGTGCTCGGGAAACGATCCTGAGCGGACCTGGAGTCAACGCGTAAGTCGCGTTCACGACACTCCCAGGAATCGTGACCCACAGGGGCCGATCCGTCACTCACGTTGCCCGGACACCTGAGTAGAACCACTCGGGACAGCGGTGACCGGAACGCCTAGCCTCCCGGCCATGGACACCGTCCCGCGCACCCGGCTCCGGCTGACCCCCAGCGCCGTGCACGTCGCCTGGCAGGCGCTACCGATCGTCGTGTTCCTCGTGGTGCTGGCGCTGCTACCGGCCGCGAAGTCCGACGACACCTGCGACGGCATCGGCTTCGGCTGTGACCTGAACCCGCGCGACACCGTTCTGGTGATCGGGATCGCGGTCGGTGGACCGGCGCTCGGCATCGCCGTGCTGATCGGCGAGGTGACGCTGCTGCTCCTGCGCCGCGGCGGCGGCGCGTCCACGCCGGTCACCGCCGGGTCGATCGCGGCGGTCACCGGCTGGGCGGTGGCCGGTGTCCCGGTGTTCGCCCTGGTCGCGTGCTCGTCCCTCAGCTGACGGGCATTCCTAGCTGACGGGGGGCGTGCCGTGGGTGTGGAACGTCTCGATCGTCTTGAGTCCCCAGGCCTGGCCCTTCGCGCGCTCGGCCTGGGTCCACGAGATCAGCTCCCAGTCCGGCGCCAGCACCAGCCGCGCACCGGCGTTGCACAGCTCGATCCGGTTGCCGCCCGGCTCCCAGACGTAGAGGAAGAACGTCTGCTGGATCGCGTGTTTGTGCGGGCCGGTCTCGATGTGGATCCCGTTCTCCAGCATCACGTCCGCGGCCCGCAGGATGTCTTCCCGGGTGTCGGTGGCGAACGCGACGTGGTGCAGCCGCCCGTGGGTGCCGGTCCAGTCGTTGGTGTAGACGAGGTCGTAGGACTTGTCGGAGACCGTGTACCAGATCGCGGAGACGTCGCCGGAGTCGAGCACGATCTGCTCGGTCGGCCGGGCCCGCAGGCTCTCGGTGAGGAACCGCCCGCACGCCGGGGTGTCGACCGACAGGTAGTTGACGTGGTCGAGCCGCCGCACGTTCGCGCCGCGCCCCGGGAACCGATCGGCCTGGTTCTTCAGCGCCGGCCCCTTGCCCGGCGACGGTGTGAACCGCTCGGTCTCCCAGTACAGCCCGACCTCGTGGCCGTCCGGGTCGGTACAGAGGTAGATCCTGCCGATCCCCAGCTCGTCCTCGACCCAGGAGCCGGTACCGATCTGGGCCGCCCGCCGCTCCAGGGCCTGCGGCGACGCGGCCCGGACGTACGTGCGGCCGATTCCCGACGTCGAACTGGCCGTGAGTTTGACCGTGAATCGCTCGTAGTCGTCCCACGCGTGCAGGTAGACCGAATCGCCCTGCCGGCCGGACTCGCTCATCCCCAGCAGATCGACGAAGAACGCGCGGCTCTCCTCCGGGGTCGGGGTGAACAGCTCGACCGAGCCGACGTGGGCGAGGTCGCGGACGCGCTCGGTGAACATGAGGTCTCCCTGGTCGGTGGTCACGGTCGGGGCCAGGCCACGCCGTCGAAGAGCTTGCGAGCCGTGCTCAGGACGCTGATTCGCGCGTCCTCCGGGGCGGCGTCCGGGTCGTTCGCGGTGTCGAAGTGGCCGGTCGGGTGCTCGATCCGGATCCGGCTTCCGGCGTGCGCCGCCGAGCCGACGACGTCGGCGGCGACCGAGCCGGGCAGCGCGACCGCGGTCGCGACGCTGATCCCGGCCAGCACCCCGATCGCGGGGTGGCAGCGGTGCGGGATGAACGTGCGCGTCGTCAGCGTGCCGCCGTTCCGCGGCGGCGCCACCAGCGTCATCTTGGGCACGGTGGCGCCGGAGACGTCACCGAGGCCCATCAGCGTTCCGGCCCGGAGCCGTAGCGCTTCCAGCCGGGCCCGCAGCAGGTCGTTCGCCTCCAGCTCGGTCGTGGTCTCGTACCCGCTGACGCCGAGCGAGGCGGCGTTCACGAGCACCACCGGCATCCCGTTGTCCACACAGGTCACCGGCGTGCCGTCGAGGTCGTCGCGGACCGAGCCGGTGGGCAGCAAGCCGCCGCAGATCGCGCCGGCGGTGTCGGCGAACCGGATCGACACCGGCGCGGCCGGGAACGGCGCTCCGGCGATCACCGTGTTCCCGTCGTACCGCACCCGGCCGCCGGACGTCCGGATCGTCGCGATCGCCAGGCCGCCGGTGTTGACCATCCGGATCCGCACGGTCGTGATCTCCGGCCCGGCCTCGACCAGCCCGCGTTCCACCGCGAACGGCGCGATCCCGGCCAGGATGTTGCCGCACGGCTGGCCGGTCGAGACCGTGGCGCGGTCCGGGACGATCTGCAGGAACAGGTAGTCCACGTCGGCGTCCGGGTCGTTCTCGCTGCGGCTCACCACGGCGGCCTTGCTGGTCAGCGGATGGCCGCCGCCGATACCGTCGACCTGCCGCTCGTCCGGGGAACCGAACAGCCGCAGCAGCAGGTCGTCGCGGGCCGCGGCCTCGGCCGGTAAGTCCTCGGCGAGGAAGTACACCCCCTTCGACGTGCCACCGCGCATCAGCAGGCAGCGGACCCCGTCAAACGCCATGCTTCACGTACTCCACGCCGAGTCGCTCCAGCAGCGGCCGCAGCCGGTACCGGTCCAGGCCCAGCTCCCCGGCGGCCAGCGCCGCACGGGTGGCGTCTTCCGCGGTCTCGCGCGCCCGGGAGGCCTCGACCACGGCGTCCACCTCTGCCCGGGGCACCACGACGACGCCGTCGTCGTCCGCGACCAGCGCGTCCCCGGGGTGCACCAGCACCCCACCGACCGCGATCGGGACGTTGACCGCGCCCGCGGTGGCCTTGACGGTCCCCTGGGCGCTCACCGCCGCCGACCAGACCGGGAACGGAAGCTCTCGCAGTTCGGCGACGTCCCGGACGCCGGTGGTCAGTACCGCGCCCCGTACGCCGCGGCTGCGCAGCGATGTCGCGAGCAGTTCGCCGAACAGGCCGTCGCGGCACGGTGAGGTCGTGGTGACGAGCAGTACGTCGCCGGGCGCGCACTGCTCGACCGCCGCGTGGATCATCAGGTTGTCACCCGGCCAGCAAACCGCCGTGACCACCGCACCGGCGATGCAAGCCCCGGGCACCCGCGCGACCAGGTCGGGGCCGAGGTACCCGGTGCGGCCCTGCGCCTCGTGCACGGTGGCCACGCCGAACCCGCGCAGCGCGTCCAGGCTCGCCGCCGCCGGGCGGGGGACGTCGGTGACGATGACCGTCCTCATGCGAGCTCCGTCGTCACCTGCGGGTAGTACCGCATGTAGGCCTCGGCCTTGGTGTCGCTGGTCAGCCCCAGGTTTGGTCCGGCATTGCGCTTGAGCTGGACGCCCCGGCGGGTCGCCAGGTCGGTGTAGTACGACCACATGTGTTGCTGGGCGGGTAAGCAGCCCATCGCCTTCTGCTTGGTCTCGAACACCGGCGTGACGTCGAGCAGCACCTGCGGGACGAAGCCGCACTGCTCGGGCTGGTGCGGTTCGAAGAAGAACACCGGCGGGGCGCCGAGCGGGTCGCCGGGCGCGGGGTACCCGATGGCCTGCGCCAGCACCCGCGCTTCCAGCGCGATCCGGGCGGCGACCGGGTGGTCGCCGTTGTACGGGTCCTCCAGCGGATGCGTGAGGACCACGGTCGGCTGCAACTCGCGGTAGAGGTGGACGAGCCGGTCGGTGATCGTCTCGCTCGGGCGGAGCGGGTAGTCACCGGCGTCGAGGAACTCGATCCGGGCGCCCAGAGCGTCGGCCGCGCTCTCCGCCTCCGACCGGCGGATCGCCTTGATCTCCTCCAGCGTGTGGCCCTCGCGCCAGGCCCGCGCGGACTCGCCACGCTCGCCGTAGGTGAGGCAGACGACGGTCGCGGTGCCGCCGCGAGACGTGGTCAGCGCGACCGCACCGCCGGCGCGCCAGACGAAGTCGCCGGCGTGTGCGCTGACGACCAACAAAGACTCCGACACGGGTCCTCCGATTTCGGGCGGTCTCGCGGCTCCCCGGGTTGTGCACGATACTGTTAACAATCTGGCGGGTGGGCAGTGTTGTCAAGCGGAGGACGAGAAGCCGGTGACTAGCATGATGCGGACACTTCTCGAACCGGCGGAGACCGACACGTGACGTCGCCTGAATCGGACCCGGTGCCGCTCGCGCCGGTCACAGCCGACCGCACCCACGCCCCCGCGGACGCCGACCGGGTCGCCGACGGGATCCGGTCCGCGATCCTCGCCGGGGAACTCGTCGCCGATCAGCGGCTGGTGGAGGCGGAACTCTCCGAGCGGTACCGAGCGAGCCGCGGCGCGGTCCGCACCGCGCTGCTCGTGCTCGCGCACGAGGGACTGGTCGAGCGGATCGCGAACCGGGGTGCGCGGGTCCGGGCGGTCAGCATCGAGGAGGCCATCAACATCACCGAGGTGCGGATGGTCGTCGAGGGGCTGTGCGCCGCGAAGGCCGCCGAGCGGGTCACCGACGCCCAGATCGCCGAGCTGCGCGGCCTCGCCGACGCGATGCGCACCGCGGTCGCGACCGGCGAGGTGCTGACGTACTCGCAGCTCAACGAGCAGCTCCACGGTCTGATCCGGGAGATCGCCGCGCAGCCCGTCGCCGCCGAGGTGCTGGCTCGGCTGCGGGCGCAGAACGTACGCCACCAGTTCCGGCTGGCGTTGCGTCCGGGGCGGCCGCAGGTGTCGCTGCCCGAGCACCTCGCGATCATCGACGAGATCTGCGCCCGCAGCCCCGGTGGCGCCGAGCGGGCGATCCGACGGCACATCCAGAGCGTCATCGACGCCCTCCGCGCCAGCGGCCCGCAGTAACGCGCCGCGCCGTTGAAGCAGATTGCGTTGAGGAGGGTCAGAGCCCTTCCAAATGCAATCTGCCCGGACGGCGGGAGGCGTCGGCCGCGTCAGGGGCGGTGTCCGCAGTCGCGGGAGGCGTCGGCGGCGGCGGCCACCAGGGACGGGACGAGTTCCAGCACACCCTCGTACGGCAGCAGGACGTCCGGGACGGACACCGACACCGCGGCCAGCGTCCGCCCGTCGGCGCCCCGGATCGGCGCGGCGACGCAGTTGATGAACGTCTCGTTCTCGGCATGGTCGGTCGCCCAGCCGCGCTCGGCCACCCGCGCCACCTCGGCCAGCAGCTCGGCCGGGCCGCTCGGCGTCCGCTCGGTGAAGCGTTCGTACTCCAGGCGCGCGACGAGCTCGTCCCGTTCGGCCGGGTCGAGCCCGGCGAGCAGGACCTTGCCGACCGCGGTGCTGTGCAGCGCCGCCGACGCGCCGATCCGGGACGCCATCCGCACCGGCATCTCCCGCGGCTCCAGCTTGTCCACGTAGGTCGCCACCGCGCCGTCCAGCACCGCGAGATGCACGGTCTGGCTGATCTCGTCGCGGAGCCGCCGGAGCCGGGGAGCGGCCACGACCCGCACCTCGAACGAGTCCAGCGCCTGCTGGGCCAGCCGGAACAAGTGGGGGCCCAGCACGTAGCGGTGCGCGCCGTCGTGGTGGACAAAACCCTCCTCCTCCAGGACGCGCAGCAGCCGCAACACCGTGCTCTTGTGGACGCCCTCGGCCTCGGCCAGCTCGCCGAGCGTGCCGGTACCGTTCGCCACCCGGTCGAGCAGCGACAACGCCCGTGCCACGGACTGGCTCATACCGCGAGATCCCCCCAGGCGGGCAGCTCGAGCGGCCGGTCCTCCCGGACCACCAGCGCGGCCGCGGCACACCGGTGCCCGAGCCGGACGGCGTCCTCGACGTCCAGGTCGCGCCACCGCCCGGCGAGGTACCCGGCGGCGAACGCGTCACCGGCCCCGACCGGCTCCACGACGTCGACCTCCAGCGCGGGCACGTGCCACGGCGGCCGGTCTCCGTCGAGCACCAGCACGCCGCGTTCCTCCTGTTTGAGCAGGATCCGCTCGGCCCGGGGGAGCGCGCGGCGCAGCGCGTCCGGGGTCGCGGCGCCGAACACGGCAGCGGCCTCGTCGGCGCCGAGCAGCACCTCGTCCGCGCGGGCCAGCAGGCGGCGCAGCGGCGCGTCGTCGCGGTCGCGCCAGAGCGCGGGCCGGTAGTTGAGGTCGACGCAGAGCCGGATCGTCGCCGGCAGCGCGTCACAGAACGCCGCCGCGCTGTCGGAGAGGCCGGGCGTGATGCCGCTGACGTGCACGAGCGCGGCCCCGGCGAGGACCGCGGCGACGTCCGGCCGGGCCAGGTAGCCGGGGGAGAGCGCGGAGGCGGCCGAACCACGGCGGTAGTAGAGCATCGCCGAGCGCCGGGAGCCGTCGTGTGCGGTGCCCGGCGACTTGACGTAGAGGCCGGTCGGGCGCGCCGGGTCGAACTCCAGGCCGGACACGTCGACCCCCGCGGCCCGCGCGGTGGCCGCGATGTGGTGCCCGAACCCGTCGTCGCCGAGCCGCGACAGCCAGGCGGTGGGGACGCCGAGCCCGACCAGCGTCAGCGCGACGTTGAGCTCGGCGCCCCCGACCGTGCGGATGAACGTCGACGCGTCGGCGAGCGGGACGTCGTCCGCGGGGGTCAGCACGACCATCGCTTCGCCGACGCAGACGACCTTTGACCCGGACATGCGCCGATGCTAGAACGGGCAGAAGCATTCTTGCAACGGACGTTGCACAGTATGCAACGGAGGTGGATCGTGCGATACGACGCGGAGACGCTGGGACTGCTCGGGCCGGAACGGAAGGCCGTACCGGTCGCGGCGTGGGGCCGGACCGCGGCCGCGTTCGTCGCCGGGAAACCTGGCCTCGCCGACCTGCCGACGCCGGTGGTGACGCTCGACGACGGCGCGGTCACCGACAACCTCGCCGCGATGGCGGCCTGGGCCCGGGCGGCCGGCGTCGACCTGGCGCCGCACGGTAAGACGACGATGGCGCCGACGCTCTGGCGCGCCCAGCTGGACGCCGGTGCCTGGGCCGTGACCGTCGCGACGCCCTGGCAGCTGGGGGTCGCGCTCACCGAGCGCGTACCGCGCATCCTCGCCGCGTACGCCGTGCTCGACCTGGGCGTGCTCGGCCTGCTGTCCCGGCCGCGGACGTCCCGGGTGCTGGTCTGGGCCGACGGAGTGGACGTCGTCGAGGCGATGGCGCCGCACGTGGCCGACGCGGCGCAGCCGATCGACGTCCTGATCGACCTCGGCGCACCGGGCGGACGCACCGGGGCGCGGTCGGTGGAGGAGGCGGTCGCCGTCGCCCGTGCGGTGGTGCGTACTCCGGGCGTGCGGCTCGCCGGGGTCGCCGGGTACGAGGGGTCGCTGGCCCACGACGCCTCGCCGGACAGCCTCGAACGGGTACGAACCTACTTGGCGCAGTTGGCCACACTCCACACCGCACTCCGCGACCTCTACGACGGCGAGGCGATCGTCACCGCCGGCGGCAGCGCCTACTTCGACCTGGTCGCCGACGCGCTCGCACCCCTCCACGACCCGCCGGCCACCCGCGTCGTCGTCCGCGCCGGCGCCTACCTGGCGCACGACGACGGCTTCTACCGCGGGATCTCGCCGGCCAATCGCGACGCCGGCCCGAGATTCCGCTCCGCGTTGCACGGCTGGGTGCGGGTGATCTCGCGTCCCGAACCCGGCCTCGCGCTCGCCGACGGCGGCAAGCGTGACCTGCCGTTCGACGAGGGCCTCCCGGAGGTGCAGGCGGTCCGCCGGGGCGCGACCGGCGCCACCGAACCGCTGGACGGCGCCGAGGTCACCGCGCTCGCCGACCAGCACACGTTCCTGCGGCTGTCCGGCGACGCCGAGTCGCTCGCGGTCGGCGACGTGGTGCGGCTCGGCCTGTCCCACCCGTGCACGACGTTCGACAAGTGGAGCCTGCTACCGGTCCTGGACGACGCTCATCGCGACCAACCGGTCGTCGTCGACGTCGTCCGGACGGTGTTCGGATGAACACGCTGATCCGCGGCGCCACGGTGATCGACGGCACCGGTACCCCCGGCTACCGCAGCGACGCGCTGATCGTCGACGGGCGGATCGCGGCCCTCGGCACGGTGCCCGCGGACGGCCGCGTCCTCGACGCCGACGGTCTGGTGCTCGCCCCCGGGTTCATCGACATGCACGCCCACTCCGACCTGGCCGTGGTCACCGACCCGCAGCACCTCGCGAAGACCACCCAGGGCATCACCACCGAGGTCGTCGGCCAGGATGGCCTGAGCTACGCGCCGGTCGACGACGTCACGCTGCCGATCCTGCGCGAGCAACTCGCGGGCTGGAACGGCGTTCCCGCCGACATCCCCTGGCGGAGCGTCGGCGAGTACCTCGACCGGGTGGACGCCGGAGCGGCCGTCAACGTCTGCTACCTCGTGCCGCAGGGCAGCGTCCGGATGCTCGTCGTCGGCACCGAGGACCGGCCGGCGACGCCGGGCGAGGTCCGCCGGATGACCGACCTGGTGCGGATCGGCCTGGCGGAAGGCGCGGTCGGGATGTCCAGCGGCCTGACCTACGTACCGGGCATGTTCGCCGACACCGACGAACTGGTCGCGCTGTGCCGGGTGGTCGCCGAGGCCGAGGGCTTCTACGCACCGCACCAGCGCTCCTACGGTCGCGGCGCGCTGGAGGCGTACGCCGAGATGGTCGAGGTCGCCCGCCGCAGCGGTGTCGCGCTGCACCTCACGCACGCGACGATGAACCACTCGGTCAACCGCGACCGCGCCGGTGAGCTCCTGGCGCTGGTGGATGCCGCCCTCGCCGACGGGGTGGACGTCACGCTCGACACCTACCCGTATCTGCCCGCCTCGACGACGCTCGCCGCGATGCTGCCCAGCTGGTCGTCCACCGGTGGGCCGGACGCGGTGCTGCGGCGGCTGGCCGACCCGGCGGCGCTGGCCCGGATCCGTGAGGCGCTCGAGGTCACCGGCTCCGACGGGTGCAACGGCTGCACCGCGGACTGGGACACGCTGCAGATCGCCGGGGTGCGGAACCCCGCGCTGAGCGGTGCGGTCGGTTCCACGATCGCGTCGCTGGCCGCCGCGTTATCCCAGGACCCGTTCGAGGTCTTCGTCGACGTGCTGCGCCGCGACCGGCTCGGCACGACGATCCTGCTGCACGTCGGCCACGAGTCGAACGTCCGAACGATCATGCGGCACCCGAGGCACACGGTCGGCAGCGACGGCCTGCTGGTCGGCGCACGCCCGCACCCGCGGGCGTGGGGCACGTTCCCGCGCTACCTCGGCCACTACGTGCGCGAGGAAGGCGTGCTGGAGCTGGCGGAGTGCGTGGCGCGGATGACGTCGCGCCCGGCGGCGCGGCTCGGGCTGTCCGACCGGGGCGTGGTGCGGGAGGGGGCGGTCGCCGACCTGGTGCTGTTCGATCCGGCGACGGTCGCCGCCGGGGCCACGTTCGACGATCCGCGGCGGCCCGCGGTCGGGATCCCGTACGTGTTCGTGAACGGCGTCCCGGTGATCGACGACGGCCGCCGCACCGACGCGCTGCCCGGGCGATCGCTGCGGCGGGCCGCATGAGCGAATCAGCGGCGGGCCGCATGAGCGAATCAGCGGCGGGCCGCATGAGCGAATCAGCGGCGGGCCGCATGAGCGAATCAGCGGCGGGCCGCATGAGCGCGCTGGACACGATGTTCGCCGACCGGGTCGTGTGCGTGGTGCGGGCGCCGGTGCTGCCGGACGCGGCCGCGTTGTGCGGGGCGCTCGCCGCGGGCGGCATCCGCACCGTCGAGCTGACGTTCACGACCCCGGACGTGCTGCGGCATCTGGCCACGGCCTCAACCGTCTCCGGAGTGACCGTCGGCGCCGGTACCGTGCTGACCGCCGAAGACGCCCGCGCCGCCCTCGACGCCGGGGCCCGTTTCCTCGTCACGCCGGGGGTCGCGCCCGACGTCGCCGCGGTGGCGCGCGAGGCGGACGTGCCGCTCCTGATGGGGGCGCTGACACCGACCGAGGTGCGGGCGGCGTCGTCGCTGGGCGCGGACGCGGTGAAGATCTTCCCGGCGTCGGCGTTCGGGCCGCGCTACCTCCGTGACCTGCACGGGCCGTATCCCACGTTGCGCCTGGTCCCGTCGGGGGGCGTCACCGCGTCCAACGCGGCCGAGTACCTGGCGGCCGGCGCCGCCGCGGTCACCGCCGGGACCGGCGTCGTGCCCCCCGACGCGGTCGCCGCCGCCGACTGGCCCGGCGTCACCCGGCGCGCGCGGGACTTCATCGCCCACCTCCCCCGTCGCGCGGGGGAGGGGGCGGATCGCTCGGGCGAGTGAGGCGCGGCGGCAACGCAGCGGGCAGACTGGGGCGGTGCGCGCCCGGACGATCGATCTGCTGGTCACCGCCGCGGTCGCGGTGCCGGTGGCCGGGCAGATCGTCAGCGCGGAACCCAGCGACGTCGACGCGCTCGGCATCGCGCTCAACGCGGGCACGGTCGTCCCGTTGTACTGGCGGCGCCGCGCACCGTTCGCGATCACGGTCGTCGTCCTGCTGATCGGACTGGCGGCCTCCGCCTACGCGCAACCGGGCCAGCAGCTGCAGTACGGCGCGCTGGTGGCCACGTACACGGTCGCCGACCTCGCCGAACGCCCCTGGCAGCGCTGGGCGGTGCTGCTCGGCGAGTGCGCGGTGATCCCACCCGGCGCGATCTGGATCAAAGACAACACGCTGCCCGAATTCCTGTTCACGCTGCTGTTGCCGATCGCCGCCTGGATGCTCGGCACGGTCGCCCGCCTGCACCGCGAACGCGCCGACGCGCTGGCCGACCGGGCCGCCGAGCTGGAGCGGCAGCGCACCGCCGACGCCGCCAGGGCCGTCGCGGAGGAACGCGCCCGGATCGCCCGCGACCTGCACGACGTGCTGGCCCACGCGGTCAGCGTGATCGTCGTGCAGGCCGAGGCAGGCCCGCTGGTGGTGCGCTCGGACCCGGACCGCGCCGAGCGCGTCTTCGACGCGATAGCCAGTTCCGGACGCGATGCGATGGCGCAGCTCCGGCGCTCGCTCGGCGTCCTTCGTACCGCGGGGGACGCTCCGGCGCTCGCACCGCAGCCGACGGTCGCCGCGATCCCCGACCTGGCCGAGCGGGTCCGGGGTACCGGGCTGCGCGTCTCGGTCGACACCGTCGGCGAGCCGGTGCCGCTCCCGGTGGACGCCGAGCTCGCGGCGTACCGCATCGTCCAGGAGGGACTGACGAACACGGTGAAGCACGCCGCCGCGACGACGGTGACCGTGACGCTCGGCTGGCAGCCGGACGGGCTGCGGGTGGCGGTCCGTGACGACGGCCGGGGCGGGCCACCGGGGACGGGTGGGCAGGGTTTGGTGGGGATCCGGGAGCGTGCCACGGCGTGCGGTGGTACCGCTTCGGCCGGTCCGGTCGAGGGAGGGTTCCTGGTGACGGCGTGGCTGCCGCGATGCTGAGTGACCGAAATGATTAGTATCGTCGTGGCCGACGACCAAGAGTTGGTGCGCAGCGGTTTCACGATGATCCTGGAGGCGCAGCCGGACTTCACCGTGGTCGCCGAGGCCGGTGACGGTCTGGCCGCGGTGGCCGCCGCGTCCGCGCACGACCCGGACGTCGTCCTGCTCGACGTGCGGATGCCGAAGCTGGACGGGCTGGGTGCCGCACGCCGGATCTGCGCCGGGACCAGCGCCAAGGTCATCATGCTGACCACGTTCGACCAGGACGACTACGTCTACGACGCGCTGGCCGCCGGGGCGAGCGGGTTCCTGCTCAAGGACCTGCGCCGGGACGACCTCGTGCACGCGGTGCGGGTGGTCGCCGGCGGTGAGGCGCTGCTCGCCCCGACCGTGACCCGGAGGCTGATCGCCGAGCTGACCCGGGCCAGGGCGCGCGGCCAGGTGGCACCCGGGCGGTTGAGCGCGCTGACGCCGCGCGAGCAGGAGACGCTCGCGCTGCTCGGCCGGGGGTTGTCGAACGCGGAGATCGCGGCCGCGCTGGTGGTCAGCGAGCACACCGTGAAGACGCACGTGAGCAACGTGCTGGCCAAGCTCGGGCTCCGCGACCGGATTCAAGCCGTGATCGCGGCCTACGAGACGGGCCTGATCGTCCCCGGCAGCTGATCGTCCACATATCAAGAAGGGCCGGATCCCTCGGGCGGCGGAGCGCGGAACATCGCTCGGGACGGCGATGCACCGGGCAGGGCCCCCGCCGAGGGTGGAACGCATGAATCGCTACCTCGCCGCCCCACTCCTGCTCCTCGGTTACGGGCTCGTGCGGCTCGTCGACGGCCTCGACGGCAGCCACGGCCCCGGCCCCGCCTGGACGATCGGCCACCTGCTGTTCCTCGCGGCGCTGGTCGGGTTCGGAGCGGTCACGCTCGACCTGCGCCGCCGGATCGGCTCGCTGCCCGCGCTGCTCACCACCGTCGCGGTGGGGCTCGGTCTGCTCGCGTTCGCCAAGGTGGTGATCGTCGACCTGATCGTCGGGTTCGGCGCGGCCGACCGGGCGGAGATGAACCTGCGCTACCGGGACTACGAGACCCCCGCCGACCCCGCGCTCGATTTTGTCGGGATGCTGTTCCCGCTCGGCCTCGTCGTCCTGCTGGCGCTGCTCGCGGTCGCGGGCCGGACCGCGTGGTGGAGCCCGCTGCTCGCGCTGGGCGGTTTCGTCGTGCTGACGATCGAGCTCGACCTCCTGCCGCTCGGGGCGTTGCTCCTGCTCGGCGCCCTGTTCACGGCCTCCAGGCCGAGCACGCCCCGCGTCGAACCCGTTGGCGCGGGTAAGGCAGTCTGAGAGGGCAGCCGAACGGGGAAGGGTTCGATGGCCGACAGCACGCTGGAGTTCGACGGCACCACCAAGCGGTACGGCGATCTCGTCGCCCTCGACGACCTGTCGTTCGACGTCCGGCCGGGGGAGCTGTTCGGGTTCGTCGGCAGCAACGGCGCCGGGAAGACGACCGCGATGCGCATCGCGCTCGGCGTGCTGTCCGCGGACGGCGGTGAGGTGCGCTGGAAGGGCGCGCCGATCACGCTGGAGGCGGCCCGCCGCATCGGGTACATGCCGGAGGAGCGCGGCCTCTACCCGAAGATGACGGTGGCCGACCAGCTGGAGTACCTGGGGCGTCTGCACGGGATGAGCCGGGCCGACGCCCGCGCGGCGACCGCGGAGTGGACCGAGCGGCTCGGGCTCGCCGAGCGTCGCAAGAGCGAGATCGGCGCGCTGAGCCTCGGCAACCAGCAGCGCGTCCAGCTCGCCGCGGCGCTGCTGCACGGGCCCGAGCTGCTGGTGCTCGACGAACCGTTCTCCGGTCTCGACCCGGTGGCGGTCGACGTGATGAGCGGGGTGCTCGCCGAGCGGGCCGCGGAGGGCGTCCCGGTGCTGTTCTCCAGCCATCAGCTCGACCTCGTGCAGCGACTCTGCGACCGGGTCGGGATCATCCGGTCCGGCCGGCTGGTCGCCTGCGACTCGGTGGACGCACTGCGCAGCACCGAGCGCCAGCTCACGGTCGACGTCGGCGCCCCGTGGGAACCCGCGCTGCCCGGCGTCCGGATCGTTCGTACCGACGGAACCCGGCACGTGCTCGAGCTGGACGACGACGTCGACGACCAGGACGTGCTGCGCTCGGCGCTGGCCGCCGGGCCGGTCGCGGAGTTCCGTCCGTATCGCCCGACGCTCACCGAGCTGTACCGCACGGTCGTCACCGACGGGGAGACCACTCGATGAACACCTCGTCGATCGTCTGGCTGGTCGCGTCGCGGGAGCTGCGGACGCGCCTGAGGGCGAAGTCGTTCGTCATCGGGACACTCGGACTGCTGGCGGCGATCACCGGGTACCTCGTGCTCAGCGCGTGGCTCGCCAGTTCGTCCGGGCCGGTGATCGGGCTCTCCGGCCCGATCAGCCAGCTGCGCCCGGCCATCGAGGCCGTCGCCGAGAGCCTCGACGAGGACATCGAGGTCCGGATCGTCGGCAACGTGGACGACGCCCGCCGCGAGGTGCGGGACGGCGACCTGGACGTGTTGCTCATCGGCTCGGCGCCCGCCCCGGTCGCGGTGGTGGACGAGGAACTGGACGACAGCGTCCGCGGCATCCTCACCGCGGTCCTGCAGCAGCAGGCGCTCGAACGCGCGCTGGAACGGGCCGGTGCCGATCCGGCGGCGGTGCAGCAGGCGGTCGCCGGGGCCGGGGTCCGGGTCGACGCGCTGTCCGAACGCGACCCGCTGGAGGGCGAGCGGCTCGTGCTCGCCGCGGTCGCGATGACGCTGCTCTACATCGCGCTGATCACCTACGGCAGCGGCGTGGCGCAGGGCGTCGTCGAGGAGAAGACCAGCCGCGTCGTGGAGTTGCTGCTGGCCACGGTCCGCCCGTGGCAGCTGCTGATGGGCAAGATCCTGGGCATCGGGCTGGTAGGGCTGGTCCAACTCGTGATCCTCGGCGGCGTCGGGTTGATCGGGGCGACGCTCGCGGGGCAGCTCACGTTGCCGGCCGCCGGCGTCGGGACGTTCGTCTCGCTGCTCGGCTGGTACCTGCTCGGGTTCTTCCTGTTCGCGTCGCTGTTCGCGGCCGCCGGTGCGCTGGTGTCGCGGTTCGAGGACATGCAGAGCGTCATCTCGCCGCTGATCATGCTGCTGGCGATCGTGTTCGTCGTCGGGTTGAACCTGCTGATCCGGGATCCGCGCAGCGAGCTCGTCGAGGTGCTGTCGCTGATCCCGCCGTTCACGACGATCCTGATGCCCGCCCGAGGGGCGCTGGGCGTGGCCCCGGCCTGGCAGATCATGCTCGCGGTCGTCCTGACGCTGGTCGCGCTCGCGGTCACCGTGCGGCTCGCGGGCGCGGTGTACCAGCGCGGCGTGCTGCACACCGGCTCGCGGCTCTCGCTCCGCGCCGCCCTCCGCGGCCCGGACCGGCCGAAGTCCTCGAACCGGGCATGAGCCGCGCGCCGCGGGATCGCGCGGTCGGTGCGCTGGTCGGGCTGGCACTCGGTGACGCGCTCGGGATGCCGACCCAGAACCTGCCCCGCGACGTCGTCCGCGACCGCTACGGCGACGTGCTGGACAACCTCCACCCGGGCCCGGACGACAACCAGATCAGCCGCGGCCTGCCCGCCGGCCGGGTCACCGACGACACCGACCAGGCGGTTCTCCTCGGCGAACTGTTCGTCGCCGGGAACGGTCGGGTCGATCCGGTCGCGTTCGCCGACCGCCTCCTGCGGTGGGCGGAACACCAGGAAGCGATCGGGTCCGCGGACCTGCTCGGCCCGTCGACCCGCCGGGCACTGACGCTGCTCGGCGAGGGCGTCCCGCCGGAGGAGACCGGGCGGTGGGGCGACACCAACGGTGCCGCGATGCGCATCGCGCCGATCGGCGTCGGCGTTCCGGTCGATCCGCTGCCCCGCCTGGTCGACGCCGTCGCGCAGGCGAGCGGCGTCACCCACTCCACCGGCGTCGCGATCGCCGGTGCCGCGGCGGTCGCGGCCGCGGTCAGCGCGGGCATCGACGGGAGTCCGCTGGACAACTCGCTCCGGCTCGCCGTCGACGCCGCCCGCCTCGGCGCCGCCCGCGGCTCCTACGTGCCCGGCGCCGACGTCGCGGCCCGCATCACCTGGGCGTTGGAGCTGGTCGGCGGGCGGCCCCCGGCCGAAGCGCTGGACCTGATCTATCGCCTGGTCGGCACCGGCCTGGCGACCCAGGAGGCGGTGCCTGCCGCGCTGGCCGTCGCCGCGCTGTTCCCCGACGACCTCTGGGACGCCTGCCGCCACGCCGCGAGCCTCGGCGGCGACTGCGACACGGTGGCGGCGATGACCGGCGCGGTCGTCGGCGCACACACCGGCGCCGGCGGCGTGCCGCACACCGCACGCGAGCGGCTGCGCGCAGCCAACCCCTCCCTGGAGCTGACCACGCTCGCCGATCAACTACTGGCGCTGCGCTAATCGGGGTATGAACCTCGCATGTCGGACATCCATGAGGGGCTGCGGTGCCGATCGGTCGGCACCGCGCGGCCCGGCGTCCCGCAGATCGTGATGGTGCAGGGTCTCGCGGTGGCCGACTACCTGCTGCCCGGCCTGGCCGGCTTTGCCGGCTGGACCCGCGCCCACCTGCTGGAACTGCCCGATCGCCTGCTCTCGGTGCCGGGCTACGCCCGGTCGGTCGCCGAGTGGCTGGACGCCAGGCAGCTCGGCCCCGTCGTCCTCGGCGGGCATTCCAGCGGGACGCAGATCGCCGCGGCCGCCGCGGTCGGGCGCACCGACGTCGTGCTCGTGCTCCTGGTCAGCCCGATCGTCGACCCGGCCGCGCGCAGCGTGCTCCGGCTCGGGGCGCGCTGGCTGAGCGACGGCAGGCAGGAAAAGCCCGGGCTGATCTCCTGGCAGTGGCCCGAGTGGCGGGAGGCCGGACCGCGCCGGATCGTCCACTTGATCCGGACGCACCTGCGGTACCGCATCGAGGAGCCGCTCGCCCGGCTCGAGACACCCGCGCTCGTCCTCCGGGGCAGCGAAGACCGGCTCGGCACGCCGGACTGGTGCCGCCGGCTCGCGGCACTGACCCCGGGCGGGCGGTACGTCGAGGTACCCGGTGCGCACTCGTTCTTCTGGGACGATCCGCACGCGTGGTCGGATCCGGTACGGCAGGCGGCGCTGGCCGCGCCACACTGACGGTCGTGCAGCTCTCCGAGACCGAGGCCCGTCGCCGGCTGACCGACGCGCGGGTGGTGCACCTCGCTACGGCGGACGCCGCCGGGGTGCCCCATCTCGTCCCGGCGACGTTCGCGCTGCACGCCGACACCGTCGTGATCGCCGTCGACGCCAAACCCAAGCGCCACCAGCGCCTCAAACGGCTGGACAACCTCGCCGCGAACCCGCGGGCGTGTGTGCTGGCCGACCGGTACGACGACGACTGGACGCAGCTGTGGTGGGTCCGCGCGGACGGCGTCGCCCGGATCCTCACCGGGCCGGACGAAACCCGCGAGCCGATCGACCGGCTGGCCGCGAAGTACCCGCAGTACCGATCGCAACGGCCGGCCGGCCCGGTGATCGCGCTGCGGGTGACCCGCTGGATCGGCTGGGCGTACCGGTAGCGGACCGGTCAGCGGCGGACCAGCGCGGAGAAGAAGCCGTCCTCCGCGTTCTGGAACGGGGTGTCGGCGACCAGGTACGTCCACGTCGACGTCGGCCGCCGGAGCCCCGCGTCGGCGAGGTCGATGCCGTCCGGGGTGAGCTCCGCGGTCGTCAGCGTCTCGCCGGCGGCGTCCCGGATGTGCCGCCGCAGCGCGCGGAACGCGTCGACGGCGACCGCGTTGAACTCGTCCACCGGCGTCTCCCGCGCGAGGATCCGCAGGTGGATGCCCTCCCGCGCGGAGGCGAGCGAGGCCAGGTGCTCGGCCCAGGCCTCGTCGAGGTGGAACAGCAGTGTGGCGACCGCGGCCGCACGGGCGGCGTCGATCCCGTCCTCGGCCTCCTGCTTGTCCAAGCGGGTGCGGGCGTCCGGCGTCAGCCACTCCGCGAGGTCGTAGTGATCCTCGGCGGCGAGGATCTCCGCGCGCCACGCGAGCGTGGCCGCCCGCTGGTTCTCGACGATCTCGTTGTACCGGACGGTCTTGCGGTGGATCTGGTCCAGCTTCCCGGCGGCGACCCGCTGGGCGTGCTCGACGTGCCGCAGCAACGCACGGTCGAGGATCCGGCCGTCGGCGTTCAGCTTCCGCAGCGCCGGCCGATCCGGGGCGTGTTCGAGGACGACCTCGTCCTCGAGGCTGGTGAAGAACACCGACCGGCCGGGGTCGCCCTGGCGTCCGGAGCGACCGCGGAGCTGCCGGTCGAGGCGCGCGGAGTCGTATCGGCCGATGCCGACGACGCAGAGCCCGCCGAGCTCCCGCACCTCGTCGGCCAGCTCCGGCTGGGTGTCGGCCGCGGTTCCCCCGAGCCGGATGTCGACGCCACGCCCGGCCATCTGCGTCGACAGCGTCACCGCGCCGCGGCGGCCCGCCTCGGCGATGATCTCCGCCTCCTCGTCGTCGTTGCGGGCGTTGAGCACGACGTGGTCGATGCCGGCGGCGTCCAGCCGGGTGCTCCACGCCTCCGACGTGGCGACGTCGCGGGTGCCGATCAGCAGCGGCTGACCGGTGCCGTGCACCTCGGTGAGGAACTCCAGCAGCGCCTCGTCGCGGTACTCGGCGTCGGCGTACAGCCGGTCGTCCTCGTCGACCCGGATCAGCGGCGTCGCCGGGGGCACGACGCCGATCCGCAGGTCGTAGAACTCGGCCATCTGCCCGGCGGCCTCGCGGGCGCTGCCGCTCATGCCGGTGACCGTGGGGTAGCCGGTCACCAGCGCCCGGATCAGGATCTGGTCGCGGACCTCACCGGCGGGGGAGACGTCGAGGTCCTCTTTGACCTCCACCGCGGTCTGCAGCCCGTCCGGCCAGCGCTGCCGGTCGACGGTGCGGCCGCGGGAGGCGCTGATGATCTCGACACGGCCGTCGCGGACCAGGTAGTCGACGTCGCGCTCGACCAGCACCGCGGCGTGGAGCGCGAGGTTCGCCGCGGTGAGGAGGGCGACGTGCTCGGGCTGGAACAGGTTGTCGACCCCGAGGTGCTCCTCGATGCTGCGGATGCCGGCGTCGGTGAACGACGCGTTGCGCCGGTCGTCGTCCACCTCGTAGTGGCGGTGGACGCGCAGGTGGCGCACGTGCCGCGCGAGGCTCCGGGAGACGTCGATCGTGCCGGCGTCGCCGGCCAGCACCAGCGGGACCAGGGCCTCGTCGAGCAGCACCGCGTCGATCTCGTCGATGATCGCGACGTCCCGCTGGTCGAGCACGCGCTCGTCGGGCACCGTGCGCTGCCGGTCGCGCAGCAGGTCGAACCCGACCTCGTGGACCGGCGCGTACACCACGTCGCTCAGGTAGGCGGCCCGGCGCTCGTCGTCGGTGAGCTCGGACGTCACGCCGCTCACCGTGAGCCCGAACCAGTCCAGGAACTCCGCCGACCAGCGGGCGTCACGGCGGGCGAGGTAGTCGTTGACCGACAGCACGTGGACGCGGCGCCCCGCGCACCCGTACGCGGCGGCGACGAGGACACCGACCAGCGTCTTGCCCTCGCCGGTGGCCATGTCGACGACGTGGCCGCGAACCATGTTCACGACGGCGAGCAGCTGCGGATCGAACGCGTCGAGGTCCCAGACCCGGCGTCCGATCTCGCGCGCCACGGCGCAGAACTCGGCGAGCGCTTCGTCGTCGAGCTCCGCGCCGGTGCGCAGTGCGGTGGCCGCCGCACGCAGCTCGTCGTCGTCCAGCGCGGCGGTCTCGTCCCGTCGCTCGTTGGCGGCGGTCACCAGGGGCTGGAGCCGCGTCAGGTTCGCGGTGCCCGGTTCGTTCCGAAACCGGGCCACCGAACTACTCAGCCATCCGCGCCACGCGGCCGTCATCCCTGTCGAACTCACGTGCCGACCCTACGTTGCCGGTTCACGTTCCGGCTCGGAGATCGGGTCCGTCTCCCGGGCCGGGCCGGCCGCGAGTGCGACCAGAGTGGCCAGCAGCGACGCGAGTGCGGCGACGAGGTAGGTGGTGGTGCCGTTCTGCGCGGACGTCGCCAGCACCAGACCGAGGCTGGTCAGCGCCGCGAGCCCGACCGCGGCGCCGAGTTCCTGGACGGTGGTGACCAGCCCGGACGCCGCACCCTTGAGGCGGTCGTCGACGCCGGTGGCCAGCGCGAACATCGGGGCGTAGCCGAGGCCGCTGCCCAGCGCGACCAGCGCGAGGCCGGGCAGCACGCCGACCAGGTAGCCGCGCTCGGCGAACGCGGTCAGCAGCGCGACCCCGGCGGTCGTCGCGATCCCGGCGCCGACCAGCAGCGGCCGCGCCCCGACCGTCGCCACCGCCGCTCCGGCCTTCGGGCTGACCAGCAGGACGATCGCGGTGATCGGGGCGAACGCCAAGCCGGTCTGCATCGCGCTGAAGCCCAGTTCGTTCTGCAGTACCAGCGAGGTCACGTAGAGGGCGGTGGTGACCGTGGCGACGTTCAGCGCGAGCACCGTGTTGCCGACGACGACGCCGCGTTGCCGCAATAAGCCCGGCTCCAGCAGCGGCCGTCGGCTGCGGGACTCCGCGACGACCAGCGCGACCGCGAGCACGACGAGGACGACGACCACGGCGGTGAGGCCGCTGCTCCACCCGCCGTTCGCCGCGGCGAGGACCAGGCTGCCGCCGCCGACGACGGTGACCAGCAGCAGCGCGTTCGGCAGGGCGGGGCGACCGGCCCCGGAGCCGGGCAGGGCGGGCAGGGCCCTCCGCAGCCCCAGCAGCGCCACCACCCCCACCGGAACGTTGATCAGGAAGATCGACCGCCACCCGGCCAGGTCGGTGAGCACGCCGCCGAGCAACTGTCCGGCGATCGCGCCGGCCGAGGCGACCGACGCCCAGAGGCCCAGCGCCCGGCCTCGGCTCTTCTCGTCGTCGAAGACGCGGAGCAGCGCGCTGAGCGCGTTCGGTGACACCAGCGCGGCGCCGATGCCCTGCAGTGCCCGGGCGGCGAACAGCTGCCACGGCGCGGTGGTCACCCCGCACAGCAGCGACGCGACGACGAACAGTGCGAGCCCGGCGAGGATCACCGGGTTTCCGTATCACCATTCGGAAACTCCGCCGGGCGGCAGGGACCGGCAAGGTTTCCGATCTGTGGTTCGATAATTGGGTGGCCCGGCCCCGCAAGGTCTCCGACGACGAGCTACTCCGCGCCACCGCACGGGCGATCGGCCGGTACGGGCCGCAGTTCACGCTCGCTCAGGTGGCCGCCGAAGCCGGCGTCGCCACCGCCACCGCCGCCGCCCGGATCGGCTCCAAGCGGGAACTGCTGCGCTGGATGGCGTCCACCGCGACCGCGGGGTTGCGCACGGAGGTGGCCGCGGCGGCCGGAGCGGCCGCCGATCCGGTCGACGCCGTCCGCGCGGCCACGGTCAGCGGGATCGAGGGCATCGACGACCCGTCGACCGCGATGAACCACCTGGCGCAGCTCGGGTCGGAGCTGGCGGATCCGGAGCTGCGCACCGAGATCGCCGCGATGTGGAACGCGTACCGGCACGCGCTGGAGGACCTGGTCGCCGCGGCGGCGCTGCCCGGCGCACCGCCGCCCGCCGAGGCCGCGCGGTTGCTGGCCGCGCTCGTGCACGGGACGCAGGTGCTCTGGGCGGTCGAGCCACGCGGGGAGCTGCGCGACGAGCTGACGACGCACGTCGACACGGTGCTGCGGGCCTGGGGGGCACCGCCGTGATGGCCCGGCACCGCCGTCCGTCGGTGTGGCGGCGCACCCGCTGGAGACGGGTGGTGCCGGTGCTGGTCGCGGCGGTGCTGCTGGTCTCGGGTGTGGTGTCCACGGTGGTGGGTGGATCCGACTCGGCCGACGAGGCACCCGTCGCCGCGGCCCGGTCGGGCGGGCCGGCATTGCCCGCACCCGGCGGCGGACGCGCACCGGCGCCCGACGGCACCTCGCCGGGAGCGGCTTGTGCCGTGCCGGCGGGTCCTCCGGCAGGGTCCCCGTCGGCCGCCGCGTCGCCCCAGCCCTCCTCGCGCGTCACGGGGCCGCCCGTGACGGGGCCGCCCGTGACGGGGCCGCCCGTGACGGGGCCGCCCGTGACGGGGCCGCCCGTGACGGGGCTGCCCGAGGCGACGCTGACGGTGGGGGCGGCCGGGCGGTACCGCACGATCCAGGCGGCGGTGGACGCCGCCTCGGCCGGCGACACGATCGAGATCGCCGGCGGCACGTACTCCGAGGTCGTCACGATCCGGACGAGCGGGCGCCCCGGCGCCCCGCTCACGCTCCGCGCCCGGCCCGGCGCCACCGTGATCCTCGACGGCCGCCGCACGCTCCCGTCGCCGTCCGGCTCGGCCCGCGGGCTGATCACGCTCGACGAGCAGGAGCACGTCAGGCTCTCCGGCCTCACGGTCCGGAACTCCCGCCGTCACGGCATCTACGCGGGCTTCGCGAGCCACGTCGTCATCGAGAACAGCGAGGTGTCGTACGCGGCGGACGGCGGGATCCTGGTCGGCGACGGCTCCGACGTCGTGCTCACCTGCAACCGCGTCCACCACAACAACGCGGCCGCCCGCGGCGGAGACATCGAGGCCGCGGCGAACGAGGGCGTCACCCTCTACAACGTCAGCGACTTCGAGATCGCGTACAACCGGGTGTACGCGAACGACGAGGAAGGCATCGACGTCAAGAACGGCACCCGCGGCGGGTCGATCCACCACAACGACGTCTACCGCAACAACGGGCCGAACATCTACGTCGACGGTGCGAGCGACGTCCGGATCCACGCGAACCGGATCTTCGATGCCCGCGGGCCGACGAAGGCCGGGATCGGCCTGGCGGTCGAGTCCGGCGGAACCGCTCGCAACGTCGACATCTACAACAACGTCATCCACGGCAACCCGGGCGGCGGCGTCGACTTCTGGATCGGCAGCTACGCCGACGTGCGGGTTTTCTACAACACGATCTACCGCAACGGGCGCGCCGCGATCCGCGCGCTCGGTGGTGGGGTCAGCGACTCCGTCGCCCGGGACAACATCGCGTACGGCAATCCGCTGCCTCGCGTCCCCGGGTTCGTTCTGGAGCGGAACCTGACGACCGACCCGAGGTTCGTCGACCTGGCCCGCGGGGACGTCCGGCTGCGGCCGGGATCGGCCGCGATCGACGCGGGGTCGCGGAGAACCGCGCCCGCGACCGATTTCACCGGCGCCGCCCGTCCGGCCGGATCCGCTCCCGACCTCGGGGCTTACGAATACCGCTAGCCTACCGTTGTCCTTCCGGTATGAATTACCGGAAGGATCTTCGCTGAGGTCGACGGGGTAGTTGATGAACACAGAGCAGCGGATGGACACGGTGGTCGGTTTCGCCCGTCGGATCCGGCAGTTCGCCGACGCCTGCTCCGGTGACGTCGTGGTGCGCCACGTCGCCACGGACGGTGGTGAGGCGACGTTCACCTGGTCCGAGCTGGACTCTCGGGCGAGCAGGCTCGCGGGTGCACTCGCGGCGCGCGGGCTGGGCCACGGCGACCTGCTCGGGCTCGGGTTCCGGAACTCGCCGCAGTTCACGCTGGCGGCACTCGCGGCCTGGAAGCTCGGTGCCACGCCGGTGCCGATGCGGTGGGACCTGCCGGACTGGGAGCTGACCCGGGTCCGCGAGACGATCGGCGCGCCGGTGCACCTCGGCCCGGACGACGTCGGCTGGGTGGACGCGACCGCTGCGCTGCCGGTGCCCGACCTGTCGGACGACGTCGTGTCGCCGCGTGTGAACGGCATCTGCAGCAGCGGGTCCACCGGGACGCCGAAGGTGATCCTGGGCCGCCGTCCGGCCACGTGGGAACCCACGTCGGGCGTGCCGTTCATCGCGATGTGGAACCCGGTGCCGCTGCCGCAGACGATCCTGGTGCTCGCGCCGATGTACCACGCGAACGGCTTCTCCACGCTGTTCAGCCTGCTCAGCGGCGATCGTCTGGTGGTGATGGAGAAGTTCGACGCCGCCCGGGTCGTCGACGTGATCGAGCGGCACCGGATCTCGACGTTCACCGCGACCCCGACGATGCTCCAGCGGATCGCCGACCTGCCGGACGTCGACAAGCGGGACCTGTCGTCGCTGCAGTGGATCCTGCAGGGCGCCGCGCCGATGCCGCCGTCGCTGGTGCATCGCTGGGGCGAGCTGATCGGCTACGAGCGGATCGTGATGGCGTACGGCATGACCGAGGGGCTCGGCCTCACGACGCTGCGCGGCGACGAGTGGCTGGCGCACCAGGGCAGCGTCGGACGCGGGTTCCGCGGCACCGAGCTGCGGATCCTCGACGACGATGGGCACGAGGTGCCGCTCGGCGAGATCGGCGAGATCTACCTGCGCTCGCCCGCGGCCGGCGGGTACGAGTACCTCGGGAACGCGCCGCGGCTGCGGGAGACCGCCGACGGGTTCCAGACCGCGGGTGACGCCGGGTACCTGGACGCCGACGGGTACCTGTACCTGGTCGACCGGCGCGCGGACCTGATCGTGACCGGCGGCGCGAACGTGTTCCCGGCGGAGGTGGAGGTCGCGCTCGTCGACCACCCGAAGATCGCCGACGTCGTCGTGATCGGCCTGCGCGACCCGGAGTGGGGCCGCCGGGTGCACGCGGTCGTCGAACCGGCGGACCCGGACGACCCGCCGAGCGCGGCCGAGGTGATCGCGTACGCGAAGAGCCGGCTGGCCCCGTACAAGGTGCCGAAGACCGTCGAACTGGTGGACGCGATGCCGCGCAGCGCGGCGACGAAGATCAACCGCCGCGCGCTGGTCGAGTCCCGAGGCGGCTGAACCCGCGCCCCGCGTGCGCGACTCGGGCGAGGATGAGCGTGCTCGCAGTGACGCCGGTCGCGCCGAGGATGACCAGCCGTGGGTCGGATCGGTGCAGGCCGAACGCGAGCCAGCACGAGAGCTCGGCGAACAGCAGCACCCACGTTCCGGCCGCGATGCCGGTCGGGCGCGCGGTGCGGTACGCCGCCCGGAGCGGTGGTGCCAATTGGACGATTGCCGCCGCGGTGAGCAGCCCGCCGAGCCCGGCCCGCCCGGCGACGACGTAGGCGGCGCCGAGCGTCGCGGCCCAGGCGCCGACGAGAGTCGCCGTCCGCACGGACCCGCAGCCGCGCCGGGCGAGCATCACCGCGACGACGCCCGCCAGTAACGCCGCCGCGGACGACGGCACCATCGCCGACCAGTAGCCGGACAGCGTGAAGTAGGCGAACCAGGCGGTGTTGTGCAGGCTGGTCAGCGCCGCCCAGGCCCAGGACACCCCGGCGGTGTCGCCGGTGCGGTGGAGGCGCCGGATCTGCGGAACGTACTGCGGGGTCGCGAGAACCGCAGCGACGAGCGGCAGCGCGTCCAGTACGAAGTCCATGCTGGACAGGGTAGAAACGACGCCGCGCGAAATGGTTGCGTATTTCTGCTGGTCAAGGCCGTTCACGGCTAGATTCGCAGGGGTGGACGCCATCGACCGCAGCATTGTTGCCGTGCTCGAGACCGAGGGGCGGCTCAGCGTCACCGAACTAGCTCGCCGGGTGCGGCTGACCGTTGCGCCGTGCCACCGCCGATTACGTGAACTCGAACGCGCGGGGGTGATCCGGGGCTACCGGGCCGTCGTCGACCCGGTAGCGCTCGGCTGCGGGTTCGAGGTGCTGACGTCGATCACGATGGACCGCGAGGACGCCGCGACGATCACCGCGTTCGAGCAAGGCCTGGCCGACCTGCCGGAGGTCCGCCACGCCGAGCGCCTCTTCGGCGACCCGGACTACCTGGTCCGGGTGGCGACCGCGGATCTCCCCGCGTACCAGCGGTTGCGCGACGAGCGACTCGCCACCCTGCCCGGCGTCCGGAGGCTCACGTCCACCATCGTCATGCGCCGCGTCGTGGACCAACGCCCCTACCCCAACACGTAGTTCAAAACTACGGACCTGGAGCCCGCCCTGGGCGGGCCGTGCACTAGTCGGTGCCGGAGTCCAGGGCGGCGTGGTCCAACAGGACGTCGTCGCCGGGGAAGTCCTGGCGTGACGTCTTCTTGCCGCCGGCCGCGATCGCCTGCGCGCCGCCCTCCGACATCGCACCGATCAGCCCGGTCGAGGCGGCCTGCGCCGCGCCGGTGAGCACCGGCTGCGACGGTGCCGCGCCGACGATGCCGAGCCCCACGTACTGCTCGAGCCGCGCCCGCGAGTCGGCGATGTCGAGGTTGCGCATGGTCAGCTGGCCGATCCGGTCGACCGGGCCGAACGCCGAGTCCTCGGTGCGCTCCATCGAGAGCTTGTCCGGGTGGTAGCTGAACGCCGGGCCGGTCGTGTCGAGGATCGTGTAGTCCTCACCGCGGCGCAGCCGCAGCGTCACCTCGCCGGTGATCGCGGACCCCACCCACCGCTGGAGCGACTCACGCAGCATCAGCGCCTGCGGGTCGAGCCAGCGGCCCTCGTACATCAGCCGGCCGAGGCGGCGTCCCTCGGTGTGGTAGCTCGCCAGCGTGTCCTCGTTGTGGATCGCGTTGACCAGCCGCTCGTACGCCGCGTGCAGCAGCGCCATGCCCGGAGCCTCGTAGATGCCCCGGCTCTTCGCCTCGATGATGCGGTTCTCGATCTGGTCGGACATGCCGAGGCCGTGGCGTCCGCCGATCGCGTTGGCCTCCAGCACCAGGTCGACGGCGGAGGCGAACTCCTTGCCGTTGATCGTCACCGGCCGGCCCTGCGCGAAGCCGATCGTCACGTCCTCGGCGGCGATCTCCACCGACGGGTCCCAGAACCGCACGCCCATGATCGGATCGACGATCTCGATGCCCTGGTCGAGCTGCTCGAGCGACTTGGCCTCGTGGGTGGCGCCCCAGATGTTCGCGTCGGTCGAGTACGCCTTCTCGACGCTCGACCGGTACGGCAGGTCGCGGGCGAGCAGCCACTGCGACATCTCGGTGCGGCCACCCAGCTCGGTGACGAAGTCGGCGTCCAACCACGGCTTGTAGATCCGCAGCGACGGGTTGGCGAGCAGGCCGTAGCGGTAGAACCGCTCGATGTCGTTGCCCTTGAACGTCGACCCGTCGCCCCAGATCTGGACGCCGTCCTCCAGCATCGCGCGCACCAGCAGCGTGCCGGTGACGGCCCGGCCGAGCGGCGTCGTGTTGAAGTACGCGCGGCCGCCGGACCGGATGTGGAACGCGCCGCACGCCAGCGCCGCGAGACCCTCCTCGACCAACGCCTCCCGGCAGTCGACCAGGCGGGCGATCTCCGCGCCGTAGGTGTTCGCGCGGCCGGGCACCGAGGCGATGTCGGGCTCGTCGTACTGCCCGATATCAGCGGTGTAAGTGCACGGCACGGCACCCTTCTCGCGCATCCACGCGACGGCTACCGACGTATCGAGGCCGCCGGAGAAGGCGATCCCGACACGTTCGCCAACAGGGAGGGAGGTCAGCACCTTGGACACGTAGCAAGTATATGCGCCCCGATGCATGACCATGCAAGTCCGGGGCGCATATCCTGTCGGTCAGTGCGGGTAGCGGCGGACCGATTCCGGGTGGAGGACGACCCGGAGCAGGTCGGCGGCGAGCATCTGGGCGAGATCGTCGGCCCGGGATCGGTCGCCCAGATCCCAGTAGCGAGCGGCGAGGCGGGAACACAGGTCGTGGGCGCCGTCGGCCTCCAGCGTCGCGCGGCCGGTCACCGACACCCAGCGTTCGGCCTCACCCATCGGCGCCGCGACGACGATCGAGGCGCGCGGGTCGAGCCGGAGTCGCCGCACCTTCGCCGAACCCGGCTCGGTGAAGAACTGGACCGTCCCCTCGGCGGTGGCCTCGAACCACACCGGCCGCGGCTGGGGCGGCTGCGGCCCGCCGGCCACGGACAGGAATCCGTGCAGCGGCCGTCCGAGGAACTCGCGGTCCCCGGCGCTCAACAGGCTGGTCGCCGTGCTCATCGCTGCCACGCCCCGGCCGACGCGGCCCGGACGACGTAGTCCTCGAAGCTCCGCGGCGCGCGCCCCAGCACGGTCGCCACGTCGTCGGTCGCCTTGGCCAGCAACCCGCGCTCCATCAGGACGAACATCTCCGCGACGTGGTGGGCGGCGTCCTCGGGCCAGCCCTCCCCGACCAGCGCCGCGGCGTACTCGGCGGGCGAGACCTGCCGGTAGGAGATCGACCGCCCGGATGCCTTCGCGATCAGGTCGACGGCCTCGGCGAACGTCAGCGCCCGCGGCCCGGTCAGCTCGTAGATCTGTCCGGCGTGCCGGCCGGGCTCGGCCAGCACCGTGACCGCCACCTCGGCGATGTCCTCGATGTCGACGAACGGCTCGGGGACCGCACCGGCGGGGAGCACCAACTCGCCGGCGACCAGCGGGGCGTGGAAGAGATCCTCGTCGAAGTTCTGGTCGAAGTTCGAGGACCGCACCACGGTCCACTCCAGCGCCGAGCCGCGCACGGCGTCCTCGGCCGACCGCATGTCCAGCCCGAACGTGGAGTCGCCCCACGAGTCGGCGCCCCGCCCGGAGAGCAGGACCAGACGCTGCACGCCCGCGGCGGCGGCCCGCGTGACGAACTCGTGGACCGGGCCGGGCACCGGCGGCGGCACCACGTAGACGGCGCTGACGCCCTCCAGGACGGAATCCCAGCCCGCGGGGTCGGACCAGTCGAAACGGATGCGGCTGGAGCGGGAGGCCGCGCGCACGTCGGTACCGTGCAGTCGGAGGCGTGCGGCGACCCGCCGGCCGGTCTTGCCGGTGGCGCCGAGGACGAGAACGGTGTGACTCATGCCAGTAATTCAACGTCGCGCGCTCGGACGCACACATAGCTGAAAAGCCGGAGTGCCTTTGTGATCGTCTAGTCTCGGTGCGTGGACGCTTTCGGTGATCTCCTGCGCGGCATGCGGGCACAGGGCTCGTTGTTCGGCAGTTCGACGCTTACCCCGCCCTGGGCGTTGCGGTTCGTGGACGGTGCGCCGCTGACGTTGTGCACCGTCCTCGGCGGGGCGGGCTGGATCGTCCCGGAGCACCGCGCGCCGGAACGGCTCGACGCGGGCGAGACCGTCATCGTGCGCGGCCCCGACCCGTTCACGTTCGTCGACGAGGTCGGCACCCGGGCCGAACCGATCGCGTGCGGCGAACACTGCGCGACGCCCGAGCAGGGCGGAACTCGGCACCGGCTCGGCTGGAACGACGACAGCTGCGCGAAGCCCGGCGAGGGCGCGACGACGCTGATCGTCGGTGCCTACCCGGTCCGCGGTGAGATCAGCCGCAGGCTGCTGGAGACACTGCCGGTCGTGCTGCGTGTGCCCTGCGGCGGTGCGGCCGACGCCGTACTGGACCACCTCGCCGCGGAAGCCGCCGCCGACACCCCGGGCCAGCAGATCGTGCTGGACCGGCTGCTGGACTGGCTGCTGGTCTGCGCCCTGCGGGATTATTTCGACCGGCCCGACGGCGAGCCGCCCGCCTGGTACGCCGCGCAGCGCGATCCCGTGGTCGGCGACGCGCTGCGCCTGCTGCACGCCGAGCCCGCGGCGCCCTGGACGGTCTCCTCGCTGGGCAAGCGGACCGGGGTGTCGCGCTCGACGCTGGCGAAGCGGTTCGCCGAGCTGGTCGGCGAACCACCGCTGACCTACCTCGCCCGCTGGCGCATGACGCTCGCCGCGGACCTGCTGGCCGAGCGCGAGGCGGCGACCGTCGCCGAGGTCGCCCGCGCGGTGGGCTACTCCGACGCGTTCGCGTTCAGTGCGGCGTTCAAGCGGATCCGGGGCGTCAGCCCGAGCGAGTTCCGCCGCCCCGAGCAGAACGTGTAGACCTCACCAGATCGCGACGCCGACCACCAGGCTCAGCGCGGCGGAGGCAGCGAGGCCGCTCCAGCGCATCCACGCCGGGCCGCTCGCCAGCGTCGGTATGTCCCGCCACCGGAACACGATCAGCCCGGCGCCCGCGGCCGCGACCCCCGCGGCCACCGCCCAGAGCGGCGGAGGCACCGCGATCCAGTCTCCGAGCCGGTGCGCGACCAGCAGCACGACGACCGTCGACAGCACCGCGCTCACCGCGCGGAGCCGGTCCACTGCCCGGCCAGTGCGAAACGCGAGCGTCGGCAGCATGATGATCGCGAACAGCAGGAGCGTGGCGGTCACCGCGGCCTGCCACAGGCCGGGCCCGGCCGCCGACGGCTCCGCGTCGCCGTCGCCGAGCAGCCGCCGGCCGATCCAGTCGACGTCCCGGTCGGTGTTGCCGAGCACGACGACGCCGCGTCCGGAGTCCCGATCGAATCCGACGTACGACCGGAAGCCGCGGGTGCCACCGTTGTGCCAGGTGATGCCGTCGTCGGTGAACCAGGCGTACCCGATCCGGGACTCGTCGTCGGCGAACCGCGGCGTCGCGGCGTCGGCGCCGGGCGCCGACCCGTCCAGCAGAGCCGTGACCAGCTTCGCCAGGTCGGCCGCGGTCGAGCGGACGCCGGTCCCGGCCGGCGCGTACCCGACGCCGGACCACGCCTCCACCGGCCGCCCGCTCGCCGTGGAACCCCGCGCGGAATCAGCACCCGTGAGCGTGGTGTCGTTCATACCCAGCGGCCGCAGAACCCGCTCGGTGACCAGCTCCGTGTACGGCGTTCCGGTGCGAGCCGCCAGCGCCTGACCGAGCAGCGCCATACCGAAGTTCGAGTACCGGACGTCGCCGCGTCCGCCGCCGACCGAGGTCTCCGCGGCCTGCCGGAGGATGTCGTCGACGTCCTCGCCGTACGGGTTCGCTCCGCGCAGGGCCGCCCAGGCCGAGCGGAACACCTGCGTGGGCCCGCCGCCGAGCCGCGGCAGACCGGAGCGGTGGCTGGCCAGCTCGGCGAGCGTCACGGCACCGACCGCCGGGTCGTCGAACCGCACCTCGGGCAGCACGTCGCGCAGCGTCTCGTCCGGCCGGACGACGCCGTCGGCGATCAGGTCGGCCAGCAGCATCCCGGTGAACGGTTTCGCCACCGAGCCGATCTCGAAGCGAGGGCCGCCGGCGAGGTCGCCGACGGTCGCGGTCTCGACCCGCGCGCCGTCGACGAACGCGACCGAGAGGCCGCGGTAGCCGGTCTCCTCGCCGTCCACGACGTCGGTGACGCGAGCCGCGAGGTCGGGCTCCCCGGAACGGTCGGCGCCGAGCCGGTGCGGCGACGGCGCGATCAGTAAGGCCAGCGCCGAGGCGAGCACACCGACCGCCGCCAGCACGGCGACGCGGATAGGAACAAGGCGGGTGTCCAGAATGGTCATGTCCGCACTCCCGAGAGGATGACGAGTAGCGGCACCACCCGGTCGCCCGGCACCGCGTACCGGCCCCGGGCCTCCGACTGCAGCCAGCCGGCGCTGACCAGGTGGCGTAGGTGGTGGTAGAGCTGTCCGGTCGTGCCCAGCTCCTCGTCGGCGGCGAGCTCCGCGGTCGTGCGGACACCGCCGAGGATTCGGTGGAGCAGCCGGAGCCGGACCGGGTGACCGAGGGCGGCCAGGCGATCGGCCCACGCCGACCAGTCGGCCCCGAACAGCCCCTCGACCGGCGTTCCGTACTGCCAGTCGTAGTGCTCCCCGGTGGGCAGCCCGACCGTGCCGGTGAAGAGGACGGCGCCCGCGCCCTCGGCGTCCACCCGTTGTTTGAGGCCGTCGAGAGCCCAGAACGTGCCGGCCGGAACGGAAGTCTCGGCCGGAGCAGACGTCAGACGCGCGGTCAGCGCGTCGAGCCGGCGCTCGAGCGTGGCCACACGGTCGGCGAGAGACGCTTCTTCGGTCACTTCTCCATAGTTACGTAATTCCGTATTTCCGTCCAGGGTATAGGTTCCGTGCATGCTGCTCGCGACATCGGTGGTCGGAAGCCTCCCGCAGCCGGAGTGGCTGATCGACCGGTCGAAGCTGGCCGCCCGGATGCCCCCGCGGGTACGGGCGAAGGAGCTCTGGCGGGTGGCTCCCGCCCAGCGCGCCGAGGCGCAGGACGACGCGACGCTGCTCGCGATCCGGGCCCAGGAGGACGCCGGGCTCGACATCGTCACCGACGGCGAGATGCGCCGGGAGAGCTACTCGAACCACTTCGCGACCGCGCTGGACGGCCTGGACCTCGACAACCCCGGCACCACGGTCAACCGCAACGGCGAGCCGTACTCGGTGCCGCGGATCGTCGGTCCGATCCGCCGGACGCGGCCGATCCAGGTCGACGACGTGCGGTTTCTGCGGGCGCACACCGACCGGACGATCAAGATGACCGTGCCCGGCCCGTTCACGATGTCCCAGCAGGCCCAGAACGACCACTACCCGGACGCCGAGTCCGCCGCGATGGACTACGCCGACGCGGTCAACGCCGAGATCAAGGACCTGCACGCGGCCGGTGCGGACGTCGTCCAGATCGACGAACCGTGGCTGCAGGCCCGGCCGGACGTCGCCAGGGCGTACGGGGTCGCCGCACTGAACGCCGCGCTCGACGGCGTCACCGGCACCACCGCGGTGCACCTGTGCTTCGGGTACGCCGCGCTGGTGCACGAGCGCCCGGCCGGTTACTCGTTCCTGCCGGAGCTGGCCGCCTGCACGGCCGACCAGATCTCGATCGAGACCGCCCAGTCGAACCTCGACCTGGGCGTGCTGGCCGACCTCGCGGACAAGACGATCGTCCTCGGCGTGATCGACCTGTCGACGCCCGAGGTGGAGAGCGCGGAGACGGTGGCCGCGCGGACCCGGCGGGCCTTCGACCGGGTACCGCCCGAGCGGATCGTCCTCGCGACCGACTGCGGCATGAAGTACCTGCCGCGGGCGTCCGCCGCGGGCAAGATGCGCGCGATGGCGAACGCTGCCGCGCTGCTGCGCGCCGAGCTCAACCCGTGAGCATGCGCTCGGCGAGCCGTCGCAGGGCCCCGGTGACCTGAGCGGGGGACTGGTTTCGCTCGAACCGCTGGTACCGGTAGAGCTCGGGCGCCAGCGGGGCCAGCAGGGCGTCGACCGTCGCGTCCTCGAACGGCACCCCGGCGTCGACGAGCAGCGCGTGCACGTGCGTCCGCCAGAACCCGTACGCGCCGATCGCGAACCGCGCGCTCCCGGTCTCCGCGCCGAGCGCGAGCGGCAGGTGATGCTCCAGCAGGTCCACCATCGCCGCGTAGAACGCCGCCAGCCGATCCGCGGCCGGCGCGCCCGGTCCGAGCGGCGGCGGCCCGGAGATGAGCCGCTCCTGCAGGGCATGTTCGTGCTCGTCGAGCAGCGCGACGGCGATCGCGGCGGGATCCGGGTAGCGGCGGTACAGCGTGGCCCGTCCGACGCCGGCCGCGCGGGCGACGTCCTCCATCGTGACGGTGACCGGGTCGCGTTCGGTGAACAGCCGTTCGGCGGCACGCAACACCCGCTCCCGGTTGCGCGCCGCGTCGGCCCGCTCGCGCGGCCCCCGGCTCTTCTCGGTCGGTGGGGTCATCGACCGCGAGTGTAAGCCGCCGGGGAATAAGTGGACATGCTGTCCACTTATCCCGGCCATGGAACTCTCACTTCTGCTCGTCGCGGTCGTCGTCGGCTGCCTGCTGGCCGTGCAGACGTCGGCCAACCTGCAACTGACAACGGCTTTGGGGACGCCGTACGGCGCATCAACCGTCCAACTCGGCCTCGCCCTCGCGCTCCTGGTGGTCGCAGCGCTCGCGGTCGGCGCGACCGGGGCCGTCGGCGACCTCGGCTCGGTGCCCGCCTGGCACCTGCTCGGGGGCCTGGCCAGCCCGCTTTACATCACCAGCGGCATCCTGCTCTTCCCGCGGCTCGGAGCGCTGGTCTCGGTCGGCCTCTTCGTCGCCGGACAGATGTTCGCGTCGCTCGGCCTGGACCTGGCCGGGGCGCTCGGCGTTCCGCAGCGCCCGTGGAGCGTCGGCATCGTCGTCGGCGCGGCGCTCGTGCTCGCCGGCATCGTCCTGGTGATCCGTGCGCAGCGTGCGGCGGCGCCCGGCAGCCGGGCGGCGGCGCGGGCCGGCTGGATCCTGCTCGGCCTGGTCGCGGGCGCGGTCCTGCCGGTCCAGGGCGCGGTCAATGCCCGGCTGCGGGCCGACGTCGACGAGCCGCTCGCGGTCGCCGCGCTCAGCTTCGCGGTCGCGACGGCCACGATCGGCGTGGTGCTGGCGCTGCTGCTCGTGCTGCGGCGGACCCCGGTGCCGAGCACGACCCGGCTGCCCACGATGCCCTGGTGGGGGTGGCTCGGCGGGATCTGCGCCGCCGTCTACGTGACCGCGACGTTCCTGCTCATCCCGGAAATCGGCGCCGCGACGACGGTCGCGCTGACCGTGACCGGGCAGCAGCTCGCCTCCGCGGTGATCGACCAGCGCGGTCTGTTCCGCCTGCCCCGCCGCCCTCTCGACGCTCGGCGCGTGGCCGGCCTTCTGCTCCTCCTCACCGGCTCGATCGCCATCCAGCTCGGCTGAGCCCGGCCGGGCTCGGTGCCCGGCTACCAGCTCGCGGACGTGTGGTGGCGGGCCAGGGGCGCCAGGTCGGCGTCGTGTTGAGCGACGACCTGGCGCACCCGGTACTCGGCGAGCGGTCCTAGCGTGTCGTAGAGCTCGGTGAACAGCGCGTGGGCACGCGCCCGGGGCCAGTCCGGCGGCAGCAGCGCGTCGGGAAGGCCCGGGTCCAGCGCCGGGATCCGCCGCCACGCGTCCATCAACCGGACCCGCCCGACCAGCGCCTCGGCCGCGCCGACCGCACCCGCTCGGGCGCGGTCGCGCAGCGGGTGGAACTGCTGCAACAGCGCGGCGTACGCGGAGGATGCGCCCGCCGACGGCCACGCGTCGGCGGGCGGCTCGTCGAGCATCTCGACCCGGAACACCGAGACCGCGTCCAGTGCGTACCGGGCGAGGACGGCTTCGACCGCGGCCACCGGCGTGCGCGGCGCGATCCAGACCCCGTCCACCACCGCGGCGAACCCCAGCCAGCGCAGCGCGGTCCGCACCTGCGCGCGAACCGACCGTCGTTCCTCGGACACCCGGAACGCCACCAGCGTCCACCGCCCGTCCCAGGTGTCGTCCGGCCGTCCGAATGCGACCAGGCGTGCGGCGGCCTCCCGCAGCTCGCCGACCGCGGACGGGGTCAGCCGCAGCCGGCTGCGCCGGCCGGCCCGGACGCTCCGGAGCGTGCCCCGGTCGGTGAGCCGCCCTGCTGCCCGCCGGGTGTTCGCGGCCGACGTCCCGAGCGCCGTCATCAGGTCCACGACCGCTCCGAGCGGCACCTCCGCGTCCTCGTGCAGCCAGAAGTCGCCGAACAGCGTCACGAGGAGGTGCTGCGGTCCCGCCCCCGCTCGCGGCAGCAGTCCCGACGGTGTTTCGTCTCGCGAGGCGGTCGGCGAAGAAACTGTCACACGAGGACTGTACGGCGCGCCGTGTTTGGGCCACACTCAGCTCCACAACATGTGACAGTCCAAATTACGGACGTCATAAGATCGTCTCAATGACGAAGGGGTCAGGAGATGTGGACGTTAGCGAGGCCCGTCCTGGCCGCAGCGCTGGGAGCCGTTATTTTGGCGCTCTCGGCCTGCGGTGGCACCACCGCTCCGGAGAAGAAGCCCACACCGTCGGTCGACGCGAAAGCGCTGTTCCGGCAGGAGCTGCACGACCGGCTCCCACAATCGGTGAAGGACGCCGGTGAGATCGTCTTCGCCGGTGACCCCCACCCGCCCTACCGGGTCGTCGCCAAGGACGGCACGGTCACCGGCTTCGACCCCGACCTCCAGGCCGCGCTCGGGGCGGTGCTCGGCGTCAAGACCCGGATCGAGGTGATCGCCGGCCTGCCCGCCGCGCTCACCGGCATGAAGGCGAAGCGCTTCGACGCGTTCAACGGCCCGGTGAAGGACACCGCGAAGCGCGAGGTCGACTTCGACAACGTCGTCTACATGACCTCGCGGACCGCCTACCTGTTCAAGGCCGACGCCAAGGTCAAGGCTGCGGGCGACCTCTGCGGCGCCACGGTCGCGTACGTCTCCGGCAGCATCGTCGAGGGTCAGCTCGAAGCGCTCTCGTCCTGGTGCGGCAAGCAGGGCAAACCCGCGGTGAAGGGCCAGCCGCTCGCCGACACCAACGCGACGATCCTGTCCGTCCGATCCGGACGCGCCGACGCGCTCGGCGCGACTCAGGCCGGCGTGCTCGACATCGTCAACGCGGGCGACAAGGGCGCGTTCCGGTACGTGCTGCAGGAGGACGCCCAGGGTGCGGGCGTCGACCAGCTGGCGCTGCTCGCGCCGAAGGCCGGCGGGCTGGGCCCGGTCATTTTCGAGGCGTTCAAGGTCCTGTTCGAGACCGGCACCTACGACGAGCTGATGAAGCGCTACGGGCTGACCGACGTCGCGGTCGACGCACCGGCGATGAATGTGGCGGGTAAGGCGTGACGACGGTGACCCCCACCGTGTCGACGACCGCGCCACCGGACACCGCCGACTACGCCGCCCGCGCCCGCACCCGGCTCCGCTGGACGCACTGGCTGATCGGCGCGGTCCTGTTCCTGGTGGCCGTGCAGCTCGTTCGGTTCCTGGTGTTCAACAAGGCGTTCGAGTGGGACGTCGTCGGGCAGTACCTGTTCGAACCGGCCGTGCTCCGCGGCCTGGGCACGACGCTGCTGCTCGCGGTCGCAGCGATGGTCGTCGGGCTGCTGCTCGGCACCACGATCGCGGCCTGCCGCCTGAGCGCCTTCGCGCCGCTGCGCTGGGCCGGCACCGCGTACGTGACCGTGTTCCGCTCGATCCCGCCGCTGGTCCAGCTGATCTTCTGGTTCAACCTCGGCTACCTGCTACCCCGGATCTCGCTCGGCGTCCCGTTCGGGCCGGAGTTCGTCAGCTGGTCGAGCAACGACCTGATCACGCCGGTCACCGCCGCGGTGCTCGGCCTCGGGCTCAACGAGGCCGCGTACCTCGCCGAGATCGTCCGCGCCGGGCTGATCGGTGTCGACGCCGGGCAGCGCGACGCGGCCCGGTCGCTCGGTTACACCGGCTGGCAGACGTTCTCCCGGGTCGTGCTGCCGCAAGCGATGCGGACGATCATCCCGCCGACCGGCAGCCAGTTCATCACGGTCCTCAAAGGAACGTCGCTGGTCAGCGTCATCGCGATGGCTGACCTCCTGTACTCGGTGCAGACGATCTACGGCCAGACGTACCAGGTCGTGCCGCTGCTGGTCGTCGCCTGCGCCTGGTACCTGCTCGTGGTCTCGGTGTTCAGCCTGGGCCAGCAACGGCTGGAGAAGCACTTCGCACGGGGGGAGAAACGATGACGGTCCTTCGGCTGCGGGGCGTCCGTAAGGCCTACGGCACGCACACCGCGCTCGACGGCGTCGACCTGGACGTGCAGGCCGGTGAGGTCGTCGCGGTGATCGGCCCGTCCGGATCCGGGAAGTCGACGCTGGTGCGGTGCGTGCACCAGCTGGAGACGATCGACGACGGTGCGATGTACCTCGACGGCGAGCTGCTCGGCCGACGCCGGGTCGGTGGGCACCTGCGGGCGCTGCCGGAGAAGGCCGTCGCCGCGCAGCGTCGTCGCATGGGCATGGTGTTCCAGCAGTTCAACCTGTTCCCGCACCGCACCGTGCTGCAGAACATCACCGACCCGCCGCGGCTCGTCCACGGCCGGTCCCGCGCGGACGCCGTCGAGCGGGCGAACGAGCTGCTGACCAAGATGGGCCTGGAGGACAAGGCGTCCGCCTACCCCCGGCAGCTGTCCGGCGGGCAGCAGCAGCGGGTCGCGATCGCCCGCGCGATGGCCACCCGCCCGCGGATCCTGCTGTTCGACGAACCGACCAGCGCACTCGACCCGGAGCTGGTCGACGAGGTGCTGAAGGTGGTGCGCGACCTGGCCGCGGCCGGCATGACGATGGTGCTGGTCACCCACGAGATGGCGTTCGCCAGGGACGTCGCCGACCGGGTCGTGTTCATGGAGGCCGGCCGGATCGTCGAGACCGGCCCACCGGCGGAGCTGTTCGAGGCCCCGAAGACACCCCGGCTCCGGGAGTTCCTGCGCCGCTACGCGGTAGGAGCCGCCGAATGATCACGCTGCTCGCCGTCGGCGACCTGATCCTCGACGAGCCGGACCCGGACCGTTTCTTCGACGGCACCCGGAACGTGCTGACCGGCGCCGACGTCGCGATCGGTCACGTCGAGGTCCCGCACAGCACCTCGACCGCGCAGCTGAGCACCGACGTCCCGGCGCCGCCGGCCGACCCGGCGCACGTCGCGGCGCTCTCCCGGGCCGGGTTCGACGTCGTGACGCTGGCCGGGAACCACGTGTTCGACGTCGGGGAGCAGGGCGTCCTGGACACCGTGCGGCACTGCCGCGACGCCGGGCTGGTGGTTACCGGCGCGGGCCCCGACCTGGCGTCCGCGCGGACCCCCGCGGTGCTGACGACGGCCGGGCCGCGGGTCGCGGTGCTCAGCTACAACTGCGTCGGGCCGCGGGAGTCGTGGGCGACCAGCCGGAAAGCCGGCTGCGCGTACGTCCGGGTGCTCACCCACTACGAGCTCGACCACGCCAGCCCGGGCGGCCCACCGGAGACGTTCACGTTCGCGGACCCGGCGAGCCTCGACGCGATGACCGCCGACGTCGCCGCGGCACGGGCGCACGCGGACGTCGTCGTCGTGGCGTTTCACAAGGGGGTCGGGCACACGCCCGCGCTGATCGCGATGTACGAGCGGCCGGTCGCGCACGCCGCGATCGACGCGGGTGCCGACGTGGTGATCGCGCACCACGCGCACATCCTGCGCGGGGTCGAGGTGTACCGCGGACGGCCGATCTACCACGGTCTCGGCAACTTCGTCACGGTCACCCGGGCGCTGAACCCGTCCGGTGGCGACAGCGCCGAACGCGCCGCCTGGGCCCGGAAGCGGGTCGAGCTGTACGGGTTCGCGCCGGACCCGGCGATGCCCGCGTACCCGTTCCACCCGGAGAGCCGCAACACCGTGATCGCGTCCTGCCGGTTCGGCGACGACGGCGCGCTGCTCTCCGCCGGGCTGATCCCGTGCTGGATCGACGAGACCGGAGCGCCGCAGCCGACCGACGACCCGCGGGTCGCCGGTTACGTCGAGGACATCACCAGGCGCGCCGGCTTCGACACCACGTTCGACTGGGAGGAGGGGCAGATCGTGCTGCCCGCGACCCGATGACCGTGCGCACGGACGGCCCGCTGACCGGCGTCACCGTCGTGGACCTGACCACCGCACTGGCCGGGCCCTACGCGACGCTGCTGCTCGCGGGCCTGGGGGCCCGGGTGATCAAGGTGGAGAAGCCGGGCGGTGGGGAGACCGCGCGGGACAACGCGCCGTACGTCGGCCGGGACGGCCTGAAGACCCAGCGCACCGACCCGGCCGACATGTCGGTCTCGATGCTGCTGCGCGGCCGGAACAAGGAGGCGGTGACGCTCGACCTGAAGCAGCCCGCCGGTGTTCAGGTGCTGCACGACCTGGTGCGGCGGGCGGACGTCCTGGTCGAGAACTACAGCACGGGCGTCACCCACCGGCTCGGCATCGACGCGGCGGCGCTGCTGGCGGTCAACCCGCGGCTGGTCTACACGTCGATCACCGGGTTCGGCACCGACAACCCCGGCAAGGCGATGGATTCGGTGATCCAGGCGCTCTCCGGCGCGATGCTCACCTCCGGTGAGCCGGGGTCCGACCCGGTCCGGTTCGGTCTGCCGATCGGTGACCTGCTCGCGCCCATGTACGCGGTGATCGGGACGCTGTCCGCGTTGCGAGAGGTCGAGCGCACCGGACAGGGACAGCACGTGGACGTGTCGATGCTCGGCGCGCTGACGTCGCTGGTGGCCTGCGAGCCGTTCGACGCCTACGAGCGCCTCGGCTGGGAGCAGCGGACCGGCAACCAGGTGCCGCGGCTCGCCCCGTTCGGCATCTTCGCGACGGCCGACGGGCACGTGAGCATCTCCGCGCCGACCGACGCGTTCGCGCACCGCGTGTTGACCGCGATCGATCGGCCCGACCTGGTGGCGGATCCGCGCTTCGCCACCAGGGACGCGCGGGTCGGACGGGCCGACGAGTTGCACGCGCTGATCGGGGAGTGGACGCGGGGGCGCACCACGGCTTCGGCGGTGGCCGCGCTGACCGCGGCCGGCGCCCCGTGCGCGCCGGTGCGGAGCCCGGCCGAGGCGGTGGCCGATCCGCTGGTGCGGGCCCGGAACGAGGTGGTCCCGCTGCGGCATCCGGAGTTCGGTGCGGCCGCGGAGCTGTCCGGCACCGGCCTGCCGATCGTGTTCTCCCGGTCGCAGGCGGGGTTCGACCGGCCGCCGCCGCGGCTCGGCGAGCACAACCGCGCGGTGTTCGGGGAGTTGCTGGGGTACTCCGACGCGGACCTGGAGACGCTGCGCGACAAGGGCGTGCTGTGAGCACTGCGCCGGTGGTCGGGGTGGTCGGTGGTGACGTCCCGGTCGAGCTGATCACCGCGGCCGGTGCGGTGCCGGTGCGGCTGTCCGGGTCGCCGGACGTGGACCGTGAGCTGGGTGACCGGTACCTCGGCACCGGGGTCGACCCGGAGGCGCGGGCGTTGCTCGCGGGGCTGTTGGCGGGTGCGTGGCCGGGGCTGGACGCGCTGGTCGTCGGGCGGGATTGTGAGGCGTCGTCGCGGTTGTTCTACGCGCTCCGGGAGTTACACCGCACGGGGGCCGCGCCCGGCCTCCCGCCGGTGCTCCTCGCCGACGTGCTGCACCTGCCGCACCGCAGCACGACCCGCTACGTCGCCCACCGCCTCGGTGAGCTGCGCACCCGCCTGGCCGACGTCCTCGGTACGGCCCGGCCCGGCCCCGCCGACGCGGCGCCCGCCGACACGGCGCCGGCGGACGGCGTGCTGGCGGACGCCGCGCTGGCCGAGGCGGTGCGGGCGCACGACCTGCTGCGGGCACGGCTCGCGACGCTCGTTCGTCGGCGCCGGGCAATGCCGATGCGCTCCGGGCCGCCCGAGCTGTCCGGTGTGGACGCGCTCGCGCTCTACGCCGCCACGGAGACCATGCCGGTCGCCGACGGCATCGCCCTGCTCGACCGCACGCTCGTCGGACCGCCGGACGCCGCCGCGGTGCCGCGCGCGGTCGGTGCGCTGGAAAGTCGCGGGCAGGCGGACGGCGCGCGGCGTCGCGTCCCTCTGCGTCGCGTCCCTCTGCGTCGCGTCCATCTGACCGGGAGCAGCCACGATGGACCGTCGGTCTACCTGGCGTTGGAGAACGCGGGCTACGTGGTCGTCTCCGACGACCACGACCGCGGTGACCTGCTCGCGCGCGGCCAGGTGGGCGACCCGGCGAACCTCGCCGAGTTCTACCAGTCCGCGCGGCCGACCGCGGCCCGGTCCGCGCCGCGGGTCCGGGCGGCGCTGCTCGACGCCGACCTCACCGAGAGCGTGCCGGACCTGGTCGTGGCGTACATCCGGGAGCACGACGACGCGCCGAGCTGGGACCTGGCCGCCCAGCGAGCGGTGTGCGCGCGGCGCGGTGTTCCGCTGGTCGTCGTCGACCGGCAGCAGTACGGCCAGATAGACCTCGAACGCTTGGAGCAGGTGTGACCGAACGGCTCCCCTCGGCACTGGCCGCCACGCAGTACCAGCGGCGGTGGTTCGCCGAGCTGCGTGCTTCCGGCGTGCCGATCGCGCTGGTGAACGCCGACGCCCCGCAGGAGATCTTCCGCGCGATGGAGATCCCGTACGTGGTGAGCCAGTGGTGGGCGTCGATCGTCGCGGCGAAACAGCGGACCGCCGACCACCTCGCGCTGCTGGCCGCGCGCGGCTACCCCGACCACACCGAGCAGTACAGCTCGCTGTCGTTCGCCAGCTCGTTCGGAGTCGACGATCCGCCGTGGGGCGGGCTGCCGACACCGTCCGTACTCCTCGGCGAGGCGACCGGCGACGTCACCCGGAAGATCTTCGAAGCCTGGCACGAGGAGACCGGCGTCCCGTACTACGCGCTGGAGTCCGCCGCGCACGACCCGGTGCCCGAGCGCTGGTGGGAGCTCATGCCGCACGACTGGGAACACACGATCGGCACCCCGCGCCTCGACCTGATGCAGGAGGAGCTGGTCGGGCTGATCCGGTTCCTCGAGATGCACACCGGCCGGCGGTTCTCCGAAACCCGGTTCCGGCGGGTGATGGACCTGGCGAACGAACAGGCCGAGTGGAACCGCCGCACGAGGGACCTGATCGCTTCCGCCCGCCCCTGCCCGGTAGCGGTCACCGACATCGTGCCGAGCGTCATGGTTCCGCAGTGGCACCGCGGCACCGAGTGGGCCCGCGACGCCGCCCGGACGCTCTACGAGGAGGTGGCGCAGCGGGTCGGCGCGGGGCGCGGGGCCGGCGCCGAACGCGCGCGGCTGATGTGGATCGGCCGCGGGCTCTGGTTCGACCTGGGCTTCTACCGCCGGTTCGAGGAGCGGTACGGAGCGGTGTTCGTCTGGTCGATGTACCTGGCGATCGCGGCGGACGGGTACGCCCGGTACGGCCCCGACCCACTGCGGGCGCTGGCGGCGCGGTTCGCGGCGTTCACCGACCAGCTCTACACGCCGCCCTGGTCGGTGGAGTGGTACGTCCACCAGGCCCGCACGCACGGCGTCGACGGGGTCGTGCACCTGGTGTCCGAGGACGGCCGCGGCAGCTGGTTCACCACGTCCGCGCTGCGCGCGGCCGGCATCCCGGTGCTGGAGCTGCGCGCCGACAACGTCGACAGCCGCGGTTACGACCCGGACGCCGCCGAGCGAACCGTCGGCGCCTGGCTCACCGAGCAGGTGACCGGCTAGACCCAGGCGGCGACCGTGTGGTGGCCGACCGAGGCGGCCAGCTCCGGCTCGTGCTGGGCGACGATTTGCCGGAACCGCAGCGCGGCCAGCTCACCCAGCCCGTCGTAGAGATCGGTAAACAGCGCGTGCGCTGCGGGCCGGGGCCAGTCGCCCGGCAGCAGCTCGGCCGGAAGGTCCGGATCCAGGCCGGGGAAGACCCGCCAGGACTCCAGCAGCCTGGTCCGCGCGGTCAACGCCGACGCCGGGGTCACCGAGCCGGTGCGGATGTCCTCGCGCAGCGCGGCGTGGTCGGCCAGGAAATCCTGGTACGCCGTCTGGATGCCGGTCAGGTCCCAGGCGGTGAGCGGCGAGCAGCCGACCGCGGTCTCCACCACCCGGAACGCGCTGAGGTTGTCGACGCCGACCGCCTGGAACACCTCGCGCAGCGCGTCGAGCCCGGCGTGCGGCGAGATCCAGAGCCCGTCGAACAGCGGCGCGAACCCGAGCCACCGCAGGTAACTGCGCAGCTGGTGGCGGAGCCGCCGCTGTTCCTCCGGGACGCTGAACGCGGCGAGCGTCCAGCGGCCGTCCCAGGGGCGGGCGGCAGGTCCGAAGCCGAGCACGGTGCCTGCCTTGTGCCGGATGTCCTGCGCCCCAGTGGCCGAGAGCCGGTAGTACGCGTGTCTGCCGACCCGCGCGGCGTCCAGGACGCCGCGTTTCACCAGGCGGTTCGCGGTGGCGCGGGCACTGGTCTCGCTGATCCCGAATTCGGCGACGAGGTCGATGAGGACGCCGAGCGGCAGGGCGGCGTCCGCGTCGAGCCAGTGTTCGCCGAGCAGGCTGGTCAGCAGCCGCTGCGGAGAGCCGCCGGCCTGGTGGCGGGGGAGGACCGACCCCTCCATCGCCCGCCGCAGGACGAGCACCTCGGCGGGTGACGGTTCGGCAGGCATGCCGCGAGCCTAGCTCGGAGCGCCCCCGCGGTACCGAGTCAGTCGTCCAGGTAGGGGCCGTCCGGACCGATGATCCCGCCCTGGGCGGAGCCGCCGCCGATCCGGCCCGGGCGCGGAAACCGCGGCGGACCGCCGAACGGGGCCGGGCTGCCGAACGGCGGTGGCCCGCCGAACACGGGTGGCGCGTCGAACCCGTCCGGCCCGTCGTAGTCGTCGTCCGGGACGCCCCACGGGCCGGGGCCGCCGGCACCGAGCAGGGACCGGGTGATCGCCTGCGCCTCGGACAGCATCTCGTCCAACGCCGCAGCCAGGTCGCCGTCGCCGGCGTCCCGCTCGTCCTCGGCGGCGATCAGCACCGACCGCCGGACCAGCTCCTTCGCGAACGAGGCGGTGGTTCCCTCGGAACGTGCGGCGGCTTCGTCGATCGCGCCCGGGCTGAACGGCACACTGCGCGCGTAGAGCGCGATCAGCTGCCTGCGCGCGGGCTCGTCCGGCAGCGGCACCTCGATCGCCAGGTCGATGCGCCCGGGACGCTGGGCCAGCGCGGGTTCCAACACCTCGACCCGGTTCGTCGTCAGCAGGAACGCGACATCGGCGTCGTCGCTCAGCCCGTCGAGGGCCTCCAGCACCGCGAACAGCAGCGGCTGCTCCCCGGCGTAGTGGTCGCGGTTCTCCGCGACCAGGTCGCAGTCCTCCAGCACGACCAACGCCGGTTCGAGGGCGCGCGCCATCTGCGCGGCCTCCGCGACGTAGGCGATCGACGGCCCGGCGAGCAGCACGACGGTCAGCTCGGGCAGCGCGCCGAGCAGGAACCGCACGGTGTGGGTCTTCCCGGTGCCCGGCGGGCCGTGCAGCAGCAGGCCGCGCTTGAGGTGCTGCCCGGCGGCGCGCAGCCGGTCACGGTGGTGCGCGACGCCGGCGATGTGCCGCCGAACCCGCTCCAGGACGCCGTCCGGCAGCACGATGTCGTCCGGCGTCAGCGTGGGGCGGCGATGGAACGTCACGCCGCCGACCGCGGCCTCGTAGTCCGAGCCGCCGAGCGACAGCACCTGCCCGCGGAACACCGACAGGCGCTTCATCTCCTCACGGACCGCGGCGATCAGCCGCGCCGCGACACCGTCGACCGGCGTCAGGACCTCGAGCTGCGCGGTCGGCTGGCCGTAGCGCGGATCCGGGCCGCGCTGCAGAACGGCGACCGGCGCGCCGTCGAACGTGAATAGGCGCAGTCCGAACGAGACCGCCTGCCGGGTGTCGTCCGGGCTGGTCGCGAGGTTGACGTAGTCCACGGTGCCGAGCGGGAACTGGCCCCACCGGCCGGACGACTCCAGGATCTCGCTGAGTGCGCTGTGCCGACGCTGCTCGCCGCCGCCGATGCCGAGCAGCGTCCCGCCGCCGGCCTGCTCGCAGAGCGCGGCCATCGCGAGGTCGAGGTTGACGAAGACGTGGCCGGGCAGGTCCTCGGTGACCACCGCGAGCGACTGCGGATCCACGCCGAGGTGCTGCTTCAGCGTCGGTATCAGCGCCGGGCCGTCGCTCTTCTTGGCCAGGCGTTCGGAGTGGACGACTTCGTCCAGGAACGCGCGGAACGCATCCACAAAACCGGCCGTGCGTTCGTCCACTGCTCTTCCCCCCGCGTGTGGCGTTCGTGTGACGCACAGTAGCGGACGCCGGTCCGACCGGACGGCGGGTTTCCACAGCCGCGAGTGTTCGGAAGAGAACGGTGCGGGCGTCGCCGGGCCGAGCGAAGCGGGCCGGGATCCGGGCGAGAGTAGTGGCACACGGGGAACGGCCCCGGACGACAAAGCCTCAGGAGGCTGGACGACATGAGCGGCTGCTACGACTACGACTACAAGCACGACTACGACTACAACGACTGCTACAAGCCGCGCCGCCGTCGTCGCCACCACAAGAAGCGTGACTACTGCTGGGACTACAAGTACTGAGTCGATAACGCGTAACCCGGCCGGGGAGCCCTCGAGGCTCCCCGGCCGTCGCGTGTGTTACGGGTGGACCAGGTCGCGGCCGGTCAGGGCCGCCGAGTACTGCCAGAGGCGCGCGGCCTCGGCCTCCTCATGCGGATACGGCTCGGCCTCGCGGCACTCGGCGCAGTACGCGCCACCGCGGGTGGCCGCGACGGCTGCCCACAGCGGGGTCGCCGCGCCCTCCTCGGGGGTGCGGAACAGCTCGGGCAGCGGTTCGCCCGCGGCGTCCAGCCATCCGGCGTCGATCATCTCGGTCAGCGTCAGATGCCGCTGCAGCGGTGTGCGGATGTACCCCGGTGCGGCGGAGAACGCCCGCACCCCGTACGGGGCACCGAGCCGGTCGAGGTGCAGCGCGAACAGGACGTTGGCCAGTTTGGACTGTCCGTACGCAGCCCACTTGTCGTAACCGCTGGTGAACTGGGTGTCGTCCCAGCGTATGCGGTCCTCGGGTGAGCGTCCGGATGCCACCGCGACCACCCGCGCCGAGGGGGCGCGAACCAGCGCGGGCCAGAGCCCGCAGACCACGGCGAAGTGCCCGAGGTGGTTGACCGCGAACTGGGCCTCCCAGCCCGGCCCCACGCGGGTTTCCGGGCACGCCATGATCCCCGCACTGGCGACGAGCAGGTCGAGGGCCGCGTACCGGCGGCGATAGCGCTCGGCGAACGCGTCGACCGAGGTGAGGTCGGCCAGGTCCAGCGGCTCGACGTCGACGTCCGGGCCCAGGTTCCGGCGCGCGACCTCGGGCCGGCGAGCCGGGACCGTCACGTGTGCCCCGGCACGGGTGAGCGCCCGGGTGATCGCCAGGCCGACCCCGGAGTAGCCGCCGGTGACGACGGCCCGGCGTCCGGAGAGGTTGATGTCGTGCAGAACTTCGTCGGCGGTGGTCATGACGGCGAAAGCTAGGTGCTAGACCGCGGTCTAGGTCAACCGGCACTCGGGCATCCGCCGCCGCGTTAGGGTCGGTGTGTGACGTCTACCGGGGTCGGTATCGGCGAGGTCGCCCGGCGGACCGGCCTGAGCGTGCACACGCTGCGTCTGTACGAGCGCGCCGGGGTGCTCGCCGGTCCGGTGCGACGTGACGCGGCGGGGCGCCGCGTCTACAGCGAATGGGACCTCACCTGGCTCGCCAACTGCGTGCTGTTCCGTGCTTCGGGGATGCCGCTGGCCACGCTGGCCGAGCTCGCGCGGCTGGTCGGCGAGGGATCCGGCAACGAGGCCGAGCGGCTGGAGATTCTCCGCGCGCATCGTCGGCGGGTCGGCGAGCAGATGGCGCGGCTCACCGAGTGCCTCGAGCTGATCGATGCCAAGGTCACCGCGTACGAGAAACACCTGTCGTCGGAACTGCCCGGTGATCCGTGGCAACCCGAGCCGGCACAACCGCGCGCGCTGGTCCGCGCACCGGGCAACGGCGACCTCACAGCATGATGAGGACGATCACCGCGCCGACCAGCAGAGCGGCCAGCGACGTCCGGTCGACCAGACGGATCACGCCCGCGCCGTAGTCGGCCGGCCGCAGCCGCGCCTCGGCCCACGGTGCGTACAGCACGCCGAGGATGAACAGGGCCAGCACGTACAGCGACCGGGACAGCCCGGCACCGAAGTTCGCGGTGAGCTTGACGCACAGCCGGGCGACGCGGTCACGGCGCGCCGAGGTCGCCTCGGCCCACATCTTTTCGTTCACGTAGGCCGGCGCGGTGGGTGCGTCGTCGGTGCGGTTCGCGCAGTCCACGCGGTCGGAGAGGTAGCTGTTGAGCGGATCGGCGGCCGGCGCGAACGAGGGCGGTTCGCTCTTCCGGCGGCGTTCGATCAGTTGCTTCTCGGCGCGGATCCAGGTGGTCGCCGGCACGTCCGGATAGTCGAGCAACGAGTCCGAGATGACGATCAACTGATAGGTGGCGGCGCCTCCTCGGGCGTCGGCCACCGCGTTGTGATCCAGGTCGTACACATAGGGGGCCAGGATCGCGGCGAACGAGAACAGCGTCGTCGTCAGGCCCAGGGTCAGCACCTGACGCGGGCGTCCCGACTGAAGGGCGCAGACGAGGACGATGACCACGACGATGAGCGACCACACGGAGAGCCGGTCGGCGTCCCGGAGTACGCCCGAGGCCCGCAGCAGCCATTCGATGGGCGAGCGCAGCAGGTACCAGAGGAAGCCGAGGACAATGACGGCCCAGAACAGGACGGAGTAGGTCGCGCAGCCCATGGCCACCACGCCACCCACACGGGTGAGCGGCGAATCGTCGGGACCGATCGTTGGTGCGTAGCCACCGCTGTAGTACGTCTCCGGGCCCATCCTGAGCACTGGCCCCAGGAGCAACCCGAGCAGCGCGCCGCCGACGAAGAACGCGGCGAGGCTGACCACGAACGGCTGGAGCACGGCTTTGACGAGTTCGGAGACGACGTTCTCGGTCATCACCTGGGCGACGAGCGCGGCCGCCGGAAAGACGAGAAACCTCGCCGCGCCACGGCGTCCCTCGGGCGGCGGCTCGGCGGGCCGCTTCGACGCGGCGCGGTAGCGCAGCGCGAGTTCCGCGACTGTCCCGACGGTCGCGCCGACCGCCACCGAGAGCAGCGCCTCGCCGGGCTCGTGCCGGATCTGGAGGGTGGCCGCCCACAGGAACCACCCGAACGTCGCGCCGAGGGCACCGAAGACGCCGCAGTAGAGGCTGATGCGCGCCGCGACCACCCCGTGCCTCTCGCCGAACCAGAGGGCCGTCGAAGCGTATCGGGCGCCGAGGCCACGGCCCGATCACAGCGCGCGGCGTGTCGGGGCCGCTACCCCCGTTCGGCGGTCACGAGTAGGTACTCCAGGGGCAGGGACAGCCCGGCCTCGTCGCGGACACTGCGCTCGACCACGAACGCCCGCAGATCGTCGAGGAGGGGCTTCCAGCGCTGTTCGGCTTCCAGCCGCGGACGTTCCGCGATCAGGTGGCCCGCGGTCTCGGCCAGCAGCGTGGTTGCCGCCTCGGCGTCGGCGCCGCGCAGCCGCACCTCGCGCCGCCGCGCCGAGACGACGCTCAGCCCCGAGGCGGCGAGCAGGTCGAGGACCGCGTCCACGTCACCCCAGCGGCTGGGCGCGCCGCTGCCCGGGAGCAGCGTCGCGTCGCCGAGCAGCGCCGGCTCCAGGTCGACGCCGGTCACGTGGCCACCGCACAGACCGGCCAGCAGCCGCCGTGCCATCGCCGGGTAGTCGCCGATTCCCCAGGTCGTTCGATCGCTCACATCGTTCGCCTCCCGATTCGGAGGCGCCCTTGGATCGTCGACGCCGGATGAGCGTGGCGGTTACCGGCGGAGCCAGCCACGCACGGTGGCCGGAGCCGGGTTGACGTGCGCTTCTCCGGCGACCACCACGGTCGGCACGGTCTCGTTGCCGTCGGCGACCGCGCGCACCGCGGCCGCACCGGACGGGTCGCTCCAGATGTTGACCCAGTGCGCGCGCCGCCCGAGGCGTCCCAGGCTCAGGCGGAGCCGGAGGCAGTACTGGCAGCCCGGACGCCAGTAGATGATCGGCCGGCCGTCAGCGGCGCTGCGGTCCTGCGCCTCGGTCGCGCTCACCGACGAGGGCATCAGCAGCGGCGAGGACAGCGCCGCCCACCCCAGGAACCAGAGCAGTATCACCAGCGCGACGAACGGCGATCCGGCGGCGAGCAGGAGCACGGCGCCGACGGCGCCGAACCCGACCGCGATCGCCGCCAGCGTCCAGTTCCGCACGCCTCCACGGTAGCCGCCCCGACGCCCGCGGGAGCCGACCGGAACAGGGGGGTGCCGCGGACCGCTCTCAGCCCGCGCAGACCGGGCGGGCCAGGTCGACGAACGCCTTGGCGGCGGGGGAGAGCTGCCCGCTGCGCCACATCATCACCGCGCCGTGCACCAGCGGCGGCGTCGTCGGCACCACGACCGCGCCGCGCACGGCGGCGTCCTCGGCGAGTCGCGCCGGTAACACGGTCGCGCCCGCACCGGCGAGGACCAGCGGCACGATCGCGGCCCGGTGGGTCGTCTCGACCGCGACCCGCGGCGGAGTGCCGCAGACGCTCAGCTCGCGGTCGACGAGCGTCCGCATCGCGGTGCCCTCCGGCGTCGAGACCAGCGGCCGGTTGGCGAGCGCGGCCACCGGGATCGGAGAGTCGGGCTCACCGCCGGTGCCGGGCGGGAGCACCGCGAAGAACTCCTGATCCGGCAGGCGAAGGTGGTCCAGCCCTTCCGCGGTTCCCCGCGACTCGGCCAGCCCCAGCTCGCAGTCCCCGTTGAGCACCATGCCGGTGACCGCGTCGTCGTGCTCGGGGTCGTCCACCCGGACGTCGACGCGCTCGTGGTCGAGCCGGAACCGTCCGATCAGGCCGGCCAGCGGGTCGACGGCGAGCGTGGTCAGCGCGACGATGTCCAGCCGTCCGCCGGTCAGCCCGATCACGCTCTCCACCGACGCCCGCGCGGTCGCGAAGTCGCGGAGCACCTGCTTGGCCGGGCGGACCAGCGCCTCGCCCGCGGCGGTCAGCCCGACCCCGCGTCCGAGGCGGTCGAACAGCGGCGTGCCGAGGTCGCGCTCCAGCGAGCGGATCGCCTGGGAGAGCGACGGCTGGGCGACGCGGAGCCGACGGCTCGCGCTGGTGAAGCCGCCGGTCTGAACGATGGCGAGGAAGTACTCCAGCTGGCGGCGATCCATACGTAAATCCTATGGGGTTAGTCGGAAATCGGTATCGCTCCCCGACCGCCGGGGGATTGTTCTCCTTCGACGTCGAACGAGAAGGTTTGCGCATGGAGCAGTGCTGCGGTCTGGATCATCATGAGGCCGGGTACACCGCGCGTCAGCGGGCCGACCTCGATCGGGTCCTCGCGTTCAACCGCCGCCTGGCCGCCGCGATCGACGCGGGCCGCGACACCGCGGAGGTGGTGGCGGCGCTGGATCCGGATCCGCTGCGGTACATGTGGGTCGACGAGGGCAGCGGCCGCCTGACCGAGTACCTCGCCACTGCTGAGGCCCTGCTGACGGCGGCACCGCCACTGCCCGGCCACCGCCGCGTCCCCGGCCACGGCGTGGCGCGCCCGCCACGGTCAGCGGACGCCCCGGCCACGGCGGACGGTGCGCGGCCGACGGCGGCTCGGCCGGCGATCGCGGTGGCGGCGGACGGTCGCGAACTCGCGGTCTGGATCGACTGGGAAGCCGGCGTGGGCGAGCGTGTCGTCGCGGCCCTGGACGGCGTCCCGATCGTGCTCACCCCCGAGGCCGCGGACGTCTTCCGCCCCTCGGCGACGTTCGACGCCGACGGCGTCCCGTGGGTGTTCTACGGCCGTGCCACCGACACCGGGGTGAGCGTTCACGCCCAGCGTCACGACGGCGCCTGGAGTACCCCGGAGCGGATCAGCGACACCGGCCACCCGAGCTTCAACCAGGAGGTCGTCGCCACCCCGCGCGGCCTCGAGGTCGTCTGGCAGGGCCCGCACGGCACCGGCTTCGGCATCTGGTCGCGCCGGTGGTCGGGCACCGCCTGGGAACCGACCCGCCTGGCCAGCGCAGGAGCCGCAGGCAACGCCTGGGACCCGGCGGTCGCCGCGCTCCCGGACGGCCGCAGCGTTTACGCCTGGTCGGAGTACGTCGACGGGTCGTACCGCGTCGTCGTCCGGATCGCCGACGGCCCGATCCGCCCGATCAGCGCGGGCACCGACTACGCGCTGCACCCGAGCCTCGCGGTCACCACCGACGGCGGCATCTGGTGCGCGTTCGACCTGATCGCGGTCCACGGGCACGGCGGCTCCGGCCCGACCCGGTTACGCCGGGCGGAGGAACTTGCCGAGGCGCCGACGCTCCTCGGCGCCCGGGATCCCGGCGACGCGATCCCACCCGAACTGTTGCCGGACGTCACCGCCGCACTCCGGGTCGTGCGCCTCACCCCGGACGGTGTTCAGGAGGCGGACGGCTTGCTGGCCCCGGGCCTCGACGTCGTCCCCGGCGGCCTTCCGCGCCTGGCTGCGGACGCGAACGGGGGCCTCACCGTGGCCTACCGGATCCACCGCAGGCTGCCGCTGATGACGTACTACTGGGAGGTCGCCGCCCAGACGCTCGGCCCGGACGGCTGGTCGGCACCGGTGACCTTCCAGGGCAGCGACGGCACGCTGGAGGAGCCCGCGATCTGCCCCGCACCGGGCGGCGTCCGGATCGTCTGGCAGACCGACGGCCGTCTGGAGCGCAGCCTCACCTGGACCGAGGGGTTCGGCGGCCGCGAGTGCCCGGTGCTGCTCGAACACCTCGGCTCGGTGGTCTGGCACGGCATGCACGGCACGGGTCAAGTGCGTACCACGGACCTCCCGGCAGCGGCAGGACCGGCGCTAGCCGGTCCTGCCGCGCCGACGATCGAGAGCAACGACCGCCGCGAGGCCCGGGAATGGCTCGGTGCCGGAACCGGCCGCTACACCACCGAGGTCGACGGAGAAACCCTCACGCTCTACTGGGGAGACCTGCACCGCCACTCGCTGGTCAGCCGCTGCACGTCCGGCGACGAACCGTCGCTGGAGGACTTCTACCGCTACGGCTGGGACGTCTGCGACTACGACTTCTGGGCGGTCACCGACCACTCCGAGAACAGCAGCGAGTACCAGTGGTGGTCGATCCAGAAGATCGCCGACCTGTTCCGCGTCGACGACCGCTTCGTGCCGTTCTACGGCTTCGAGTGGACCGGCAACACCGGCCACCAGAACGTCATCTACGGCTCGGTCGACCGCGGCGCCCCGATCTACTCGAGCTTCGCCGCCGGTTCGCAGACCCCGGACGAACTCTGGGCGAGCCTGCGGCGGCACCCCGCCTACCCGGCGCTGACGATCCCGCACCACCCGGGTTCGGCGATGATCCCGTACGACTGGAACTACGGCGACCCCGAATACCTGCGGCTGGTCGAGGTGTTCCAGGCCTGCCGCGGGAACTACGAACACGATGGTGCGTTCCGGCAGTATTCGGACGCCACCCGGCACGGCACGTTCGTGGCCGACGGACTGGGCAAGGGCCACCGCTTCGGCCTGATCGCCAGCTCCGACCACGGCAACGGCGCCAGCTACGTCGGCGCGTTCGCCGAGCGGCTCACCCGCGACGGCGTCTTCACCGCACTGCGCAATCGCCGTGTCTTCGGCGCCACGACCCGGGACGTCCTGGTCGACGTGCGGGTCGGCGGCGCGTTCATGGGTTCCGAGATCCGCCGGGACGGCCCCGTGGACATCGAGGTCTACGCGCGGGGCTTCCGCGACCTGGCCCGGATCGAGCTGGTCCGCAACGGCGAGACGGTGCGGGTCCGCGCGCCCGAACGCCACCTCCCGGACGGCCACCTCGAGCTCCCGATCCGGGTCGAGTTCGGGCAGAGCGGCACCACCACGGACTGGAGCGGCCACCTCACGATCGACGGCGGCCGGATCCTGGCGACCCCGTACTGGTCCCCGGAGGTCACCGCCGCCGACGAGCGAACGGTGCGCTGGACGGCGTCCACCAAGTCGTTCGGGGAGCCCTACGGCGCGCAGCGCGGCGGCGTCGAAATGACGCTCCTCGGGCCGCCCGACGCCCGGGTCACCGTGAACGGGACCGAAACCACGCTGGAGAAGCTCATCGGCCTCACCCTCCCCGGCGGGGAGGGCGGCCGGCTGACCGTGATCCCCGCGACCGGCGGACTGACCTCGCTCGGGGCAGCCGAGCAGCGGCTGACGTGGACCGACGACCCGGGCCGCGGCGCGTACTACTACGTCCGCGTGATCCAGGTGGACGGCGAGATGGCATGGTCCTCCCCGGTCTGGGTGGACACCGACCAACCCTCAGGAGACACACCCCGATGATCAGCAGACTCTGTGCTGCGGCCGTGGCGCTAGCCCTCACGGCCGCCGTCGCCGGCTGCGGCGGCTCCGACACCACGGCGTTCGGCGAGGACGGCGGTGACGGCTCCACGGCGGTGCGGCTCGTCCAGCAGCCTTGGGAGGACCTGATCGTCGAGAACCAGATCGTCAGCGACATCCTGACGAAGCTGGGTTACTCGCCGTCGGCCCAGGAGGTGTCGGTCCCGCTCGGTGCGCAGGCGCTCTCCACCGGTAAGGCCGACGCCTATCTCGGCAACTGGTGGCCGTCGCAGGAGAGCGTGTTCGGCAAGCTGATCGACGCCGGTTCGGTGGAGGTGACCGGCACACTGCTCACCGGCACCGAGTACGCGCCGGGTATCCCGGGTGACCAGGCCGCGCAGCTGAAGGTCTCGTCGCTGGCCGACCTGGACAAGCACGCCGATGTGTTCAAGAAGGAGATCCTCGGCATCGAGCCCGGCACTCCCGGCAACCAGTACATCCTGGACGCGATCAAGAAGGACGCGTACGGGCTCGGCGACTGGAAGCTGGTGCAGAGCAGCACCGAGGCGATGCTCGCCGAGGTCACCCGCCGGGTCGGGAAGAACCAGCCGGTCGTGTTCCTGGCGTGGAAGCCGCACTGGATGGTCGTGAAGTGGAAGGTCGACTTCCTCGACGACCCGGAGAAGGTCTGGCCGGGTGCCGGGCAGATCCGCGTCCTCACCCGGAAGGGCCTGAAGACCGACGACCCGAACCTGACGAAGTTCCTCTCGCAGATCAGCGTCGACCCGACGACCGCGTCGGAGTGGATCGACGCGTTCGGCAACCAGAAGAAGTCCGCGAAGGACATCGCGTCGGCGTGGCTGGCCGCGAACGAGGACACGGTCACGAAGTGGCTCGACGGGGTCAAAACCGCGGACGGCAAGGACGGCGTGGCCGCGGTGGTGGGAGGGTGATTTCCGGGGAGGGTCTGTCCAAGGTCTACGGCCTGAGCCAGAAGCGCGCGGTGGCACTGCTCGATCGGCCGGAGGCGATCGCGAAGGCCGGCGGGAAGCTCGCCGTGTACGACGTGAGCTTCACGGTCGACGAGGGCGAGCTGTTCGTCCTGATGGGCCTGTCCGGCTCGGGCAAGTCGACGCTGCTCCGGATGATCAACCGGCTGCACGAGCCGTCCGCGGGCACGCTGCGGATCGCCGGCGCGGACGTCACCGCGCTCGACGCCGCCGCACTGCGGGAACTGCGCAACCGCCGGGTCAGCATGGTGTTCCAGCACTTCGCGCTGTTCCCGCACCGCACGGTCCGGCAGAACGCCGCGTACGGCCTGGAGGTACGTGGCGTGCCCGCGCACGAACGGCTCGAACGCGCCGACGAGGCGTTGCACCGCGTGGGCCTCGGGTCGTCCGGCGACGCGAAGCCGCACGAGCTGTCCGGCGGCATGCGGCAGCGGGTCGGGCTGGCGCGGGCGCTGGCCACCGACGCCGACGTGCTGCTGATGGACGAGCCGTTCAGCGCGCTGGACCCGCTGATCCGCCGCGACATGCAGGACCTGCTGTTGGACCTGCAGTCCGAGCGCCCGCGGACGATCGTGTTCGTCACCCACGACCTCAACGAGGCGATGCGGATCGGCAGCCGGATCATGGTGCTCAAGGACGGCCGGGTGCAGCAGTGCGCGACCGGCCCGGAGATCCTCGCGGCCCCGGCGAACGACTACGTCGGCGACTTCATCGCCGACGTCGACCGGTCGCGCGTCCTCACCGCGGCGACCGTGATGCGTCCGCCGCCGCTGACCACGGGCCTTTCGGTGGCCCCGTCCGACGTGCTCGGACGGCTCGCCTCCAGCGAGGCGTCCGGCGTGTTCGTCCTCGATGGGGACGAGAAACTGCTGGGCATCGTGGGTGACGACGCGGTGGCGGCCGCCGCCGACGCGGGGGAGCCGGACCTCTCGGCGCGGGTGGCCGACGGGTACCACACGGTGCCGCCGGACCGGCCGCTCGCCGACCTCCTCCACCTGGCCGGGCACCCGACCGTGCCGCTCGTGGTCGTCGACGACGGACGCCTGGTGGGGGTCGTCCCGACCACGGACCTGCTCACCGCGCTGGGAGGCCCCCGTGCCTAGGGTCCCGATCGGCGAGTGGGTCGACTCGTTCATCCAGTTCCTGCTCGACCACTTCGGCGGCGTGTTCGACGGGCTGGCCTCGGCGGTGACGTCGCTGGTCAACGGCCTCTACTGGGTGCTGCACACGCCGCCGTACGGCGTCGTGATCGCGGTGTTCGCGCTGCTGGCCTGGGTGGCGACGCGGCGCTGGCAGCTGGTGATCTTCACCGTGCTCGCGTTCCTGCTCATCGTCTCGATGGAGCTGTGGACCGCGGCGATGCAGACGCTGACCGTCGTGCTGCTGGCCGCGGTCGCAGCGGTGCTCATCGGGGTGCCGATCGGGGTGTGGGCCGCCCGGAGCGCGCGGACCGCGGCGGTCGTGCGGCCGGTGCTGGACTTCATGCAGACGCTGCCGGTGTTCGTGTACCTGATCCCGTCGGTGTTCTTCTTCGGGATCGGTGTGGTGCCGGGAACCGTGTCGACGACGCTGTTCGCGATCCCGCCCGCGGTCCGCCTGACCGAGCTGGGGATCCGACAGGTCGACACCGAGATCGTCGAGGCCGCGCACGCGTTCGGGTCGCGTCCGGGGCAGATCCTGCGGCAGGTGCAGTTGCCGCTGGCGTTGCCGTCGATCATGGCCGGCGTGAACCAGGTGATCATGCTGGCGCTGTCGATGGTGGTGATCGCGGGCATGGTCGGCGCCGGTGGGCTGGGCGAGGTCGTCGTCCGTGGCGTCACCCAGCTGGACATCGGCGCCGGGTTCGAGGGTGGCCTGGCGGTCGTGATCCTGGCGATCTACCTGGACCGGGTCACGGGCGGCTTCGGCTCGGGCACGTTCCAAGGCTTCCGCCTGCGCCGCACTGCGGCGCGGCGCAGCCGTGCTACAACCCGGTCTCCGGAGCCAGCAGGGAGCGGCGGACGTCCATCCAGTTCTGGGCGGTGAGCCGCCGGATCGCCCGGATCAGCGTCTCCGCCAGGTCGAAGCTCGGATCGACGAGCCACTGCGCCGTCAACCCGTCCCACACCGCGACGATCTGCCGTGCGACGTCCGCCGGGTCGAGCCCCGGATGGGCGTCGCCGGATCGTTGCCGCTCCTCCACGAGCCGTCGGAACTCGTCGATCGCGGCGGCGTTCCTTCGCGCGAAGTACTCCGCGGCCGGGTGATCCGGGGTCGCGGCGTTCCCGGCCAGCACGGTGTGCAGCCGCAGTACCGGTTCGTGGTGCGTGGTGGCGCGCCGGACGAACGCCCGTAATCCGGCGAGGTCGCGTACCTCGCGGTCCGCGCTCGCCGCGTCCGCGTACTCCAGCGCGGCCACCAGCAGGTGATCCTTGCCCGGGAAGTGGTACAGAACCGTCGCCTCGCTGGTGCGGGCCCGCCGCGCCACCTCGGCGGTCGTGACCTGCGCGTGCCCCTTCTCCTCGACGAGGCGGAGCACGGCGCGGGCGATCTCGCGACGCCGACCGGCGGTGCGTGCGTACTGACCACGTTGTCTGTTCGGCACGGTGCACATCCAACGCCCGATCGCTCGCGGGATGTTCGAAACCTGAGTGAATTCCAATCTTTAAGGTCGCCGGATCTCGTGCGCGCAGGTCAGTGCGGTGCTTAGCCTGTTGGCGCCGGGGAGGAACCCGGCTCGACTCAACTTTCGCGCGCCACGGTCCGGCGATGGGAGCACCGCGATGACACAGCGACGCGCAGGTCCCTGATCGCGCGGGCAGGTTACTCGGACACCATTTGATCGTCGGCGGAAAGGTGCTCGACGGTCTTGCCGGTCGCCAGGAAAGTCCGCGTGACGAACGCGGAATCGTAAACCCACAAAATGGTCATCGGCGTGTCGCCGATATTGCGGAATGCGTGGGGAATTCCGGCCTCGACATAAGTCGTGTCGTAGACCTCGAGCGGGGTGATCTCCCCGTCGGTCTCGACCTCGGCAACCCCCGATAGGAGGGTCACGTGCTCGACGCAGTTGTGCGTGTGCAGGGGAGCCCCGGTACCGACCGGGTAAGTGCTGATGCCCGACGTCAGCGTCGTCTTCTCCACCGCGCTGTGCTTCGTGATCAGCGGGATCGTGGCGACGCTGCCGCCGCGGTCCAGGCGCGTGACCTGCGCTGCCTTGATGATCGTCATGGTGGAGCCTTCCGACGGGGGCGGTGTCGCCACCCGAGACTAGGCCCGTCGGATGCCGTCCGGACGCCCCGAACGCGAACGCTAATGTTTCGCGCTCCGGCCAGTGCACCTGGTGGACATCGACGGGGGGTTTCCGCAGGATTACGTCACCCCGAGAAATTGCCTCTCAGAACTTGGACGGTGCACGTGCGACTTCCTCCGCTGGATGAGCTGACCCCGCGTCAGGCGGAAATCAGTGAGCGAATCGCTTCCCGCCGGGGTGGCACGCGCGGGCCATTCCTGGTCTGGTTACGCAGCCCCGAATTGTGTGAGCGCGTCGAGGCGCTCGGCGCGTTCTGCCGATTCGAATCGTCGCTTCCGCTCCGCCTGCGTGAGCTCAGCCTGCTGATCGCCGCCCGTCACTTCGACGCCGCGTACTCGTGGAACGCGCACGCGGACAAGGCCGTCGAGGTCGGGATCCCCGCCGAGAGCGTCCAGCAGCTGGCCCAGGGCGTCACCCCGGACTTCGGCGACGACCACGAGGCCGCGATCCTCTATCGCTTCTCGACCGAGGTGCTGGAGAAGCACTTCGTCAGCGACGAGACGTTCGCGGCCGGCCTGGCGGCGTTCGGCGAGCAGGGCCTCGTCGACCTGATCGGCAGCCTCGGCAACTACTCGATGCTCGCGATGCTGCTCAACACGTTCCAGGTCGACCTCAAGCCCGGCTGGACCGAGCCGTACCCGGACGTCCGGGGCTTCGCGAAAGTCGCGCCAGAGACGGCGACACCGGCGTGACGGCAACCGTCGACGCCACCGCCCCGGAAGCGCCGGAGAAGCCGGCCGCGACCTCGGGCGTCACCTCCGCGGCCGGCGTGTTCGGCGCGCGGTTCGCGGTAGTCGGCGTGTGGATCCTGCTGGCGCTGATCTACGCGGTCGCGGTGCCGGAGACGTTCCTGACCCAGGGCACGTTCCAGACGATCTTCGGCAGCCAGCAGGCGCTGGTGTTCCTCACCGCGGCGCTGCTCTGCACGATCTGCGTCGGCGAGTTCGTCGACCTCTCGGTAGCGTCGGTCTTCGGCCTGTCCGCGATCCTGCTCCCGGTGCTGGTCGTCAACCACGGCTGGGGCGTCTGGCCGGCCTCGATCGCCGCGGTGGTCGCCGCGACGGTCTGCGGGCTGATCAACGCGATCCTCATCGTGCGGGTCGGCGTCAACACGATCGTCGTGACGCTCGGCATGGGCACGTTCGTACTCGGCATCTCGCTGTGGATCAGCAACCTGGCTCCGGTCAGCGGCCTGCCCGGCGACTTCGCGCAGATCGCCCTCTACGACATCGGCGGGCTGCCGATCAGCTTCTTCGAGGGCATCCTGCTGATGGTCGGGTTCGCCTACGTGCTGGGCGGGACGCCGCTCGGGCGCAACATGCGGTTCGTCGGCGCCAACCGCGAGGTCAGCCGCCTGGCGGGCATCCGGGTCAACCGGATCCGGTTCGGCGCGTTCCTCGCGGCCGGCCTGATCGCCGGCCTCGGCGGCGTGCTGTCCGCGGCGGCGACCGGCGGTTTCGACCCGACCGTGTCGCAGAGCTACCTGCTGCCGACGTTCGCGTCCACGTTCCTCGGCACCGCGGTCCTCCAGCCCGGCCGCTTCAACCCGCTCGGCACGCTGATCGCCGTCTACTTCCTGGCCACCGGCATCCTCGGCCTCCAGTTGCTGGGCGTGGCCGGGTGGGTCGCCAACGTCTTCTACGGCGGGGTCCTGATCGTCGCGGTCACGATCTCCACGCTGCTGCACGCGCGCTCCGGCTCGTAGCGCCGGCCCGAAACTCCCTCCGAAAGGCGCTCAATGATGCGCGATACCCCTCGGTTCCGGCGCGTGCTGCGGCCGGTCCTGGCGCTGACCGCCCTCGCGCTGGTCGCTGCCGGCTGCGGTAACCCGGCCGCCGACACCGCCGGTTCCGGCTCGAACAGCACCAACAGCGCGCTCGCGGCCGAGGTCGAGAAGCTCTCCGAGGCCAGGGACGCCTACCCGGTGCCCACCGAGCCCGTCGGCGACGTCTCCTCGCTCCGCGGCAAGACCGTCTTCTACATCCCGATCACCCAGCAGGCGCACCAGTTCGCGATCACCGCCGAGGCGCTCTCCAAGGCCTTGGCGACGGTCGGGATCCGGATGCAGCTCTGCAACGGCAACTCGAACCCGTCCGAGGTCAGCGCCTGCGTGTCTCAGGCGACCGCGGCGAACGCCGGTGCGATCGTCACCGACTCGATCCCGTACGCGCTGGCCGCGAACGGCTTCGACGCCGCCCAGGTCAAGGGCATCCCGGTGCTGATCACCGACCAGATCCCGGACCCGAAACACCCGGAGACCACGACCCTCGGCTACCTCGAGGGCGGCGGCACCGCGTCGCTCACCGCGGTCGCGAAGTGGATCATCAACGACTCCGGCGGCACCGCGAAGGTCGTCGTCAACCAGAGCACGGACTCCCAGTCCACGGTCGCCTACGTCGAGGCCGCGAAGAAGGTCTTCGACTCCGAGTGCCCGAAGTGCACGGTGACGATCAACAAGATCTCGTCGGCGAACTACTCACTGATCGCGTCGTCGACCAGCTCCGCACTGCTCCGGACGCCGGGCGCCAACTACCTGGTGTCGGAGTTCGACCAGTACCTGCAGCCGACGCTCGGCGGCGCGCAGCAGTCCGGCAAGATCGCGTCGCTCAAGGGCGCCTCGGCCGGCGCGCAGCTGCCCGGTCTGAAGATGGTCGAGTCGAAGAACTTCCTGCACGCCGACATCGGCCAGGCCTCGGTGTTCCAGGGCTGGGCCGACGCGGACGCCGTGTTGCGGCTGATGCTCGGCGAGCCGCTGCCGGAGTACGAGATCCCGGTCCGCATCTTCACCAGGGACAACATCGCCGACATCGAGCTGACCGAGGAGGCCGAGGAGTCCGGCGAGTGGTACGGGCCGACCGACTTCCCGCAGAAGTTCGGCGCTCTCTGGAAGGAGAGCTGATCATGTCGAGCGTCCGCCTGGGCATCGACAACGTGTCGAAGACGTTCGGCCGGAACCGTGCGCTGCGCAACGTCAGCCTCAACGTGCACCCCGGCGAGATCCACGCGCTCGTAGGACAGAACGGGTCGGGCAAGTCGACGCTGGCGAAGATCCTCACCGGGTACCACCCGGCGGATCCCGGTGGCCGGGTCGTCGTCGACGGCGCGGAGCTGGTCCTGCCGGTGCGTCCGCTGGAGGCCCGCAACCGCGGGCTGGCCGTCGTCCACCAGTCGCTGGGCCTGGTCAACGACCACACGGTCGTGGAGAACCTCCGGGTGGGCCGGTTCCGGGCCAGCCGGTGGTCCCGCCGGATCCGCTGGGACGAGGAGCGGGCGGCCGCCGCCGAGGTGCTCGCCCGGCTCGGGTGCACGGTGCCGCTCGACGCGAAGGTCGGCGCGCTCGGCGAGGAGGACCGCGCGAGCGTCGCGATCGCCCGCGCGCTGCAGGACGCGCAGAGCGGGCAGGGCGTCATCATCTTCGACGAATCCACCCGCTCGCTGAACCGCGAGACCCTCGAGCACTTCTACGAGATCCTGGACGGCGTCGTGGCCACCGGGACGTCGGTGCTGCTCATCACCCACCGCCTGGAGGAGGTCACCGAGGCGGCGGACCGGGTCACCGTGCTGCGGGACGGCGTCGCCGTGGAGGCCGACCGGCCGACCGACGGGCTCACCGAAGCCGAGCTCGTCCACCTGCTGCTCGGACGCGCGCTGGAGAACCTGGACCGGCCGACGCCGCCGGCCACCGGCGAGCGCGCGCCGATCGTCGTCAGCGGTGTCTCCGGCCGGCTCGTCCGGCCGGTCGACCTCGAGGTCCGGCCCGGTGAGGTCGTCGGGGTCACCGGCCTGCCCGACTCCGGTTACGAGGAACTGCCGTACCTGCTGGCCGGCGTCAGCCCGGCGGCCGGCGGCACGGTCCGGCTGGCCGACACGACGCTCGACGTGCGCCGGACCGGTCCGCTCGCGGCGATCGCGGCCGGTGTGGTGCTGGTGCCGGAGAGCCGCGACCGCCAGGGGCTCGCGTTCGACATGTCGATCGCGGAGAACGTCGTCCTGCCGTGCATGAACGTGCGGTCGCACGGCGTCCGCCCGGTCGACCGTCGCACCGAGAAGGCGCGCGTCGCGAAGTGGGTCACCGAGCTCGACGTCCGTCCGCCGGTGCCGTCGCTGCCGGTCGGCAAGCTGTCCGGCGGAAACCAGCAGAAGGTGCTGCTGGCCAAGTGGCTCTCCACCGACCCGCAGCTCCTGCTGCTGCACGAGCCGACGCAGGCCGTCGACGTCGGGGCACGGCGCGCGATCATCGCCGCGATCCACGACGCCGCGGCGCGGGGCTGCGCGGTGCTGGTCGCCGGCTGCGACGAGAACGAGCTGTCGCTGCTCTGCGACCGCGTCCTGGTCTTCCGGGACGGACGCGTCGCCGAGGAGCTGGAGGACAAGCCGGGCGCGGACGCGATCGTGGCAGCCATCCACGTCTCGACCGGACGAAAGAAGCTACGCGCCCGCAGCGCGTGACATACGAGGAGCACCAGTGGACCGGATCACGATCATGCGCAGCTTCGTCGGCGTCGGCGAGCAGGGCAGCTTCAGCCAGGCGGCCCGACGCCTGGGGATATCCGGTTCGCTGGTGTCCAGGCACGTCGCCGAGCTGGAGAAGCAGCTCGGGATCCGGCTCGTGAACCGCACCGCGCGAGCGGTCACGCTGACCGCGGCCGGGCGGCGGTACCACGACTTCGCGCACCGGATCCTGGAGGAGCTCGACGCCGAGGACGCGGCGCTGCGCGGCCTGCGGGACAAGCCGGAGGGGCCGCTGGCCGTGATCTGTCCCAAATGGATCGGCAACCTCGACCTCGGGGAGGCGATCGCGGACTTCGCGGTCGACCATCCGAAGATCCACGTCCGGTTCGAGGTCGGCGGGATGTCCGACCGCACGTTCGACTTCCTCGACAAGGGCTACGACGTCGCGTTCCACACCAAGGACCTGCGGGACTCGACGATGCTGATCCGCCGGATCGCGAACATCGAGTACGTGCTCTGCGCGGCGCCCGAGTACCTCAAGGGCAGGCCGGCCCTCACCGACCCGCAGGACCTGGCCGAACACGAGTGCCTGGTGCACATCAACGACCCGATCTGGCACCTGCACCAGGGCGGCAAGGACGTGCACGCGAAGATCCTCACCACGGTGTACTCGTCGAACAGCTACCTGACGCTGCGCAAGGCCGCGGTCCGTGGCCGAGGGCTCGCGCTGATGCCGGTGCGCACGGTGCTGGGCGACCTGGAGAGCGGGGCGCTGCAGCGCGTCCTGCCCGAGTACGAGGGCCCGGACCGGTCGCTGTACGCGGTGCACTCGCCGGGCGCGCACACGCTGCGCAAGGTCCGGGTCTTCCTGGACTACATCGCCGCCTGGTTCGCGCGGAATCCGATCAACGCGCCGAACCTCGCAATCGGCGAATGATTAGAGTTCGCCGATTGCCGTCCCGCGCCGTTGAGGCTGATCAACTGCCCGTCATAGGGTGAAAAAAATCCGGATGAGGAGTGCGCCCCCGTGACTATTCTTCGGATCGAACGTGCCGTCTACGCGGTGGATGACATCCCCACGTGCGCGCGTTTCTTCGAGGATTTCGGATTGCTGCGCCGCAGCGAGACCGAGCTGACCACGCTGACCGGTCAGGTGGTCGAGTTGCGGCCGATCGACGACCCGTCGCTGCCCGCCGGGTTGGAGCCGGGCCCCACGATCCGCGAGGTCGTCTGGGGCGTCGACAGCCAGGATTCGCTCGACGCCCTCATCGACGATCTGCGCACGGACCGCCCTGTCACGGTCGACGAGAACGGTGTCGCGCACACGCTGGACGAGACCGGTTTCGGGCTCGGACTAGCGGTCGCGGCGCCGGTGGAACTCGACTCGACGACGTTCGCGACAAATGCGTACGGCAACGTCCAGCGGTGGAACAAAGGCCTCGAGCCGACGCCGACCGTCCGGCCACTTCGGATCTGCCACGTCGCTCTCAACATTCCGAAAGAGGGCCGGGAGAAGGCGACCGACTTTTACCTCGACCGGCTCCATTTCCGGGCCACCGACCGCGTTCTCAAGATGGGCACCTTCATGCAGTGCGAGGGTGACGACGACCAGCACAATCTGTTGCTCTGCCACCGCCCCGACCGGGCGGGCATCAACCACACCTCCTACGAGGTCCGCAATTTCGACGAGGTGATCGTCGGCGGCAACCAGATGATCGAGGCCGGCTGGCAGGAAGCGCGCCGGCTGGGTCGCCACACGGTCGGGTCGAACGTCTTCCGGTTCTTCCACGCCCCCTGCGGCGGGCGGGTCGAGTACGCCGCCGACATGGACCGGGTGGACGCCTCCTACGGCGAGCGCGTGCACGAGGAGACCCCACCGCATCACCTCTGGACCCTCCGTAGCAACCGGGAGAAGGCCGAATCGTGAGTACCGCTCTATCCGAGACCGCTGCCGCCACCGGGTATCCGTCGCCGGCGCTCTACATCGACGGCGAGTGGACGGCGGGCAGCGGCGACCGCACCGAGCCGGTGATCAACCCGGCCACCGGGGAGGTCCTCGGGCACGTCCCGCTCGCCACCGCCGCCGACCTCGACCGGGCGCTGGCCGCCGCCGCCCGCGGCTGGCGGGTCTGGCGCGACACCCCGGTGCTGCGCCGCACCGCGATCCTCCACCGGGCCGCCGACCTGATGCGCGAGCGGGCCGCCGAGATCGGCCGGGCGATGACGCTCGAGCAGGGCAAGCCGCTGACGGAGTCCACCGGCGAGGCGGGCCGCGCCGCCGCGCTGCTCGACTGGGACACCGAGGAGGGCCGCCGCGCCTACGGCCGGATCATCCCGACCGGCCCCGGCGAGTCGTTGCGGGTGGTCCGCGAGGGGATCGGGCCGGTCGCCGCGTTCACGCCGTGGAACTTCCCCGCCGGTGGCCCGAACCGGAAGATCGCCGCCGCGCTCGCCGCCGGGTGCTCGATCGTCCTCAAGGCGTCGGAGGAGGTGCCGGCCACCGCGGTCCTGCTGGCCCGGTGTTACCAGGACGCCGGTCTGCCCGCCGGCGTGCTGAACCTGGTCTTCGGGGTGCCCGCCGAGGTCTCCGAGCACCTGATCGCCTCGCCGACGATCCGCTTCGTCGCGTTCACCGGCTCGGTCCCGGTCGGCAAGCTGCTCGCGGCGCGCGCCGGGTCGTTCATGAAGCCGGCGATCATGGAGCTGGGCGGCCACGCGCCGGTCATCGTCTGCGACGACGTCGACCCGGTCGCCGCCGCTCAGGCGTGCGTGCGCGCCAAGTTCACGAACGCCGGCCAGGTCTGCACGTCCCCGAGCCGGTTCTTCGTCCACGAGTCGCAGCACGACGCTTTTGTGCAGGCGTTCGTGACCGCGACCGAGGCGGTGGTGGTCGGCAACGGCCTCGAGCCCGGCGTCCAGATGGGGCCGTTGGCCAACGCCCGCCGTCGCGAGGCGGTCGACCGGCTGGTCTCGGAATCCGGGGCACAGGTCCTCACCGGGGGGCACGCGCTCGACCGGCCCGGTTTTTTCTACGCACCGACCGTCCTGATCGACGTGCCCCCGGACGCCGCGCTCCTCACCGAGGAGCCGTTCGGGCCGGTTGCGCCGATCCTCCCGTACACCGACCTCGACGAGGTGATGGACCGGGCGAACAGCCTGCCCTACGGGCTGGCCGCCTACGGCTTCACCCACCGTGCTGACCGGGCCGAGTGGCTCATCGACCGCTTCGAAGCCGGGATCCTCTCGATCAACCACGCCGGTGGGTCGGTCCCGATCGCGCCGTCCGGCGGGTTCAAGGAGAGCGGCTACGGACGGGAGGGCGGCTCGGAGGGCCTCGACGGCTACCTGATCACCAAACGCGTCTCCCACAAGTTGGTCCTATGAGATGGGCGCGGGTCCTCGACCGGTTCGCGCTGATCCAGGACGATCTCGTCTTCCCGGTTTCCGGAAGCCCGTTCGGGGAGTACCGGCGCACCGGGGAACGGATCCCGCTGGCCGACGTGCGGTTGCAGCCACCGGTGGTGCCGCCGACGTTCTACGCGGTCGGACTGAACTACGCCGCCCACGTCGCGCACGCGAACGCGACCATGCCGGACCGGCCCGAGGTGGGCTATCGCGCCAACAGCGCGCTGATCGGGCACCGCGCCCCGGTGGTCAAACCCGCCGACTGCACCGGGCGGTTCGAGGCCGAGGCCGAGCTGGTGGCGGTGGTCGGTGCGCGGCTGCGCCGCTGCTCGCGGGACGAGGCCGTAGCGGGGATCTTCGGGTGGACGATCGGCAACGACGTCAGCGCCCGTGCCTGGCAGCACTCCGACCGGACGTTCTGGCGTGCGAAGAACAGCGACACGTTCAAGCCGATGGGTCCGTGGATCGAGACCGACGCCGACCCGCTCACGGCGTCGACGACCGTGACCGTGGACGGCGAGACGGTCGCCCACTTCACGACCGGAGCGATGATCTTCGACCCGTACGACTACCTGGTCGAGATCTCCCGCTACATCACGCTCGTCCCGGGCGACGTGCTGTGGATGGGAACCGACGCGGTCGTCCCCCTGAAGCCCGGCACCACGCTGGGCATCTCGATCACCGGCATCGGGACTTTGCAGAATCCGATCGTGCAGGAGGAGTCATGAGTAACCGCCCCGCCTACATTCACCACGTCAACTTCCCGACCACCGATCCCGAGCGCACCAAAGAGTGGTACACGAAGGTCTTCGGCATGAAGAACGTGACGCCGAAGAGCAACACCAAGGTCGTCCTGATGACCCGCGGTGACTTCGACCTGCATTTCACCCCGGTCGAGACGATGGACCGGATGGCGCCGTACCACTTCGCGGTCGAGGTCGAGGACTGGGACGGGTTCCTGGCCCATCTCAAGGAGCTCGGCATCCGGCACACCCGGCCGATCGAGCGGCCGGAGAACCAGTCGAAGTTCTGCTACATCCACGACCCGGACCACACGATGATCGAGCTGGTCTACCACCACCGTCGGAAGCCGATCGACGGCGCGCCGAACCTCCAGCCTGCCGTGGCGGAGGGCTGATGTTCGCCACCGCCGAGGACGGCACGAAGATCTACTACGAGACGCACGGCAGCGGCCCGGCCGTGGTGTTCGTGCACGGCTCGGGTGGCCATCACGCCGCGTGGTGGCAGCAGGTGCCGGCGTTCAGCGACCGGTACACGGTCGTCACGCTCGACCTGCGGGGCTTCGGCAACTCGGACTCTTCGTTCGACGAGTTCGACAGCCGGGCCTTCCCGGACGACGTCCTCGCCGTGCTCCGGGCCGCGTCCGTGGGCCCCGCCGTCCTGCTGGGGCAGTCGATCGGGGCGGCCGCGGCGCTGAAGGCCGCGCTCCGGGAGCCGTCGCTGGCCGCCGGGGTCGTGCTCGCGCACTCGCTCGGCGGCATCGACGACGCGGAGCTCTCCGCGCTCGTCGCGGCCGACCGCGCCGAGGCGGTCAAGCTCCCGGTCATCGACCGGCTGCTGACGCCCGCGTTCCGCGCGGCCGACCCGGCCAAGACGTTCCTGTTCCGTCAGCAGGGCACGTTCAACACCGCGACCATGGCCGACCTGCGCAACCTCAACAGCGACGGTCCGACGATCGAGGCCGTGGTCGCGTCCGGCCTGCCGATCTGCTTCCTCGCCGGTGAGTTGGACGCCGTGCTGTCCGGCACGACCGTGCGCCGCGCCGCTTCCAAGGTGCCGGGTTCGGTGCTGGAGCTGGTCCCGGACGCACCGCACTCCATGTACTGGGAGGCGCCGGAGCTGTTCAACGCGGCGCTCGACCGTTTCCTCTCTCGCGTCTTCACAGGAGTTCCCGCATGAACGGCGTCTCACTGGACGTTGCCCGCGCCCTCGTCGAGGACGCGAAGCGGCAGGCTCAGTCGCTCGGTAAAGCGCTGAGCATATCGGTCGTCGACGCGGGCGGCTACGTCATCCTCACCGAACGGATGGACGGCGCCCGCCCGATGACCCCGAGCATCGCGCTGTCGAAGGCGTACTCGGCCGCGGTCATGCAGCGCCCGACGCACATGCTCGAGGGCTGGGCGAAGAGCGACCCGGTGTTCTTCAGCCAGGTCGCCCGGATGGGGCACCAGCCGATCGTCGCCACGCTGGGCGGATACCCGCTCGCAGGTAAAGACTCGAGCCGCGAGATCCTCGGCGGCGTCGGCATCTCCGGCGGCAGCCCCGCCGAGGACGAGAAGATCGCGGAGTCGATCGTCGCCTCGGCGGGCTTCGCCACCGACTTCCCGGCGTGGGCCGGCCTGGCCTCGGGAGCGCACTGACATGGCTGACGACTTCAAGTACCACATCGACCACCACGCGCGGCTGCTGCCGCCGCCCGCGCTGGTCGACGCCCGGGCCGCGGGCGTCTCCGACGCCGAGCTGACCGCGGCCGAGGACGCCGCGATCAGCGCGGCCCTGCTGGAGCAGCGGCGGCTGGCCCTGCTCGGCTTGTCCGACGGCGAGTTCCGGCGTCCGCACCGCCTGTCGGTGGTCTACAACGGCGTCGACGGGTTCGGGGACGCCGTTTCTCCGGGGCCGCTCGGCGAGCTGCTCGGATCGGACGAGGTGGCCGAGCGGCGCCCGCTGGTCGGGACGCCGGTCGCGCACGGCCGGCTGACCAAGCACGAGACCGACTTCCTGCTGGCCGGCGTCCAGCGTTCGACGATGCTGACGCTGCCCGCGCCGGGGCTGGTGGCGCTGCTCGGGGACGCGTCCGAGTCGGATGCGGCAGCGCTCGCGGGCGTCATCCGGGACGAGATCGCCGCGGTCGCGGCGGACGGCATCATGTACGTGCTGCTGACCAACCCGCTCTACGGCCACCTGCTCTCGGCTTCGGGCCGGGCCCGGGCCGCCGAGCTGGGCATCGACGCGTCCGCGGTGCTGCGGCGGTCGCTCGCGATCGACGCTGCCGTGCTGGACGGGCTCGAGACCCCGGAGAACTTCCGGGTCGGCCTCGACATCACCACCGGCGGGGCGGTGAGCGGCGGCTACTCCGAGGTCGAGTGGTTCGTGGGTGCGCAGCCGTTCGAACGGCTCTGCGTCGAGCACACCGCGGCGGCGCCGTTCCCGCTGGAGCCGCTCGTCGGCGGGCTGGTCGTGTCGCTGGGTCTGGTGGACGTGTCCACCCCGGAGCCCGAGGACGTCAACGACCTCGTCGCCCGGGTGGACGCCGCGGCCGAGATCCTGCACATCGACGACATCGCGATCTCGACGAACGGCGCGTTCTCTCCCTCGGCCGGGCTGACCGTCGACCAGCAGCACCGGAAGCTGCAGCTGGTCGAGATGGCTGCCCGCTACTTCTGGGGCAACGAGCTGTAGATCTCCGCTCGCGCCAGGCCGCCGATCGCCTCGACCGGCGGTCCGGCAGCGTCCCCGAGCTGCCCCTGACGGGCTGAGAGTTCTTCACCCATGCCGCGGTAGTGCTCCTCGTCCGCGAGGATCCGCTCGCGGCGGAACGCGTCCGGCTGGCTTCCCCGGATCGCCAACCCGTCGGTCGTCCAGAACGCCTCCGCCGGGACCTCGGCGGCTCCCTGCGGCAGGAACTTGGTGATCTCGGCCAGCGCGGAGTACGCGGTGTCGACGTGGTATCCGATGTCCTCGACCGCGGTCCGGTCGAGTCCGCGGCCACCGACCTGCGCGAGCAGCTGGTCCAGGGTGGAGCACGCCCACAGCTCGACGGCTCGCCACTGTCCGGCGTCGATGAGCGAGGACGGCGTGCGGCCCGTGCCGTAGAGCTCGCCGGGGATCACCGGATCGTGCGAGATCGGCGGCAGGGCGATGTCGAACTCGTGGTGGTGGCCGGCGTGCAGGCCGTTGACCCGGACCACCGGCCGCTCCGTGTCGAGGACCAGGCCGGTCACGCGGTGCAGATCGACCGGTTCCTCCCGGCCGAGGAGAAGCTCGACGAACAGATAGGCCTCGTCCGGCGTCCTGGCCCGCAGCTCGGTCATTCTGGTGCTCCTCCCGGTAGGACAGTTGCCCTCGATCGTGCCGTCTCGGGCACAAGCGCCGTAAACCGGGGTGGGTAGCCGCTTACCGCAGTAAGGGCGCGGCCGGTGGGTTGTGCACAGCGTCGGGCGCGAGGGCGCCACGCCTGTGGACGACCGGCATTTTGTCGTACCGGTGTGCGACAGTCATTGGCATGAGTGAAGGCGGAGTGGGTGCGCGGCTCCACGGGGTATGCCCCGGGCCGGAACTGATTGCCGTACTCGCCGGGCTGGGCCCGGTGCGGCGGCGGGAGATCGACGAGGCCGGGGTCCGAGAGGTACTTCCGGACGCGAGCGAGCAGGTGCTCGTCGCGCGAGCGTGGCAGCGGGTCTCGGCGTGGGTGGAGTCTCGGCTCGACGATGCAGTGCTGCAGGTCGCCGGGCAATGGTCCGGTGTGAGCGACGAGGACTGGGGCCGGGAGGAGATCGCCGCCGGACTGCGCTGGTCCGGCCTGGCTACCGCTGACCGCCTCGAGGTGGCCCGCGCGCTGCGCGGCCGATGCCTGCTCACCGGCCAGGCCCTCGCCGCCGGTCTGATCACCTACCGGCACGCCGCGGAGATCGTTCACGCTCTTGAGCCTTTGGACGATGAGACGGCCGCCGCCGTGGAAGCCCGCTTGTTGGATGCGGCTGAGCGCAAGACACCGGCGCAGTTGGCGCGTCAGGCGCGCAAGGAGGTCGCGAAGGCGGATCCGGCGGGCGCCGATGAGCGGCACAAGAAGGCGCGGAAGGGTCGGCGGGTGGAGTTCACCCCGCTGCCCGACGGGATGGCCGAGATGCGCGCCATCCTGCCCGCCGACGCCGCGGCCCGTTTGCGCGCGAACATCGACCAGCTCTCGGGCCGCGTCCGGTCCGGCGACGACACACGCACCATCGACCAGCGCCGCGCTGATGCGCTGGTGGCTCTGGCCGAACTCGGCGTGCTCACCGCGACCCGCTTCGGCTCAGGCGGGCTCGACGACCTCGGCGCCGACCCCGCCGGTGAGACACCCGACAGCGGAACGCCCGATGGCGAGGCGGCCCCCGGCCGGACGTCCGCGGGCCCGGTGTCCGGTGGCCGGGCGCGCGATGGCCGGACCCCCGCGGGCCCGGTGTCCGGTGGTCGGGCGCCCGCGGGCCGGACGTCCGGCGGCCGGGCGTCCGGCGGCCGCACCCCCGCGGGCCGGGCGGCGGCCGGCGCTGGCCAGGCGTCCGATGCTGAGATGTCGGCGCTGGTCCGGACCGTGCTGGCCGGACGCCGTGCCGCGCCGCCGCGGATCGCGTTGACCGTGCCACTGTCCACCGTGCTCGGCACCACGAACACCCCCGGCGACCTCACCGGCTACGGACCCGTCCCACCCTCGATGGCCCGCGAACTCGCCGCCGACAGCCGCTGGGAAAAGTGGATCACCGACCCCGGTGGCGTGGTCACCGACCTCGGCCGCACCACGTACCGGCCGTCCGCGGAGCTCGCCAAGCTGGTGCGGGCCACCTACCCCACCTGTATGTTCCCCGGCTGCTCCCAACCGTCCTACCGCTGCGACCTCGACCACAACATCCGCCGCATCGACGGCGGCCCCACCAGCACCAAAAACCTGGTCCCCTTGTGCCGACGCCATCACCGCGCCAAAGACGAAGCGGGCTGGGGTCTCGTCCACCACCCCGACACCGGGGCCTGCACCTGGACCAGCCCCGCCGGCCACACCTACACCGTCGCCCCACCCGACCAAAGCGATGAACCGGACACCCTGGACATGCCGGCGGACTGGACGCGGGCCCTCGCACCGGAGCCCGCGCTCGCAGGCGCACCGGCCTCGGGCGGCCTCGACGAGCCGCCGCCCTTCTAACCCGCACAACGCCAGCCCACACCGGGCCTACCACCAGGTAGGCCCGGCACCGGCGCGTGCCCCGGCCCCGGCCCCGGCCGCGCATGTCACAGCGGGCCGGGCTGTCTCGTCTCGGGTCCGGAAGACGAAATCGGAGGGGACGCACCCTCCCGCGGCGAGGAGCTCGTCATGAGTGAGCAGAACACGTATCGGCAAGTCGCGCTCGTCACCGGCGCGAACAAGGGGATCGGCCGGGCAGCCGCAGAGCAGCTTGCCGACCTGGGCATGACGGTCGTGATCGGGGCCCGGGATCCGCGGCGCGGTGAGGAAGCCGCTGCCGCGCTGCGGGAGGCAGGCGGCGACGTGCACGCGGTCACGCTCGACGTCACCGAGGAGGACGTCGTCCGGGCGGCCGCCGCGTGGATCGAGGAGCGGTTCGGCCACCTCGACGTCCTGATCAACAACGCCGGCATCACCGGCTCCGGGCAGGTCTCGCCCGCCGACGCCACCGATCAGATTCCCAGCGGCGTCGACCTGGACATGGTCCGGTCGGTGTTCGAGACCAACGTCTTCGGGGTGATCGCGGTGACCAACGCGGTGCTGCCCCTGCTGCGGCGGTCACGGGCGCCGCGCATCGTCAACGTCAGCAGCCACGCGGGGTCGCTGACGCTGAACAGCGACCTGGACGGTCCGTTCGCGGCGCTGCTGCCGTCGGCCGCGTACTCGCCGTCCAAGAGCGCGTTGACCGCGTTGACCGTGCAGTACGCCAAGGAACTGCGCAAGGACGGCATCCTCGTCAACGCGGCCGCGCCGGGCTACGTCGACACCGACAGCAACAACCACACCGGTTTCCTGACGCCGGCGCAGGGCGCCGCCGTACTGGTGCGGCTGGCCACGCTCGGCGCCGACGGACCGACCGCCGGGTTCTTCGGCGAGGGAGGCAGCATCGTCTGGTGATGAGCGACCCGAACCCCGACGAGTTCCAGGATCTGCGTCCGCTGCTGTTCTCGATCGCCTACCGGATCCTGGGCAGCGTGAGCGAGGCCGAGGACGCCGTCCAGGAGACCTGGCTCCGGTACGCCGCCTCGTCCACGCAACCCGACTCGGTCAAGGCGTTCCTCTCGACGACCGTGACCCGCATCGCGATCGACGTCCTGCGCTCCGCCCGGGTCCGGCGGGAGGAGTACGCCGGACCGTGGTTCCCGGAACCGCTGCTCGCCGACCCGTACGACGATCCCGCCCGGGCGGCGGAGCTGGCCGACTCGGTGTCGATGGCGGCCCTGTTGCTCCTCGAACGGCTCAGCCCGCTCGAACGTGCGGTGTTCGTGCTGCGGGAGGTGTTCGGCTTCGGTTTCCCCGAGGTCGCGTCCACGGTGGGGCGCTCGGAGGCCGCCTGCCGCCAGCTCATGGTGCGGGCACGCCGCCACATGGACTCGGGGCGCCCCCGGTACGAGGCCGACCGCGCCGAACGCGAGAAGCTCGCCGCGCGTTTCCTCGACGCGTTCCGGGACGGGGACGTCGACGGGGTGCGGGACCTGCTGTCCGCCGACGTCGCGCTGATCGGCGACGCTGGGGGCAAGGGGCCGCAGTGGGGCGACCGCTTCGTCGGGTCCGAGAACGTGGCCGGCGTGCTCGCCGCGCTCATGCCGCTGTTCGACCGGATCGACGCGGGGGTGGAGCTGCGTGAGGTGAACGGACAGCCCGGCGCGATCTTCCACGATCGGAGCGGCGACATCCTCAGCGTCTGGTCACTCGACATCCTGGACGGACAGATCCAGGCGATCCGGACGTTGAACAACCCCGACAAGCTCGGGCATCTGGGTCCGGTCGCGGACGCCTGGGCAGCGCTTCGGGAGGCTCGTGAGCCGACCGAGTGACGCCGTCAGGCCTGCGGACGGTCAACCTGGGACGATCGGCGGGCTCCCTCCATGGGGCCCGCCGGTCGCCGGTCTTCGGTGTGACCGCCGGTGTTACAGCCCCGCGGGCACTGGGGCGCCGAGCTTCTCGGCCTCCGCGCGGAGATTGCCGAGCAGCTTCTCGGTCAGCGGGATGCCGTTGGTGAGGCGCTCGTTGAACGTGCGGGAGCCGCGCTCGCCGGGTACCAGGATCTCGCGGTTCGGGTCGGTCGACGGCAGACCCTTGATCGCGTCCACGGTCTCGTCGACGACGCTCCGGAACTGCTCCACCGGGGTGAACGCCGAGATGTCCACCGCGACCAGCACGGCGTTCTGGCGGTGCCGCTTTCCCTCGGGCGTGCCGCCGTGGAAGCTGCTGACGATCGGGTTCGCGGTCAGACCACTGGCCAGCAGCTCGAACACCAGCGACATGCCCGCGCCCTTCGCACCGCCCACCGGCAGCGGCACCTTCGCCAGCGCCGCGTCGGTCGTCTCGGTGCCATCCGCGGCCAGCGCCGAACCCGCGGGCAGCGGCGTGCCGGAAGCCTTGTACTGCGCGATGCGACCCAGCGCGATCACCGCGGTCGCCATGTCCAGCAACACCGTGGGGTGCTTGCCCGCCGGGAGCGCCACCGACAGCGGGCTCGTCGCCACCGCGGCCGACGTGCTGCCCGGGTAGGCCATGTTCGGGACGCCCGCGACGATGCCCAGCCCGGCCATGCCGTACTGCGCCGCGCAGTCGGTGTAGTACCCGATCGCGCCGGTGTGCACGGTGCCCCGGACCGCGACCCACGCGATACCGGCCGACCGCGCCATGCTCACGGCCTGGTGCATCGCGGTGGTCAGCGCCACCGGGCCCGGCGCGGCGTCCGCGTCGACGATCGCGACCGCGGACCGCAACTGCTCGACGGTGATCGCCGGCTTGGGGTTCGCCTCACCCTTGTCGAACAGCTCGAGGTAGCGGGGGACCCGGGAGACGCCGTGCGAGTCGACCCCGCGCAGGTTCGCCCAGACCAGCACGTCGGCGACGGTGTCGGCGTGCTCCCGTGACGTCCCGGCCGCGACGAAGAGGCCGCTGACCAGCTCCCGCAGGGACTGGTGGGAGATCAGTGTTTTGGGTGGCATGAGGGCCTCCAGGTATCAGCGGACGACGCGGACGTCGACGAGCGCGGTGACGCCGGCCCGCACCGAGGCCAGCGCTGCCTCGAGCGCGGGACGCAGTTCGTCCAGCGAGGTGACCTCCGTGCCGTGCATGCCGAACGGAGCGACGAGTTCGGACAGTGGCGGCTGGTCGGAGAGGTCGACGCCGAGGAAGTTCTGCTCGGTGACGGCTGCGCCGTCCGGGTAGAACCGCAGGTGGTTGAGCTGCATCGACAGGTACTTCTGGTTGTTGAAGACGACGATCAGCACCGGCAGGCCGAGTGATTTCGACGCCGCCAGCGACTGGACGATCGGGTTGTAGAGGAACGACCCGTCGCCGACCGTCAGCACGACCTCGCGCTCCGGTTCGGCCAGCTTGACGCCGAGCGCGACGCCGATGCCCTGGCCGAGACCGCCCTGCACGTAGCTGTACCGGCCGGGCCGGTCGGCCTGCAGATGCTGCGAGACCATCCGGGCGTGAGTGATCGTCTCGTCGACGACGGCGGCGTCCGGGTCGATCAGGTCCCGCAGGGCGTCGACGACCGCGGCGGCGTCCAGCTTTCCGGACGGCGCGGGCAGCGGCGCCGGTGCGAGGGCCGCGCGACGAGCGGCCACGCGTCCTTCGTCGACGCCGATCGCCTTGACCGTGGCCACCAGCGCGCGCAGCGTCGGCCCGACGTCGCCCTCGAGGTACTGGTCGGCGCCGAGCACCTGGTAGTCGACGTGCGGCCGGTGCGGCACGTCGTCGATGACCAGGATCTCCGCGTCGGCCGGCCGGTTGCTCGGCGGATACCACGGTGCGCGGGTGCAGGCCAGCACGATCAGGTCGGCGTCCGCGCTGAGCGGTTCCGGATTTCCGCCCCGGTGCAGCGCGTGTGTCCGAGGGAAGTTGCTGCACACGGCGGACTGCGGCTCGACCACCGGGATCGCCAGCAACTCGGCCAGTTCGACCAGCGCCTCGAAACCGTCCGCATGGCGTCCGACTGACTCGGTGAGCAGCACCGGGCGCTCGGCGGCGATCAACCGCCGGGCCGCGGCCTGCAGGTCGGGTTCTGTACTGACGCGGGAACCCGGCAGGGCCAACGGCCTGCCGACGATCGACGGCGGGTTCCACGGCTCCAGCAGCACCTCGACCGGAACGTTGAGGTACACCGGCCCGGCCGGGCCGCGGCGCGCGAGCTCGGAGGCGCGCAGCACCATCTGGTACAGGTTCGACACGCTGCCGACCTGCGACGACCACTTGACGAACGGCTGCGCGACGGCCTGCGGGCCACCGACGATCGACAGGTTCCGGTACCACTGGGAGCCCGGGTCCACCGCGGTTTCCCCGTAGGAGATCGACTCCGAGGTGGCGACGATCATCCCGGCGCCGGACAGCAGTGCACCGTGAATACCGACGGCGCCCTGCAGCAGGCCGGGCACGGTGTGCAGCAGCACCAGCTGTGGACGGCCGGTGGCCAGGCCGTATCCGGTGGCCATCGCGACGGCCAGCGTCTCGTGCATCAGGTCGACGTACCGCGGGCCGTGCACGCCGTCCCGGTGCTGGCGCGCGAGCGCCTCCCAGACCGGGGCCCATTCGGACCCCGAGGAACAGAAGATGACGTCGACGTCGAGGTCGCGGGCGGCGGCGAGGAGAGCCTCGCCGCCGTCGACGGTCATGCGCTCTCCGCGGCGGCGACTGGGGCGAGCTTCCCGGCTGCGGGCACCGGCCAGTCGAGGCACTCGGAGATGCCGCGACCCATGATGTAGTCGAGCTCCTCCTCGGTGAAGTCGAAGTGCTTCGTGAACTGCTCGATCGTGTCGGTGTAGGTCAGGCCGTGGCCGAGCAGGCGGGTGATGTCGGTGCCCCAGAAGCAGCGCTGCGGGCCCATCGCGTCGACCATCTCGCGGACGTACTTGCCGATGTTCAGGTTCGGGAACGGCGCGGTCGAGTAGCCCGGGATCGCCGACACCTTCACGTAGATGTTCGGGTGCTCGTGCAGGTCAGCGGTCTCCTTGACCCAGTAGCCGATCGCGTCGTCGACGCAGCGGGCCATGATGCCCATGTGGTCGATGATGATCTTCAGCTGCGGGTGCTTCGCGGCGATCTGACCGAGCTCGGCCTTCCAGATCGGGGCGTGGACCATCGTCTTGATGCCCAGCTCCTCGGCCAGCGGCCAGTACCAGTCGTTGGTCCCGTCGATCATCCAGTTCCGGTCCTGCGGCCGGTGGAACGTCAGCCGGGTGCCCTTGACGTACGGGTTCTGGGCGAAGTCGCGCATGAGGGCAGCGCCCTCGTCGGGCTTGTTCTGCGGGATGCGGGCCATGATGCCGAACCGGTCCGGGAACGCCTCGCACGCCTCGAGGGCGTAGTCGATGCGGTCGCCCTCCCAGGACGGCGGCAGGATCAGCGCGCGGTCGACACCGGCCTCGTCCATCAGCTCGAGGGCCTCCTCGTAGCTGAAGGGGTCCTCCCGGTGGCCGTTGAGCCGGATGCGCTCGCGCGCGCCGGGAACCCACGGGCGGTCCGAGGACTCCTCTTTCCAGATGTGGATCTGGGAATCGACGATGAACATCGGTGGTCCTTCGCAGTTAGGCGGAACGAGGGTGAAGAAAGTCAGGAATTCGAGCGGTCGTGCATTTGAGTCACGACGTGCTCGGCGATCGCGAGCGCGGACGTCGCGGCGGGCGACGGCGCGTTGCGGACCGCGGTGACCGGCCCGAGCGTGCTGATCCGGAAGTCGTCGACGAGCGAGCCGTCGCGGTCCACGGCCTGCGCCCGGACGCCGGCCGGCGCCGGTACCAGGTCGGACGTTCGCAGCGATGGCACGTAGTCGCGGGCGGCCGCGGTGAACGCGCGCTTGGACACCGAGCCGCGCATCTCGTGGATCCCGGCCCGCCAGTGCTGGAGCGCCAGCTTTCGGAATCCCGGCCAGCGCAGCGTGCGCCCGAGGTCGCGCAGGTTCACGTTCCGCCGGTGGTAACCCTCGCGTGCGGTGGCCAGCACCGCGTTCGGGCCGACGTCGACCGTGCCGTCGATCCGTGGGGTGACGTGCACGCCGAGGAACGGGTACGCGGGGTCGGGCACCGGGTAGACCAGGCCGTTGACGAGGTCGGCGCGTTCCGGCACCAGCCGGTAGTACTCGCCGCGGAACGGGATGATCGCCGGGCCCGGGTCGTCGCCGGCCAGCTCGGCCACCAGGTCGGACTGCAGACCGGCGCAGATCACCAGCTGGTCCAGCGTCACCTCGGTACCGCCGGCCCGGACCCGGATCCGCCCGCCGACCGGATCGATCGCGGTGACCGGCGAGGAGAACCGCACCTCGCCACCGGCCGTGCGGACGTCGTCGGCCATCGCTCGGGCGATCGCCACGTAGTCGACGATCGCGGTGGTGGGGGAGTGCAGCGCGGCGGCACCGGCGACGTTCGGCTCGATCTCGCGGAGCGCGGCGGCGTCCAGCCAGCGGACGCCGGGCACGCCGTTGGCGTGCGCCTTCTTCTCGATCTCGGTCAGCCGGCCGATCTCGACGTCGTCGCGCGCGACGACGACCTTGCCGATCTCGGAGTAGCCGAGTGAGTGCTCCGCGCAGAACTCCTTGAGCAGGTGGACGCCGCGCCGGCAGAGCGTCGCCTTCAGCGAACCGGGGGTGTAGTAGATGCCCGCGTGCACGACGCCGGAGTTGTGGCCGGACTGGTGCCGGGAGACGTCGGTCTCCTTCTCGAAGACCACGACGTCGGCGCCCTGCTGGGCGATCCGGCGGGCGACCGCGAGGCCGACGAGGCCCGCGCCGACGATGCCGACCTTCATAGCGAGTACCGCACGGCGACGGTCTTGGTCTTCGTGTAGAAGCGCAGCGCCTCGGCGCCCTGCTCCTTGAACGGCGAACCGGAGTCGCCGAAACCACCGAACGGCATGTGGACGTCCCAGCCGGACGTCGGCAGGTTCACCGACACCTGGCCGACCTCGACGCGGTCGGCGAACTCGTACGCACGCTGCAGGTTCGTGGTGAACACCGCGGCGGCCAGGCCGTAGACCGAGTCGTTGACCGCGTCCACGGCCTCGTCGAACCCCTCGACGACCCGCACCGCGATCACCGGCCCGAACACCTCGTCGCGCCAGATCGAGTGGCGCGCGTCCACGCCGGTGACGACCGTCGGTTCGACGTAACAGCCGTGCGTGAAGGCCTCACCGTCCGGGGCGCCACCGCCGACGCGGACCACGGCGCCCTCGCCGCGGGCCCGGTCGATGTGCTCGAGCACCTCGCTGCGATGGCGGGCGCTGACGACCGGCCCCATCGTGGTGCCCTCGGCGCCGCCCGGACCGAGCGTCACCTGCTGCGCGGCCTCGATCAGCCCGGCGATCAGCGGCTCGGCGACCGTCCAGTCGACGACGACGCGGCTGGTCGCGGTGCAGCGCTGCCCGGCCTGCCCGAACGAGGCGGCGGCGATCGTGCTGACCGCGGCTGCCAGGTCGGCGTCGGCGAGCACGGCGGTCGCGTTCTTGCCACCCATCTCGGTCTGTACCCGGACGTTGCGGCCGGCGAGCCGGTGCTGCAGCTGACGGCCGATCGCGGTGCTGCCGGTGAACGAGACCGCGGCGATCCGCGGGTCGTCCAGTAACGCCGCTTCGATCTCGCGGACCCGGCCGGTCACCACGCCGAGTACGCCCTCGGGCAGTCCGGCGGTCTCCAGGCTCCGGGCCAGGTGGTAGGCGACCAGCGGCGTCTCCGAGGCCGGCTTGAGAACGACCGCGTTCCCGGCGATGAGCGCGGGCGCGAGCTTGCGGGCCGGGGTGAGCAGCGGGTCGTTCCACGGCGTGACGAGCGTGACGACGCCGAGCGGCTCGCGGCGGACGCTGGTCTGCGTGCCGGGCCTGCCGTCGGCGATCAGCTCGCCGTAGGGCTGCCGTGCCCAGCTCGCGTAGTAGTCGAGGAAGTCGGCGGCCTTGGTCACCTCGACAGTCGCCTCGGCGAGCGTCTTGCCCATCTCGGCGACCAGATCGCCGGCGATCTCGGCGCTGCGGGCCCGGAGGTCGGCAGCGGCGCGCGCCATGATCTCGGCGCGCTGCAGCGGGTTGGTGGCGCGCCACCGGACGGCACCGAGCTCGGCGGCGTCGTAGCGGGCGGTGACCTCCGCGGCCGTCAGAGCAGGCACGCGCCCGACTACACGGCGGACGTCGGCGGGGTCGGTCACCTCGATGGACGCGACCCGCTCCGGACTATCCACCGGCTCCTGCGCCGACTGCAGTGGCATGAGTCGCGGCCCCCTCACTGAGAAATCATTGGAGATCTCGATCTGGTCGAGCGGGCTTAATCGTAAGAGCGCCGCGACGACGCGGAAGACCTCGTTAATGCAAGCTAAGGTGTACCGCCGTGCTGGTCGGGGAGGCTTTCCGACCGCACGGCGCACGACATGATGAGGGCGTGACTCACTATTCGGAATAGCGGAAGATATGTGCGGCGCGCGGGAGTCCGCGCATTTCGCGCGCCGTTCAGCCGCGGGCGGCGCGACTCCAGTCGCTGACCGCGTCGCGCGCCCGGTCGAACAGCGCGAGCGGCGGCCCGGCGACCAGGTTGACGATCGCCGACTCTCCCGCCGCCGGGTGCGGACGCGTGGGCGCGACCGCCTCCGCGGCCTTCACCGCACCGGCCATGCGCCGCAGCCGAGCGGGGTCGATCGTCCGCCGCAGCGCGGGGAACTCCTCCTGCTCCTCGCGCGTGGCGTGCTGCAGCACCGCCCGCTCCAGCGCGGCGAACCGGGTGTCGAAGTCGGCTGCCTCGGTGCCCAGGTCGTGCAGGTCGGAGAGCACGCGCTTGGCGTCGTGCTCCTCGTGGAGCCTGGCCTTGATCACGGCGTCCCCGGCGGCGTCCCTGGCTGCCGGGTGGACGACCTGCTCCTCGGCGGCCTCATGGACGGCCAGCAGCCGGACGAGTTGCCGGAACGCGGTCCGCTTGGCGTCGCCGTCGGCGGCCTTGACCTCGGCGAACAGCGCCTTGATCTGCTTGTGCTGGTCGAGCAGGAGTTCAACGACGTCCTGGTCCTTGGCGCTCACCATCGTGGGTCGTCCTCTCGTTCGTCCGGGATTCGGGCTCAGCGCGGGCTACCCCGTCGGGTCGCGGCTATGCGATCGCGGAGCAGGGCGTGCCGGAACTGCCAGACCCCGCCGGCCTGTCGCAGCACTCCGCGGCGGTGGGCGTCGCGGAGGAAGCTCATCACCCGCCACGGCAACCGGCCTCGGGCGCACCACCAGAGACGCGCCACCTGCAGCTGTCCCCACGCGCTGCCGATGAGCCCGTACGTGAGCCCGGCCGCGAGACCGAATCCGACGCCGTGGGACACGGCGGAGCCGAGATACGAGCGGAGTGCCTCCGGGAGCTCGGCGGGCGGCGCGATCGGGTTCCCGGATGCCAGGCCGAACACGAGGCCGGACGTGAGCCCGACCACGAGCACCCGACGGCGGTCGTCCCGCAGTAGCCCGACCGGGTCGGTCGCCGCCGGGACGTCGGCGTCACCCTCCTGGAAGAACGTCGTGAACTCGCCCACGAACCCGAACACCATGCCGAACGCGAAACCGAACAGCCCGGCTTCGTAGCCGGCCGCCAGCCAGTCGGCGACCGGCAGACTGTCGGTGAGCCCGGCCCAGAGGACGCCCGCTGCCACGAACGCCACCGTGAACGTGCTCCCGAACGCGAACCACTCGGCGAGCCGCCGGACGAGCGGGCGGCCGGTGCGGCGCCACCGGATCCGGCGCCGGGACGGCAGCGGTAACGAGCCGAGCCCACCGCCGAACACGCCCCCGAGGCCCACGGCCAGCCAGAGCGCGACCCAGAGCAGTAGCGGTACACCGATCATCGGCACCAGCGCGAACGCGAGGCCGAACGTGAGGCCGAACGCGAGACTGACGGCGAGAGCGCGATGGAGCGGCCGGTCGCGGGAGCGCCGCCGGGACCCGACCGGTTCCGAGCCGAGCCCGACGAACAACCCCACGACGGGACCCATCCCGAACCCGGCGGAGAGCCCGGCCGCGAGCCAGGACGGGAAGGCGGACGGCCGTTCGAGCGGAAGGGTGACGAACCACGTCGGCAGGCCGATCACGAGCCACAGCGCGAGCCCGACCAGCGTCCGGACCGGACGGGAGAGCGACCGGGTGAGCTCCCACCAGGCGAGATCCTGCGTACCGCGCTCGCTCATGTCGGTTGCGAGCTCACCCAGCCAGCGCTGTGCGTCGTGGCAACGCCAGATGCGCCCGTCCGGCGCGGGCTCGGGCGGGTCGGGGTACGCCGCGGGGATGAGGCGGTCGAGCAGGTGGGCGTGGACGGCGGCCGCGTCGGGCAGGCCGAGCAGGTCGGTGGAGTCGTGGCCGGCCCGGTCCGGATCGTCGTGGGTGGTCCGCGCGAGGTCGACCCACAGCGGCTCCGCCAGTGCGGACGCGAGCCGGCCACGGTGCTCCTCCGCGTCGCGAGCCAGGACGTTCGCCCAACCTCCCGGGCGCTCGGCGGTCGTGCTGAGCGTGAGGAAGTCGCGGACCGCCTCGTGGGGCAGCGGCGTGAGTTCGAGGACGGCGGTGGCGGGCAGGACCCGGCCGGTCAGATCGGCGAGCGTGTCGAGGTACTCGCTGGTGCGGCTGGTCAGGACGAGCGGCGCGCCCGGCGTGAACGCGTGGGTGAGCGCCAGCAGCGCGCGGCAGCGCCGGGGAGCCGGCATCTCGTCCAGGCCGTCGAGGAGCGGCAGTAACCGCTCCAGCGGGAGCGGGCGGCGATGACCGTAGTCGGTGAGGAGCCGGCCGGTGATCCACTGCTCCAGCGTGCGGGTGTCGGGGTCCCACGTGGACAGCCGCAGCAGGACCGGAACGGGCAGCTCGGCGTCGTCCGCGCGGGTCTCGAGCAGCGCGAGGGTCAGCCGGAGCAGCAGCGCGGTCTTGCCCGCGCCCGGTTCGCCGAGGATCACCACGCGGCCGCGGAGCCGAGGGTCGGCGACGACCTCCTGGAGGGAGTCGGGACGGCGGGGATCCACGACGCCGTCCAGCGCCAGCGGCCGGTCGATCCCGTCGGCCCGGATGTTGGCCCAGTGGTCGGCGACCGGTGGCCCGATCGTGGTCCACGCGGTGGGCAGCGGGTGCGGGTGGAGGAGCCGGCGATGACGCTCCTCCGGCTTCCAGACCGCGCGCACGGTGTCGGCCAGCGCGTCCAGGGCGGGTGCGTCGGCTCCGGGCGGGTCGGCGGCGGCGGGCCCCCGCACCAGCGACGCCAGAATGCCGCCGATCGCGGTCACCGCCACCGCTGCGGCCAGCCACGGCCAGCGGATCCGGCCGTCCTCCAGCACTTGGTTCACCGCGACGCCACTGACCACCGTGAACGCGGCGGCGGCACCGGCCCACGCCGCCGTCCTCCGGGTCACCGCGTCCCACCGTCGCGTCATCGGACCCCCCGACCAGTGCCCTACCAGCCGGGCAGGACGAGTGCGGCCCAGACCAGCAGTGGGCCGACGAGCACGACGACGATGCTGTACGTGAGGATCTGCTTGTAGAACGCGGCCTCCGGAATCGACTCCGGATGGTTGGCGAGGATCAGCGCCCCGTTAGTGGAGAACGGGCTGACGTCGACGATCGTGGACGCGATCGCGAGCGCGGCGACGAAGAACGCCGCGTCGACGCCGCCGTCGACGACGAGCGGCACGCCGATGGGGATGATCACCGGCAGCAGCGCGGTGGACGACGCGAACGCCGACACCACGCCGCCGACGTAACAGAGGACGAGCGCGCCCGTGCGGCCGCGCCGAGCCCGGCGGCCCAGTTGCCGACGAATTCCGGCGAGCCGGCCTCGGTGAGGATCGTGGCGTACGTGCTGACGCCGGCGACCAGCAGCACGGTCGGCCAGGCGATCTGGCGGACCGCGTCGCGGTGGCGGGACGGGGAGAGCATCACCAGCGCGACCGCCGCGGTGATCGCGACGAAGCCGATGTTCTTGTCGAAGACGAGCGCGACGACGGCGACCGCGACGAACGCGAGGAGCGTGAGGATCTGCTCGCGGCGTGTGCCCGGCTCGTCGGAAGCGGTGCCACTCGCGGGCGTCTCGCCGGTGCCGCCCGCTTCCCTCGCGAGACGGCTGCGGGTCCGCCCGGCGGCCGTACTCCGCACGGTCGCGGCCACGTCCGCCGTCACGTCCGTCTCGGCGGCCACGTCGCCGGTGGCCGTGGAGACCGTGCGGCGGAGCAGTCCGCGGCCGAACAGCGCGAACAGGATCGCCGCCATCACGGTGTTCACGGCCAGGCTGGCCAGGAACACCGTGATCTCGCCGTTGGGGAGGTTCGCCTCCTCCATCACCGAGTTGGTGATCGTCCCGTAAATGCTGATCGGCGAGAAACCCCCGCCCTGCGCACCGTGAACGACGAACATCCCCATCATCAGCGGGTTGATCCCGTAGCGGCCGGCGAAGCCGAGCGCGATCGGCCCGATGATCGCGCAGGCTGCCGGGCTCGCCGCGCCGATCGCGGTCAGCACCGCGGTCACCCCGAACATCACCCACGGGATCAGCGCGACCCGGCCACCGACCACCCGGACCGCCGACTGCACGATCAGGTCGACCGTGCCGTTGTTCCGCGCGACCGCGAACAGGTAGGTGACGCCGATCAGCGTGAGGATCAGGTCACCGCTGACCCCGGCGAGGATCTCCTTCTCGTCCAGGCCGAGCGAGTACATGCCGACCAGCCACGCCGCCACGTAGGCGAGCGCGCCCATGTTGATCGGGAGGACGGTCCCGGCGACGAACAGCGCCACCAGGGCCAGAATGGCCACCCACTCCGATCCCATTTCACTCAGGTGGCCGTGGCGCGCGGGTGATAAACCCCGAACCTAGGATGGGCGCATGAGCTCGACGGCCGAGTACGTGGCCGTGTTCGCCGCGGGGATCGGCTCCGGGATTCTGATCTCGACGGTCGGCTTCGCCTCGCTGCTGAGCTTTCCGGTGCTGCTGGCGGTCGGGCTTCCGCCGGTCGTCGCGAACGTCTCGAACACGATCGGGTTGACGCCGGCCGGGCTGAGCGGCTCGTTCGGTTACCGGCGGGAGCTGCGGGAACAGCCGGTCGTCACCGCGGTCGTGCTGGCCACCTGCGCGGGCGGGGCGGTGCTGGGCGTCGTCCTGCTGCTGAGCCTGCCGTCCGGTGTGTTCGCCGCGGTCGTGCCGTACCTGATCCTCGTCACCTGCCTGCTCGTCGGCCTGCAGCCGATCATCACGCGGGTCCTGCGCCGCGGCCGGGAACCGGCCGCGCGAGTCCGGCTGTCCGGCCTGACGACGACGTTCTGCACGCTGGTCGGCGTCTACGGCGGGTACTTCGGCGGCGGCTCCGGTGTGATGATGATGGCCGTGCTGGGCTTCGGCGCGGACCTCGAGCTGCGGGTGGTCAACGCGCTGAAGACGCTCTCGGTCGCCGCCGGGAACGTCGTGGCGGCCGCGGTGTTCGTGGTCCTCGCCGAGGTGGACTGGGCCGCGGCGGGCCTGCTCGCGGTCGGCTCGGGGGCGGGCGGTTACGTCGGCGCGCTGATCGGCCGTCGGCTGCCCGCGACGCTGCTGCGGGTGCTGATCGTGCTCGGCGGGCTGGTCGCCGCGGTCATGATGCTCGTCTGACGAGTTCGGGCTCCGGCTCGGTGGCGGGTACCGCGGCCAGCGACGCACCGACGGCCACCCGGTCCCGCCCGCCCTCCTTCGCGGTGTAGAGCAGCTGGTCGGCGAGCATCATCAGCGACTCCGGGTCGGGCGCGTCGACCGGCAGCGTCGCGACGCCGACCGAAGCGGTGACCGTGGCGCCAGTGGTCGAGTTGACCGCGATCGGCGTCCGGCGGATCGCCTGGTGCACCCGGTCGGCGACCAGGCGCGCCTCCCGGGGCGTGACGCTCGGCAGCAGGACGGCGAACTCCTCGCCGCCGTACCGGGCGACCAGGTCACCGGGGCGCACGGCCTCGGTCAGCCGGCGCGAGATCTCGCAGAGCACCCGGTCACCACCGTGGTGCCCGTACGTGTCGTTCACGGACTTGAAGCGGTCGACGTCGAGGAGCAGCACCGCGAGCCCGGGGCCGCTCATCGCCCGCTCCGCCAGCGCGCTCAGCGCCTCCTCGAAGTACCGCCGGGTCCGCAGGCCGGTCAGGCCGTCGGTGATCGCCACCCGCCGCTGCGCGGCGACCAGCTGACCCATCCGGGCGAGGACGAGCAGGAACAACACCGCGCAGACGACGGCCACCAGCGGGACGTGCAGCGGCGCCTGCCGCAGGTACTGGACCAGCAGCGTCGCCGGCGCCAGCAACGAGGCCGAGGCCAGCAGCAGCATCCGTCCGAATCCGGCGTCCGGTGCCGCGACCGCGGACTTCTCGCTCAGCTCACGCATCGACGGGTGCAGACCGGCGGCACCGAGCAGGATCCACGACCCCATCCACAGCGTCTCCAGCCAGCCGCCCTCGGTGTAGGTTCCGGCGAAGATCTGCCAGGTGTAGAGGGTGTCCGGCACGAGGACCAGCGCGAATCCGGCGGCGAGGAAACCGAACGCGGGCGGGCGGCTGCCGGCGCCGAGCATCAGGCGGGCGCCGACCGAGAGCAGCACCAGGTCGCCGACCGGGTACGCGGCGGTCGCGAGCACACCCGCCGTGGACAGGCCGCCGCCGCTCGCGCCGGGGCTGATCAGGTACACCCAGGACAGCAGGCCCGCGGCGACGGCGACGATGCTCGCGTCGATCAGCGACGGCAGGTCCCAGCCCGGCGTCCGGCGCCGGATCAGCAGGAACAGCGCCGCACCGGCCAGCGGGTACTGGAGCAGGTAGAGCAGGTCGGCCACGCTCGGGTACGGCAGCGTGACGTCGATCAGGCTCGCGCCGTAGAACGTGATGTCCGCGAAGAGCGCGGACAGCTGGCCGATCGCGAGCAGCCACCACGGCCACCGGGTGTTCGGCCGGTACAGGCGGACGCCGAGCAACAGGACGACGACGGCCGACGCGTCGAGCGTCCAGTAGAGGACGTTGCGCGCGAGCTCGGACACCCCGAGCAGCGGCGCGAGCCGGTACGCGACGATCGCGGCCACACCGAAGCCGAGGAACACCACCCACGGCGGAACGGCGCGGAGACGGGAGAGCATCACGCCGCCGCGGACGGCGCGGGCGCGAACTCCGCCGCGAGACGGTCGGCCAGCCGGGCGGCGCGCTCGGCCTCGTGGTGCAGCCGGGGCAGCACGGTGTCGGCCGGCGGTGGCGCGTCCGCGCGGGCGCCGTCCTCCACCGCGGCACCGACCCGGGAGAGCCGGAGCGCGCCGATGTTCGACGCCATCCCCTTGAGGCTGTGCGCGGCCGCGGTGAGCTCCGCGTCGTCCCCGGCCGCGTAGCACGCCTCGACCGCCGCGAGCGCGCCGGGCAGCCGCTGGACGAACGACGCGAACAGCCGCGCGACCATCGCGCGCTCGGCGTCGTCGGCGTCCGGCTCGAGCAGGTCGTCGGCGCGGGCCCGCATGTCGGCGAGGTTCTGCCGGTCGATCGAGTCGTCGTCCACGATGTCCTCGTCGGTCGGGGTCTGGGCGTAGGTCGGAGTCGGGGGAGTGGTGGTGCCCGTGCCGTGCGTGCTCACCGCGGCGAGCGCTGCCGCCAGGTCCGCGGCGCGGACCGGCTTCGGCAGGTAGGAGTCCATGCCCGCCGCGCGGCACGCGGCCTGGTCCTCGACCAGCACGCTCGCGGTCATCGCGATGATGTGCGGCTGCCGTTCGGCGGGCAGCGCGGCCCGGATGCGGCGGGTCGCCTCCAGGCCGTCCAGCACCGGCATCTGGATGTCCATCAGCACCGCGTCGTAGTGCGTGCGGGCGAGCGCTTCGACGGCCTCCTGGCCGTTGCCGACCGTGTCGATGCGGTGCCCGAGCTTTTCCACGATGAGCTGGGCGACCTGCTGGTTGATCGGGTTGTCCTCGGCCAGCAGCACCCGCAGGCGGCGCGCGGCCAGCGGTGCCGGTGCGGCGTCGGTGGCCCGTCGTCCGCGGCCGGCACCACCGGCGCCGGACTCGTCGAACAGCTGGTCGAGTGTGGCCCTGACCACCGAGGGACGCAGCGGCTTGGCGAGCATCGCGCGGAACAGACCGGTCCGGGAGGCCTCCGGGTGGCCGATCGCGCCGGTCAGCAGCGTGAGCGGCAGCTCACGGCCGGACGGCAGCTCCCGGATCCGCCGGGCCAGCGTGACCCCGTCGGTCCCGGGCAGGCGCAGGTCGACCAGCGCGGCGTCGTACGGGCGGTCGGCGAGGGCGGTGAGCGCGGCGTCCGCCGACTCCGCCTCGGTGCAGCGCAGCCCCCAGGAGGTCAGCTGTGCCGCCAGGACCTGCCTGCTGGTCGGGCTCGCATCGACGATCAGCACCGACCGGTCGGCCAGGCCGGGGACCGGGACGCCTGCGGCGGCCCGGCGGTCGGTGCACGCGGTCATCCGCACGGTCAGCGTGAACGTGGTGCCGACGCCGACCGCGCTGGACACGCGCAGGTCGCCGCCGAGCGCACGCGCCAGGCGGCGGCTGATCGCGAGGCCCAGCCCGGTGCCACCGTAGACGCGGGTGGTGGACGCGTCGACCTGGCTGAACTCGCGGAACAGCCGGTCGATGCGGTCGGCGGGGATGCCGATGCCGGTGTCCCGGACGGCGATCCGCAGCTCGACGGGTCCGGTCCCGTCGGGGTCGGTCGATGCGGCGGCCACGCGGCGGCCGGTCACCTCCACGACGATCTCGCCGCGCTCGGTGAACTTCACCGCGTTGCTCAGCAGGTTGACCACGACCTGACGCAGGCGCGTGACGTCGCCGCGCAGGAACGTCGGGCAGGCCGGGTCGAGCCGGCCGACCAGCTCCAGCCCCTTGGCCTGCGCCGGGAGCGCGACGAGGCTCAACGCACTGTCGAGGCATTCCTGCAGGTCGAAGAGGGTGTCCTCGAGCTCCAGCTCGCCGGACTCGATCTTGGAGAAGTCGAGGATGTCGTTGATGATCGCGAGCAGCGCCTCACCGCTGTCCCGGACGGTCTCGGCCAACTGCCGCTGCGGACCACGCAGGTCGGTGTCCAGCAGCAGGCCGGTCATCCCGATCACCGCGTTCATCGGTGTCCGGATCTCGTGGCTCATCGTCGCGAGGAACGCCGACTTCGCGGCGGTGGCCGCGATCGCCTCGTCCCGGGCCGCGGAGATCGCGTCGACCGACGCGTTGATGGCCTCGGCCGCACGACGGAGCTCGACCGGTCCGGTCGGCTCGACGCGCTGGTCGAGGTTGCCCGCAGTGATCTGCTCGGTGGCGCGCGTGATCCGCCGGACCGGGCTGGTGACCGACCGGGTGATCCACCAGGCGCCGGCGCCGATCAGCAGGGCGGCGGACGCGGTCCCGGCGACCAGCAGCCGCTGGGTGGCGGCCACCTCGGCCTCCTGCTCGGCCCGGTACGTGGCGAGCAGCGCGCGGGCACGCTTCTCCATGCCGGCGAGCAGCGTCTGGATCCGGACCATGTCCTCGGCGCCGCGGTCGGTCAGCACGAGCTCCTGCGCGGCGGCGAATCCCTGGGTCTCGCGCAGCCGAACGGTCTCGGCCATCTCGGCGAGCTTGACCGCCAGAACCGGACGGAGCGCGGTCAGCACCCGCTGGTGTTCGGCGTCGTCGCGGGTGCGCGTGTCGAGGTCGGCCAACGTGGAGTCGATGTCGCGGAGCGCCTGGCGGTACGGCTCCAGGTACTGCTGCCTACCGGTGAGGACGTAACCGCGCTGGCCACGCTCGGCGGCCTGCAGGTGGTTCCAGACCGCGGTGATGCGGCCGACCACGCGGGTGGTGTCCTCGACCGAGGCCTGGTCCCGGTTGATCGTGTCGAGGCGCGCGTACGCGCTGCCGCCGAGGACCGCGCAGGCCAGCATCGCGAGGACGTAGCCGAACGCGAGGAGTCGGCCCACGGTCCACGTCCACCTCGTTCCGCGCATGACCCCCGCTTTCGTCCACGTCGCCGGCCGGTGCCGGTGCCCCCGGATCCAGTTATCGGCGGTGCGGGTGCGCCGGGGGCTGTGGCTGGGGAGCAGTGCGGGTGCGGTGATGCGGAAAGGCCTGCTGCAACCGGAGCGCACCCGGTACACCCCTCGCGCGCGGCGCGGATCTGCCGATGTGTCCGGCAGAGGGACGAGCAGGCTGCGGAGGTGCACACGTGGGTGCGATCGTGATCGCCGAGGACGACCCGGATATCCGCGGGATGATCACCGAGAAGCTGGCGCGTGCCGGCCACACGGTGACCGCGACCGAGGACGGGGCTGCTGCCCTGGTGGCGGTCCGCCAGGGGGTCCCGGACGTCGTCGTGCTCGACATGCAGATGCCCGGGCTCTCCGGCCTGGACGTCGTCCGGTTGCTGCGCGTCGATCCGGCCACCGCCGAGGTGCCGGTCATCATGGTGACCTCGCACAGCCAGCCGCAGTTCATCGGCGAGAGCTTCAACTCCGGCGTCAACGACTTCCTCGCGAAGCCGTTCAGCCCGCGAGAGCTCACCGCCCGGATCGAATGCCTGATGTCCGAGCCACCCGCAGCGGCCGTCGAAGCCGTGGCCGACGCGCTCGTCGCGACCGAGGAGGCGGAGGCGAAGGTCGGCCGTCGCCGGTTCCTGCGCCTGCTCACGTCCTCCTGACCGGGACGCCCGGCGGTCTGGGATGCTGGGTCCGTGGCGCACAGCAGCGTTCCGCGCTGGCCGAGGACCGACCCGGGCGTGGACGAGACCGGCCGCGCGTACGCGGTGCTGGCGTTCGGCGCCGACGCCGAGCGGGTGGCCGCCCGCTGGCGGGAACGGCTCGCGGTCCTCGGGCGGCCGGTCCGGGCCTGGTCGGGGGAGCGCGCCACCGAGACCGTCCTGAGCGACCTCGCCGACCAGGTCGGCGCCGCGACCGTGGGGTGGCGGCTGATGCTCGCCGGTCCGCAGGCCGACGTGCTGCGGGCCCGGGCGGTCGCGCTGGCCGGTGGGGCCGTGGACGCGGAGGTGACGGTGCTCGTCACCGACGACCGGCTTCGCCGGGTCTGGTGCGCGCACTGCGAGACGACGACCGAGGCCGCGGACGACGTCGTGTGCGCCGGATGCGGCCGGGACCTGGTCGTGCACGCGCACGTCTCGCGGCACCGGGCCGCGTACCTGGGCACCGCGCGGTGACCGTGCTGGACCTCGTCGTCCGGCGGAGCACCGAGGTCGCCGACGGCATCCGCGAGCTGGAGCTCGCCGCGGCGGACGGCGGCGCGCTCCCGGCGCATCCGGCGGGCAGCCACCTGGTTCTGGAGTGCGGTGGTGCGCGGAACGCCTATTCGCTCACCAACGTCGGTCGCGACCCGCTCCGGTACACGATCGCGGTGCTGCGGCGCCCGGACGGCCGGGGCGGCTCGCGGTATCTGCACGGCTTGCGCCCGGGTGACCGTGTGGCGGCGTCCCGGCCCCGCAGTGCGTTCGCGCCGGTGACGACCGCGCGCAAGCACCTGCTGATCGCCGGGGGCATCGGGATCACGCCGTTGCTCGCCCACGTCCGCGACGCCGCGCGATGGGGGCGCGAGGTCGAACTCCTCTACGCGCACCGGCCCGGGGCAGGCGCGTTCGTCGACGAGCTGGCCTCCCGGCTGGGCCCCCGCTTCGGCCGGACCACCGACCGGGTGGCGTTCCGGGCCGCGCTGGCCGCCGCGCTGACCACTCAGCCGCTGGGTACCCACCTCTACGTCTGCGGGCCGGAACCGCTCACCGACCGGGTGCTCGGCGACGCCGCCCGCGCGGGCTGGGTACCGCAGCGCCTGCACCGGGAGCGGTTCGCCGCGGTCGAACCACCGCCGGGGCGTCCATTCGTCGCGCGACTCGCCCGCTCCGGGCGGGACGTCGCGGTGCCGTCCGGCACCAGCCTGCTCGACGCGCTGCGCGCGGCCGGCGTCGACGTGCCGAACCTCTGCCGGCAGGGCCTCTGCGGGGAGTGCCGGGTGCCGGTCCTCGCCGGGGTGCCGCTGCACCGCGACGAGTACCTCACCGACGACGAACGTGCGGCCGGGGACGCGATGCTCAGCTGCATCTCCCGGTGCGATTCGGACGGCCTCACGCTGGATCTCTAACCCTGAGGTCGAGGGTGCGACACGGGGACGTAACACCGGCGCCCTATCCTGTTTCTCAGTAGGAGACTAAGTTTCATATTCAGAGACACCATGGAGGATGCCGTGGCGGAGGTGGTGATCGTCGGTGGCGGGCTCGAGGGTGTCGCCGCGGCCTGGGCCCTGAGCAGCCGCGGCATCACCGACGTCGTGGTGTGCGAGCGGCACACGGTCGGCTCCGGCGGCACCGGGAAGTCCAGCGGCATCGTGCGCTGCCACTACGGCGTCACGTCGCTCGCCGCGATGGCCGATGCCGCGCTGGACGTGTTCGAGAACGCCGCCGACGTCCTCGGCGCCGACGTCGGCTTCCGGCAGACCGGGTACGTGGTGGGGGTCGGCGCACCGAACGTCGCCGCGCTCCGCGCGAGCCTGGCCGACCAGCGCGCGGTCGGTGTCCGCACCGAGGAGATCGGCCGCGACGACGTCGCGCGGCTCTGGCCCGGCGCCTACCTCGACGACTTCGCCGCGTTCGCCTGGGAGCCCCGGGGCGGCTACGGCGACGCCTACCGCACCGCGCAGGCGTTCGCGGCCGCGGCCCGGGCCGCCGGCGTCCGGATCCGGCAGGCGACCCCGGTCCACGACGTCCTGGTGGACGCCGGACGGGTCACCGGCGTGCGCCTGGCCGACGGGGAGACGATCAGCGCCGGGACCGTCGTGGTGGCCGCGGGACCGTGGTCCGTGCCGCTGCTCGCCGCGCACGGCGTCGAGCTGCCGATCGTCGTCCACCGCGAAGCGATCGTGGTGATCGACCCGGGGCAGCCGCTCGGCGACGTACCGGTTTTCTCGGATCTGGTCTCGCTGCAGTACGTCCGCGCCGAAGGCGTGGGCGGGGTGCTGTTCGGCAACAGCGACCTGGCGACGCTCGAGCCGGCCGACCCCGACGCGTACCTCGACCGCGCGACCGAGGACTTCCTCGACGGCTGCGCGCAGAAGCTCAGCCACCGGTTCCCCGGATGGGGTGACGCGACGGTGACCAGCACCTATGCGGGCTGCTACGACGTCACGCCGGACTTCAACCCGGTGATCTCCGCGACGCCGATCGACGGCCTGATCGTCGCGGCGGGCTTCAGCGGCCACGGGTTCAAGATCTCCCCGTCGGTCGGCGAGCTGGTCGCGGATCTGGTCACCGGCGGGGCGAGCCGGTGGCCGCGGAGCGACTTCCGGCTCTCCCGGTTCTCCGAGGGCGCGCTGCTGCGGAGCCCGCACCCGTACGTCGGCGCGGGCGAGATGCGCTGAGCGTCAGGGGCGCGTGGCCGCCAGGCCCAGACGCTCGGCTTGGCGCCGGAGCGAGGCGACGACCTCGTCCGGCGACCGATCGGGTAACCCCCAGATCGCGTCGGTGACCCCGGCTTCGGCCCAGGACGCGAGCAACTCGGGGCTCGGACGCGTGGTGGCGAGCACGTGGAGCTGCGGTGCGCCTTCCCGCCCGGCGGCGGCCCAGGCCGCGCGGAGCGCGTCGGCCTTCTCGTGCAGCCCGGTCTCGGTCGGGGTCGTCATCCAGCCGTCGGCGGTGCGCGCGATCCACGCGAACGTCTTCGGCCCGCCACCCGCGCCGATCACCAGCGGGACGTGCGGCTGCACCGGCTTCGGGTACGCCCAGGACGGCCCGAACGCGACGTGGTCGCCCTGGTACTCGGCGACCTCCTGGGTCCAGAGCGCGCGCATCGCCTCGACGTACTCGCGGAGGACCGTGCGGCGCCGGGGCGCGTCGACGCGGTGGTCGGCGAGTTCGTCGGTGTTCCAGCCGAACCCGGCGCCGAGCGTCACCCGGCCGTTCGAGAGGTGGTCGAGCGTCGCGATCGTCTTGGCCAGCGTGATCGGGTCGGACTCCACCGGCAGCGCCACCGCGGTCGCCAGCCGGATCCTGGTCGTGGCCTGCGAGGCCGTCGCGAGCGCCACCCAGGGGTCGAGCGTCCTCGAGTAGCGGTCGTCGGGGAGCGCCGCACCGCCGGTGCCGGGGTGGGGCGCGTCCCGCCGGACCGGGATGTGCGTGTGTTCGGGCACGTAGAACGTGTCGAAGCCGGCCTCCTCGGCCGCGCGGGCCGCGTCGGCGGGCCGGATGCCGCGGTCACTGGCGAACAACACGACGCCGTGCCTCATGCACACCTCCGGAACTAGAACGTGTTCCAGAACCATGGCATCCGGGACCGCCGGACACAAGCCTCGTCAGGCCCTCCCGGTGACCGTGTCGCCCGCCGTCCGCGGGAGCCGCGCGCCCTCGATCGCCGGGATCACCAGCAGAACCGCGAGCAGGACGAACGCCACCCGGAACGGCCCGGCCGCCCCGGAGACGACGCCCACCGCGTCGCCGAACCGGACGAGCAGCGCACCGGCCGCCACCCCGAGGCCGACCCCGAGCTCCTGCAGCGTCGACTGGAGCGTGCTCGCATGGTTCATGTCCGCCGGGTCGACGTCGGCGAACGCGACGCTGTTGTACGCGGTGAAGCCGGTCGATCGCGCGACACCGCTGAGCGCGAGCAGCGCCAGCACGGCCACCAGCGGCAGGTCGTCGGCGAGCAGCGCCATCCCGACCAGGCACGCGGCGCCGACCACGATCGACGCCAGCATCACGGTCCGGATGCCGAACCGGCGCATCAGCGGGGTGGTGGCCGGTTTGATGCCGACGTTGCCCGCGAACAGCGCCATCATCGCGAACCCGGCCTGCGTCGCCGACCAGCCGAACCCCACCTGGAAGAACAGCGGCAGGAGGAACGGGATCGCGGTGATCACCGCCCGGTACGCCGATCCGCTGAGCACCGTCACCCGGAACGTCCGTACCCGGAGCAGGCGCAGATCCACCAGCGGGTCCGGCGTCCGGAGAAGGTGACGGATCGCCGCGGCGATCCCGAGGACGGCGACGGCGAGCGCCACCGCGACACCGACGCCGAACCCGGTGCGCAGGCCCTCGGCGGCCACGATGACCGCGGCCACCCCGGCGGCGATGAGCAGGAACCCGACCCGGTCGAGCGGCCCCGGCGCGGGCTCCCGCAGGTCCGGTACGAGACGACGGGCGACGATCAGCGCGACGACACCGAGCGGCAGGTTGATCAGGAAGATCCACCGCCACGACGCGTGCTCGGCGAGCACCCCGCCCACCAGCGGCGCGACGACCGGTGCCAGCAGCGCCGGCCACGTCAGGTACGCGATGGCCCGCACGAGGTCAGTCTTGGACGTCGTCCGGAGAATCGCGAGCCTGCCGACCGGGACCATCAGCGCACCACCGATGCCCTGCAGCACGCGGGTGCCGGTCAGCACCGGCAGGTTGGGCGCGGCGGCGCAGCCGGCCGACGCCACCGTGAAGACCAGCAGCGCGGTGAGGAAGACCCGCCGGACGCCGAAGCGGGACGCCAGCCACCCGCTGACCGGGATCAGGACCGCGAGCGTGAGCGCGTACGCGGTGATCGCGACGTTGACGTCGACCGGCGCGACGCCGAACTCGGCGGCGATGGCCGGTGCGGCTGGGGCGATCACCGTGCCGTCGAGAATCTCCATGAAATACGCGGCGGCTACCAGGAGCGCCAATCCTCGCTGCAACCCGGCACTCACCGCGGCAGTCTCGCACGGCACCGTGGTCACGGCGCACAATGCCGGTCAATGGAAAACACCGACCCGCCCCGAGCACGCGGCCGGCGTCCACCGCAGGGCGACCCGGTCGTCGACCGGGCGCTCGCGCTGCTCGCCGCGTTCGACGTGCGCCACCCGGCGCTGAGCCTCGCCGAGCTCAGCAGACGGAGCGCGATCCCGCCGAGCTCCGCGCTGCGGCTGGCGTCCCGGCTGGTGGAGTGGGGTGCGCTGGAGCGCGGGGCGGACGGGCGGTTCGTGGTCGGGCTCCGGCTCTGGGAGGTCGCGGCGCTCGCGCCCCGGGCCCGCGGGCTGCGCCAGGTGGCGCTGCCCTACATGCGCGACCTCTCCGAGGTGACCCGGCAGCACATCCTGCTCGCGGTCCGCGAGGGTGACGAGGCGGTGCTGGTCGAGCGGCTGTCGACGCACCGCGCGATGCCGGTGCTGTACTACGTCGGGGGACGCCTGCCGCTGCACTCCACCGGCGTCGGGCTGGTGCTGCTGGCGCACGCGCCCGCGGAGTTCCAGGACGAGGTGCTGGCCCGGCCGCTGGTGCACGAGCCGGAGCGGATTCCGGTGTCGGCGGCGGCGCTGCGCCGGACGCTGGCCCAGGTGCGCCGGGACGGGCTGGCCGTCGTGCACCGTCAGGCGCCGCGGCCGCTGGTGACGGTCGCCGCGCCGATCTTCGACGGCGACGAGCAGATGATCGCGGCGCTGTCGGTGCTGGTGCCGGAGGAGGGCGCCGACCCGCGGGCACTCGGTCCGGCGGTTCGGACGGCCGCGCGGGCCGTCTCCCGCGGCCTCGGGTCCCGCATCGCGCTCGGCTCCGACGAGCTCGATTAAGGTCCGTGCCATTCAATGGCAACCCCTCTGGGACGCCGTGATCGTGGTCACGCATTCTGGCCGCAGTGTGAAGTGACGGAGCCCTGACCTGACAACGGAGACATGATGAGCTTCGAGTACCTGGCCGACCCGTCGGGGCGGCCCGCGTGGCAGGGGCGCCTGCCCGGCAAGCCCGAGCCCTACGTGCTGCGCCGCGGCGAGGGCGAGCACGCGATGCTGTTCACCGACCTGTTCACGGTGCTGCTCTCGGGTGACGAGACCAACGGGCAGTTCGGCGTCATCACCAGCGACTGCCCGTCGGGGGACGTCATCCCGACCCACTCGCACGACGACACCCACGAGGTGTTCTACGTGCTCGAGGGCAAGCTGCGGGTGTTCTTCGAGGACGCCGAGGGCACGAAGTCGTCGTCGCTGCTGCTGGCCGGTGACTTCGCGTACGTCCCGGCGGGCAAGCCGCACGCCTACCAGGTCGAGGAGGCCGCACGCATCCTCGGCGTGATGTCCGGCGGGTTCGAACGGTTCTTCCAGCACATGGGGCAGCCCACCGACCACGCCACCGTGGAGCAGCCGCCGTTCATCCCGGACTTCCCGCGGATGCAGGCGGCCGCCCAGCAGCACCGCATGCAGTTCATGCCGCAGTACACGTGGCCCACGGACCGCCCGTGAGGATCGTCGGTGTGCGCCGCGGCGACGCCGCCGGCGTCGAGGTGGCCGACCTGGCCGCGGACGGTTCCGCGGTCACGGTCGTCGCCGGCCTGGAGGAGTTCTGGGCGGACGCCGCGGCGCACCTGGCCCGGCCCGCCACCGGACCGACGCTGGCCGTCGCTGACGTGGAGCTCGTGCCGCCGGTGCTGCCCGGCGCGCGGGTCATCTGCATCGGCCTGAACTACCTCAAGCACGTCGCCGAAGGGTCGTTCGCCGAGAGCGGTGTCCCGCCCTACCCGACGCTGTTCGCCCGCTGGACCCAGTCGCTCACCGTCGACGGCGCCGAGGTGCCGGTGCCCTCCAACGAGGACGGCATCGACTGGGAGGGTGAGGTCGTCGCCTGGGTGGGGTCGACGCTCGTCGACGCCGACCCGGACACCGCGCTCGCCGCGGTCGTCGGGTACTCGGCGTTCAACGACCTGACCTCTCGCAAGGCCCAGAAGCTCACGTCGCAGTGGATCCTCGGCAAGAACGGGGACAACTCCGGCCCGCTCGGCCCGCTGGTGCCCGCCGCCGAGGTCGGTGACCTGCGCGACGGCCTGCGGGTGCGGACCCGGGTCAACGGCGAGACCGTGCAGGACGGCCGCACCGACGAGATGGTCTACACGGTCGGCGACACGCTCTCGCTGATCTCGCACACGTTCACGCTGCGCCCCGGCGACCTGCTCGCCACCGGGACCCCGTCCGGCGTCGGTTACGCCCGCGACCCGCAGTGGTTGCTGCACCCCGGGGACGTCGTCGAGGTGGACGTCGAGCGGATCGGCGTGCTGCGCAACACGATCGTCGGTAACGAGGCACGATGAGCTTCCGGAAGTACTTGTTCCCGCACGACCACCCGCGGCTGGCGGAGGTCCGGGGTCTGGACCCGTACGCGTACCGGGAGTTCGCCAGGAAGCCGGGCACGTTCACCGGTGGGCTGGTCGAGGGCTGGACACCGCTGTACCTCAACGAGTTCCGCGGGGTCACCGAATCCGGGGTGCTCCGCCAGGGCCTCTACCCGCTGGTGCCGGCCGCGCGCGGGGCGGAGGCACCGGTGGCGGCCATGGTGGAGGCGGCCGGTGCGCTGCTGGCCGCGCTCGCGCCGGAGGACCGGGAGCGGGTCTCGTTCCCGGTGGACGCGGTCGAGTGGCAGACCTGGGCCAACCCGGAGTTCCTGCAGTTCGACACCGGGCTGCGGCTGGAGTTCCAGCCGGTCGAGGTCCGGGAGAAGGCACTGGACCTGATGCGCGCGTCGCTGTCCCCCGAGGGATTCGAGCTGGCGCACACGATGATGCTGATCAACGGGTTCCTCGGCGAGGTCGTGGACCTGGAGACGATCCTCAACGAGTTCAGCTACAACCTCGCGCTCTACGGCGAGCCGGACCCGCACAAGCCCTGGGGCTGGCAGCTCTACGGGCACCACTGCGCGGTCAACTGCCTGGTGGTGGAGGGCCGGATGGTCGTCTCCCCGATCTTCCTCGGTGCCGAACCCAACGAGATCGACGCCGGGGAGCACGCCGGGCGGGGTTCGTTCGCCGACCACATCGCGCTCGGTCGTGCCGTGATGGCGGCGCTGACCCCGCCGCAGCGGGCGGCCGCCACGGTGTACGCGCAGATGGTCGACCCCGCGATGCCGGAGGGCCGGGTCCACCCCGGCGACGAACGGCACCTGGCCGGTGCGTTCCAGGACAACCGGGTCATCCCGTTCGAAGGTGTCCGGGTCGCCGAGCTGCCGGCGTCCGCGCAGGACCTGGTGCTGGCGCTGGTCGAGCGGTTCGTGTCGGTGCTGCCTGCCGGGCCCCGCGCGGCCCGGCTGCGGGAGCTCCGGGAGCACTGGGACGAGACCTGGTTCTCCTGGATCGGCGGCCACGAGCCCGGTGACGTCTTCTACTACCGGGTGCAGTCGCCGGTGGTCATCGCCGAGCTCGACCACCACTGCGGGGTGTTCCTCGACTACGACACCCCGCAGCCCTTCCACATCCACACCGTCCTGCGCACCCCGCACGGCAACGACTACGGCCGGGCATACGTCCGGCAGTGGCAGGAGAAGCAGTGAACGTCCCGGTGCTGATCGTCGGCGGCGGCCCCAGCGGGCTGGCCGCGGCACTCGAACTCGGCCGCCGGGGCATCGAGGTGCTGGTCGTCGAGCCGCGTGCCACGCTCGACCCGCTGCGGGCGCGCGCCAAGACCACCAGCGTCCGGACGATGGAGCACCTGCGGCGGTGGGGTCTGGCCGACCGGCTCCGGGAACTCGCGCCGCTGCCGGTCGAGCACGCGCAGGACGTCGTCTTCTGCACCGGGCTGTTCGGGCACGAGATCACCCGCTTCCCCGAGGCGTTCGGGCTGGTCACCGATCGCCGGGAGGCGTTCGCCGAGGCCGGGCAGCAGGTTCCGCAGCCGGTGGTGGAGCAGGTGCTGCGGGACGCGGTCGCCGCGCAGCCGACGGTGTCGCTCCGGATCGGCTGGAGCGCGGAGTCGGTCGAGGACGGTCCCGACGCGGCCCGGGCGGTGGTGCGTGATCCGGACGGTGGCCGCCACGAGGTCGTCGCCGAGTACGTGCTGGGCTGCGACGGCAGCAGCGGGATCACCCGCCGGGCGATCGGCGTCCGCTACGAGGGTGCGTCGGGCACGATGCCGAACCTCAGCGTCACGTTCCGGGCCCCGGCGCTGGAGACCGGCGCGCTCTGCGCGCTCGGCGTCCACTACTGGGTGATCGGTGCCGAGGCCGGCGGCCTGATGGGCCGCCTCGACCTGGACGGCACGTGGTGGGCCATCGTGCAGGGCGTGCACTCCGACGCCGACGCGGCGACGCTGGTGCGCGCGCTCATCGGCGTCGACGTGGACGTGGAGGTGCTGGCCACCGACCCGTGGTCGGCGCGGATGCTGCTCGTCGACCGGTACCGGGGGCAGCGGGTGTTCCTGGTCGGCGACGCCGCTCACCTCAATCCGCCGTGGGGCGGGCACGGCTTCAACACGTGCGTCGGCGACGCGGTGAACCTCGGCTGGAAGCTCGCCGCGGTGCTTCGGGGCTGGGCTCCGGCGTCCCTGCTCGACAGCTACCAGGCCGAACGGCGTCCGGTGGCCGAGCGCACGATCGACGCGGCCGGGTCGCAGGAGGCGTTCCTCGCGCCCGCCCTGAAGAAGGACCTGGACAGCGGCGCCGACCTGACCGACGCCGGGGAGGCCGGACGCGCGCTGCGGGCCCGGCTCGCCGAGGCACTGCAGGTCAAGGACCCGGAGTTCCACAGCCTCGGGCTGGTGCTCGGCTACGACTACCCGGACTCGCCGGTCGTCGTGCCGGACGGCGCGCCGGTCCCGGCGCCGCGGCTGACCGAGTACGTCCCGTCCGCGCACCCCGGTGCCCGGCTGCCGCACGCGTGGTTGCCGGACGGTGGTTCGCTCTACGACCGGCTGGGACCCGAGTTCACGCTGCTGAGCTTCGGCTCGGCGGACGTGGACGGCTGGGTTTCGGCGGCCGGCCGGCTCGGTATCCCACTGCGGACGCTCGACCTCGCGCACCGGCCCGAACTCCGGCCGCGGTTCGGGGCGGACCTGGTGCTCGTGCGCCCGGACCAGCACGTCGCCTGGCGCGGCGACGCGGTCGAGGACGTCAACGACGTGCTCCGGATGGTTACCGGCGCCGAGACGATGACAGGAGTGCCGCGATGACCGGAGTCCACTCGGCAGCCGGGGCGCGTCCACTGCTGCCGCCCGCGCACGAGGGGCCGCTGCCGCCGGCACACGTCGCTGCGGACGGCGTCCGGACGGTGAACGCGATCCCGTACGCGGGCGTGCCCGGGTACCGGCCGCTGGAGCTGGACCTGATCCTGCCGCCGGAGGCGGTCGGGCCGGTACCGGTCGTCGTGTTCCTGCACGGTGGCGGCTGGCGGGTAGGCAGCCGGAGCACGGTCGGCCCGGCGTACGCCGGAACGCGCCCGACGCCGTTCGAGCGGCTCGCGCTGGCCGGAATCGCGGTCGCGAGCGTCGATTACCGGCTGTCGGCCGAGGCCACCTGGCCCGCGCCGCTGCACGACGTGAAAGCCGCGGTGCGGTGGCTGCGCGCCCGGGGCAGCGAGGCCGGGCTCGACACCACGCGGATCGCGGCCTGGGGGGAGTCGGCCGGTGGCCACCTGGCCGCGCTGCTCGGCCTCACCGGTAACTCCGCCGCGCTGGAGGGCGAGATCGGCTACACCGGGCCGTCGAGCGCGGTCGACGCGGTCGTCGGCTGGTACACGCCGAGCGACCTGGGCGCGGTCGCCACCGACCTGGGTGCCGACCCGGACGCTCCGGACTCGCGGGAAGCGCAGCTCCTCGGCGGTCCGGTCACCGCGGACCCCGAGCGCACCGCCGAGGCCAGCCCGATCACGTACGCCGGGCCGGGCGCCCCGCCGTTCCTGCTCCTGCACGGCACGGCCGACCGCCTCATCTCGGTCCGGCAGAGCGAGCGGTTCGCCGCACTGCTCCCCGGCGCGACGCTCGAGCTGTTCGACGGGGCCGACCACATGTGGCGCGGCGCGCCGGAAGCGGCCGCGGCTGCCCTCGACCGCACGGTCACGTTCCTCCGGGCGCACCTGCTCCCCTCAGGCCGGTGACGCCACCTCCCGCTGCGCGAGGGGCGGCAGGCCGCAGGAGGCCGCGAAACCCTCGGACTCGATGCCGAGCGCGACGTTCATCCGCGTCATCTGGTTGACCAGCGCGACCCACGCCGTGAGCTCGACCAGCGCGGACGGACCGAGCTGCCCGAGCAACCGCGCCGAGAGCTCGTCGGTGACGGCCGGCGGCGTCTGCGACACCGCCTCGGCGTACTCCAGGACGTCCCGCTCGAGCGGCGTGAAGACGTCCGACCTCCGCCAGCGGGGGACCTCACGGGCCTTCGTCAGGTCGAGCCCCGCGTGGTGTGCCTCGAAGTACCCGTAGTCGAGGCAGAACGAGCAGCCGACCAGCGACGACACCGCGAGGTGAGCGTAGGCCTTCAGGGTCTCGTCGCACGCCTTCCACTTCTTGGCCTTCCGGCCGGTCCCGAGGCCGAACCGGAGCACCTGCCGCTGGTGCCAGAGCACCCCGAGTGACTCGGGCACGGTGCCGATCATCTTCCGGCAGAGGGCTTTCAGGACGGCGCCGTAGGGTCCGGTGATCTCGGCGGCCGGGATCCGCGTGGTGGTGGCCATGTCTCCTCCTCGTGGTCGTTGCCGGCATGGAGACACCGGCCGGGCCACGGGTGTGACACCCGCCTAACAGGCGCGGCCGACCGGGACCCGCAGGGTCGCCCGCCGGTCTCCGGCGGAGACCTCGACCGGCACGCACGCCGGTTCGTCGACGACGAAGCCACCCGGGTACGCCATCCACGGCTCCCGGTCCCCGGCCGTCGGCGGGCACCCGGGGATCGCGAGCCGGTTCGTCCACCGGCCGCCGTTGGTGCCCCAGGCGATCGCCGCGGTCTCGGGGACCGTGAGCACGACCGGGTGGCCGGCGCGGATGACCAGCCCGGTCTTCGCCCACAGCGGATGTGGGTCGTCCGGCCCGGACGCGGTGACCTGCTGGACCGACGCGGTGGCGAGCGCGACCGCGTCCAGCACCGAGGTGTACGCCGCCGGCGGCGCGGCGAGGGTATCGATCGGCGATTCGCACCGGAACGCCGACGCGTCCGCGGGAGGCGCGGCGGTCGGCGTTCCCGGCGTTGGCCCGCCGGACCCGGGTGTGGGCCGGCCGGGCTCCGGCGTGGGGCCGCCGCCGGGCTCCGGTGCGTCGCCGCTGCACCCGGCCAGCAGGAACACGACCGTGGCTAATCCCACCAGGCCTGCGCGCATTTATTCGACCAGCGAGCGCAGCGTCCGCCCGGCCAGCTCCACCGCGCCCGGCCGGTGCCCGGTGTACGGCATGTTGATCGTCAGCCCGGTGATGCCCTGGTCGAGCACCTCCTTCTGCAGGATCTCCGCGACCCGGTCCGGCGTCCCGGCGACGATCCGCGAGCGCGCTCCCGGCGACAGCGGCTCGAGCAGCGTGGCCAGCTCCGCCTCGCTCTCGGCGATCAGCACCGACGTCAGGAAGCTCGTCGCCAGCGTCTCGGGATCGCGGTCGGCCTCCGCGCAGCGCTGCCGCAGCGCCTCGATCTTGCGGGGGACGTCGGCCCGGCCGCAGATGACGTTGAGGTGGTCGGCGAACAGCGCCGCGAGCCGGAACGTCTTCTTCTCGCCGGAGCCGCCGAGCATGATCGGGATCGTCGGCCGCACGCGCGGGTTGTTCAGCGCGTTCCGGACCGTGTACCAGGCGCCGGAGTACGACGGCGCCTCCCCGCGCAGCATCGGCGCGATGATGTTGAGCGCCTCCTCGAGCCGCTCGAACCGATCGGTGAACGTGCCGAACTCGTAGCCGTAGTCGTGGTGCTCGCGCTCGAACCAGCCGGCGCCGATGCCCAGGACCGCGCGGCCCTTCGACACCACGTCGAGCGTCGTCACGGCCTTGGCGAGCATCGGCGGGTTGCGGTAGGTGACGCCGGTGACCAGCGCGGACAGCTGTACGGTCGACGTCGCGGTCGCCAGCGCGCCGAGCGTGGTGTAGCACTCGAGCATCGCGTGGTCGGGCGTTCCGATGCCGGGCAGTTGGTAGAAGTGGTCCATCACCAGCACGGTGTCGAACCCGGACGCTTCCGCCTCGCGCGCCTGGGCGATCACGACGTCGAACAGCTGGTCGTTCGGCGTGTCCGGGTAGGTGAAGTTCGGGATCTGGTAGCCCAGACGAATCGTCATGCCCGGACCTTAACCTCGGTCCGGCTCACTAGAACGCGTTATAGTGCCCTGATGATCGAGTCGGAGTTCATCACCTGGAACGCGCCGGACGGCGAGAACCCGGCGCGGGCCGCCTCGCAGCGGTCGTACGACGCGGTCGGACGCAAGTCCAAGGACGAGTGGCTCGCGCTCTTCTCCGAGCACGCGGTCCTCGAGGATCCGGTCGGACCGTCGTTCTTCGACCCGGAGGCCAAGGGGCACCGGGGCCGCGACGGGATCGGTGCGTTCTGGGATCTCGCGATCGCGCCGGTGAAACGCTTCCACTTCACGATCCACGACTCGTTCGCCAACGGCCCGCACTGCGCGAACGTCGCGACGTTCAGCACCGAGCTGGAGGACGGTACGACGGCCGACACCCAACTCGTGAGCGTCTACCGCCTCGACGACGACGGGCGGATCGAGATGATGCGCGCGTATTGGGAGGTCGAGCGGACGCTGGCCAGCGTGCGCCCGCCGGCATCCACACCTTGACCGCACGGCCTCCGCGCCTCTACTGTCCGCGAAACCAGAACGCGTTCCAGTGCCGGGAGGCGTGCGATGGCCGAGTCCGAAACCCCCGCGCGGGTGTCCAAGACCATGACGACGACGGTCACCGACCTGGTGGACCTCCGTCGGCGTCTGACCGAGTGGCTGACGGCGAAAACCGGTGGCCCCGCCGAGGTCGGCGAGTTGCGCCGGCCGGGGGAGACCGGGATGTCCAGCGTCTCGCTGCTGTTCGACGCCGCCTGGACGCACGAGGGTGAGCGGGTGGAACGTGGCCTGGTGGCCCGGATCCCACCGGACCTCGACGCCTACCCGGTGTTCCCCGCCTACGACCTGCGGCGTCAGCACGACGTGATCGCGACGGTCGCTGCGCACACCGACGTGCCGGTGCCGCGGCTGCACTGGCTGGAGGAGTCGCCGGACGTGCTCGGCTCCCCGTTCCTGGTGATGGAGCGCGTCGAGGGCCGGATCCCGGTGGACAACCCGCCGTACGTGTTCGGCGGCTGGCTGCTGGACGCCGGCCCGGACGAGCAGCGCGAGTTCCAGGACGCGACCGTGCGGCTGCTGGCTCGCGTGCACGCGCTGACCGACGTGCGGCGGCGGCTGCCGCTGCTCGCCGCCGAGGCGGGCGCCGACCCGCTGCGGCAGCTCGTCGACGACCAGCGCGCGTACTACGAGTGGACCCGGGCCGCGGACGGCCTGCGGATCCCGGTCATCGAGGACGCGTTCGCCTGGCTGGAGGAGCACTGGCCGGCCGACCCCGGCGAGGCGGTCCTCTGCTGGGGCGACGCCCGGCCGGGCAACGTCATCTACGACGGGTTCCGCCCGGTCGCGGTGCTGGACTGGGAGATGTGCGTGCTCGGCCCGCGCGAGGTCGACCTGGCCTGGATGGTGTTCCTGCACCGGTTCTTCCAGGACATCGCCGAGGTGTTCGAGTTCCCGGGCATCCCCGGTCTGTTCCGGGCGTCCGACGCCGTCGCGGTCTACGAGCAGGCCTCCGGCCACACCGTGCGCGACTTCCCGTTCTTCCTGATGTACGCGGCGGTCCGGCACGCCGTGATCATGAGCCGGATCAAACGCCGGATGATCCATTTCGGGGAGGACGCCGTGCCACCGACGCCCGACGAATACGTGCTGTTCCACACGCTGCTCCGCGCGATGATCGACGGACGCGCGGAGTGGATGCACGCATGAAGCCGACGCCGCTCGACGAGTACCCGATCCACCAGGCACCGCTGCCGATCGCCCGTGGCGCGACCAGCGACCGGCACTTCTACGACCGTAGCTACTTCCTGGCGCACGACCGGACCGGCGAGACCGCGGTCATCACCGGCTTCGGTACCTACCCGCACCTCGGTGTGGTCGACGCGTTCGCGCTCGCCAAGCGCGGCGACGTCCAGTACTCGGTGAAGTTCTCCGACGCGCTGGAGGCGCGGAGCCTGCAGCAGACCGTCGGGCCGTACCGGATCGAGGTCGTCGACCCGCTCCAGCGGATCCGGGTCATCTGCGACGCGGCCGACCTGGGCGTCGGGTTCGACCTCACCTGGGAGGGGTCGTTCCCGGCGGTGCTGGAGCAGTCGCACCTGATGCTCAGCGGCCCCCGCGTCACGTTGGACGCGAACCGGTTCGCGCAGGTCGGGACGTGGAGCGGGCAGCTCGTCGTGGACGGCATCGACGTGAGCGTCGACCCGGAGGTCTGGCTGGGCACCCGGGATCGGTCCTGGGGGATCCGGCCGGTCGGCGAGGCGGTGCCGCCCGGGCGTCCGCTGGACGACCCGAACGAGGGGCTGTGGTGGCTCTACGTGCCGCTGCGGTTCGACGACTTCGCGATCGTGATCATCGTCCAGGAGACACCGGACGGGTACCGCACGCTCAACGACGCGACCCGGGTGTTCCCGGACGGTCGAGTCGAGCAACTCGGCTGGCCGCGCATCGAGATCGACTACACCAGCGGGACGCGGATCCCGGTCGGCGCACGTCTGTCCTGTACCACCGCACGGGGTGAGGCGCTGGTCGTCGACGTCGAATCGCTGGGCGGCATCCCGCTGCACGTCGGCGCCGGCTACGGCGGCGATCCGGACTGGACGCACGGCACCTGGCACGGCCGCAACTGGTCGCGGGCGGACCGGTACGACATGAAGGACCCGGCGATCGCCGGACGGACGGTGTGGGGTGTCGTCGACCACCCGGCGCGGGCGACCTGCGACGGCCAGGTCGGCTGGGGTCTGTTCGAACACGCCAGCATCGGCCGCCACGACCCGTCCGGCTTCGCGGACTTCGGTGCGGTGGCGCCCTGAGAGCGGGGTTCAGCCCTCGTCGACGTCGAGGCCGCGGTGCGTCACCCCGTACGGGAAGTAGAGGCGCACCGCGGTGCATCCCACGTCGGTGTGCGTGAGCAGTACGTCCGCGAACTGCCGGGCGACCCACAGGCCCATGCCGTCCCCCGGCCGGAGCGGCGGGCGATAACCCGCGTCCGCCGGGATCGGCGTCCCGCCGCGGTCCTCGACGTGGACGACGAGCGTCTTGTCGTGGTGCCAGGTGCGTACGCGCACCGGTGGGCGGCCGTGCCGCAGCCCGTTCGTCAGGACCTCGCTCGCGGCCGCGGAGACCTGCTTCGCGGCCAGGTCGGCGAAGCCGTGCTCGGTCGCCCAGGCGCTGATCGCCGCTCGGCAGCCGGTCAGCTCGTCCAGTTCGTCGATGACGAGGTCCAGGTCGGAGGCCTCGGGCGCGGGCGGCATCGTCACGTCCGCGCGCCCGTCGAGGTACCGGTCGGTGGGGATGAAGCCGTCGTTCTCCAACCGGCCGTCGACGGTCAGCTCGTGGTCGTGGATGCTGCGGACGTTCTCGATGACCAGCGTCGGGTGGCGCCGGCTGTCCCAGATGCAGGTGATCGGGCAGCCGTACGCGGCGTAGACGTCGTTGCACATCGACTCGTAGCTCAGGTACGCGGCGACCCGGTCGACCGGGGCCTCCAGATCCGTCGCGACGTCGGGCTCGGCGATCACGTGCACGCTCCGGCCCTGCGCGTGCTGCTCCCGCAGGTACTGCCGGAAGTTCGCGAACGCGAAACCGAGCCGCTGGTAGAACGCGTCCGGTGTGCCCCACTCGAGGGTCTCGGCGACCGGGCCGAGCTCGGCGCGGAGCACCCGTTCGGTGTGCGGGCCGACGACCAGGAGCACCGGTGTGCGGTCGGTCGCGTGTCTGCGCAGCACCGGCACCAGCAATTGCTGGACGGTGTCGTCCGAGTCGACGATCAGCGCGGCGTGGTCGAACCCGGTTCCGGTGGAGTGCGCGGCGGTCACTGAGCGGCCTTGGACGAAGTATCGGTGCCTGCTCGCGTCGAGGGCTCGAAGAGCAGTCCGCTGACCTCGGCGACGCCGCAGAGCGCCACGATCCGCCAGACGGCGGTCGAGCACCGCACCCGCAGCCCGGAGTCCGTAACACCCACGGCGGGGCCGACCAGCAGCAGCATCCGCACCCCGGCCGCGCTGAAGAACGTCACGCCACGCAGGTCCAGCAGCGTGATCCGGTCGGCCAGCGCGGCGCCGATCCGGTCGGCCAGCGCGGAGGCGTTCGCCTCGTCGATCTCGCCGGTGATCGCCAGGCACTCGCCCGATCGAGTCAGGTCGCAGCGGACCAGGCTTTCCGAACGCCCCGTGTGCATGAGGTACCCCATCGAGCCGACGACAGCGTCAGGTCCCGGAACTTCGGTCAGCTTGCCACTACCCGCTGTGATGTGCATCCTCTGGCTCGAACAATTGCGAACGCGTCGCGGGCGCCTTCCCGCCGTAGCGGGAAGGCGCCCGGAGGGGGCACGACGGTCAGCCGGCGGTCACCGTCAGGTTGCCGGTTCCCGCGACCGGAGTGGCCAGACCGCGGCGGGCCCGCTCGGCGCGGATCGCGACGTCGACGACGTCGTAGACCGCACCGACGATCGCGACGACGATCACAATGCCCCGCAGCCAGGCGAGCGGGTCCTCGGTGCCCCAGTCCAGCCCGGCGACGAACTCCGGGTTGAAGAAGCGGTCGGTGGCCAGCAGCCAGACCACCGGCCCGGTCAACAGCACGGCCAGCACGGCGTTCGCGGCGGTCACCGCGTGGGTCCAGGCGCCGCGGCGGTGCAGCCAGACCGCGTAGACGATCTCCAGCACCAGCACGCCGATGAGGAACGGCCACCAGAACGTCCAGTTGTCCGGGTCGAGCACCGGGACGTCGGTGAACGTGAACTGCTGCAGCACCAGCCCGGCGATCAGCAGGACCGGCCAGAGCACGGTCAGGGCCAGCTGGCCGAGGGACAGCGACGCGGGCTCGTACTTCGGCAGGTGGGCGAGCGTCCACTCGGCGCCTAGGTCCCGGCGGGCGACGCCGGTGCGTTCGAGGATCGCGAACACCAGCGTGGTCCAGAACGCGAGGTGCGCGCCGGTGGTCATCAGCGCGCCGATCCCGGCGCCGATGGCCGGCCCGATCGCCGGATCCTCGAGGACCGTCACGATGACCACGACCGTGACGACGATCGGCAGCACGATCGAGAACAGCATCAGCAGCAGCCGGCGCCAGATGTCGTACAGCTCCGGGCCGATGAGGACGCGCGGCCGGTCGGCGTACCCGTCGGCCAGGCGGTCGGGGTCGCCGAGCTCGAGCAGCGTGGCCTCGGTGGCGGCCTCGGGTGGCTCGCCGTTCTCGACCCGGGCGTCGACGGCGTCCGCGATCGAGGCCCGGAGCTCCCGGTCGATGTCGGCGCGCTGTCGCTCGGGGACACGGCGGAGGACGGTGAAGACGTAGCGGTCGACGAGGTCGGTACTCATGAAGCGTCCTTCGGGGCGAGGGTGGGGGCGTCGAGGTCGGTGACCGCGCGGTCGAGCCGGGACCACTCGGCGCGCAGTGCGCGCGCGATCGCGTCGCCCTGCTCGGTGGTCCGGTAGAACTTCCGCGGCCGTGCTTCGTCGGTGTTCCAGGAGCTGGTGAGGAGGCCCTGGGCCTCCAGGCGCCGCAGCAGGGGGTAGAGCGTGTTGGCCTCCACCTCGAACCCGGCCGCGCTGAGCGTTTCGAGCAGCGAGTAGCCGTAGCCCGGGGTGCGCAGAACGGTGAGGCTCGCGACGACGACCGTGCCGCGGCGCAACTCCTGCAGGTGGCCGGAGAGCGTCGCATCGCTTGTCATGTCCAACACCATACTGTGTCTCACACACTATGGCAACGTAATACACCAACGTGCGTCACCGCTCAGTGTGGAAGCTCAGCCCCGCGGGTGGTCGGCGTCGTCGAGCGTGACGCCGGGCCGCCCGGCCTCGACGACGAACCGCGCGGCCGTGCGTGTCGTCGTCGGACCCGGGCTCAGCACCGTGTCGACCACCCGCAGCCGGGCCTCCAGCCGGTCGGCGGTCAGGTCGCCGACCAGGTAGCCGCGCCGGTTGTCGACGTACTTGAAGTGCGGGTTCTCGGCGCGCAGCGTGTCGTGCACCCGGCGGAAGGCGGCGACATCCGCGTCACCGCCGGACGTGATCGACGTCCCGACCAGCTCGGCGGCCACGGCCGGGGAGTCGTCCGCCTCGAAGTCCGGCCGCAGGTCGCACGCCCAGGTCGCGTGCTGGTCCCCGGTGAGAACGACCGGGTTGGACGCGACGCCGCTTCCCAGGTACTCCAGCAGCCGCGTCCGCTGCAACCGGTACCCGTCCCAGCTGTCGAAGCTGTACCGTTCGCGCGGCCCGGCGCGGCGGTCACCCGCGGCCCACGCCACCTGGTTGGCCAGTAGGTTCCAGCCGCTCTCGGCCCGGGCCAGCCCGTCGAGCAGCCAGCGTTCCTGCGCCGCGCCGGTCATCGTCCGCCACGGCTCGTCGGCCTGCGCGAGCGTGCGCGGGTGCGGCGATCGGTACTGACGGGTGTCGAGAACGTGCAGCGTGGCCAGCGATCCGAACCGCAGCCGCCGGTAGAGCCGCGGCTCGGCGCCGACCCCAGCCCGCCCCAGCCGAATCGGCATGTGCTCGCAGAACGCCCGCAGCGCGGCGGCCTTCCGCGCGGCGAACGGCACCGCCTCCCGGAGCGTCGGATCGGCCGGGAGCGCGCCGGTCCAGTTGTCGTCGACGTCGTGGTCGTCGAGCGAGACCACCCACGGGGCCGCCGCGTGCATCCGGGCCAGATCCCAGTCGGTGCGGTACTGGGCATGGAGGTTGCGGTAGTCCTCCAGCGTGTACGGCTGGCCGGTGCCGACGTGGTCTCGCAGCCGGTCGGGCCCCGGCGCGGCCTCGTAGATGTAGTCGCCGAGGAACAGGACGAGGTCGACGTCCTCCTCGGCCATCGCCCGGTACGCCGTGTAGAAGCCGTCCTGCCAGTTCTGACAGGACGCGGTGGCGAACCGCAGGTGCCCGGGGCGCGCGTCGGGCGCCGGTGCGGTGCGGGTGCGGCCGACCGGCGACGACTGGCCGTCCACCCGGAACCGGTAGAAGTACTCCGCGCCGGCGCGCAGTCCGCGGACGTCGACGTGGACGGTGTGCGCCGAGGCGGGGTGTGCCACTGCGGTACCGGAGCGCACGATCGTCCGAAAGCGTTCGTCGGGCGCGACCTCCCAGTGGACCGGTACTGGGGTCCGTGGCATACCGCCGCCCTCGGTGGGGCGCGGCGCCAGCCGCGTCCAGAGCACGACGCCGTCGGGTAACGGGTCGCCGGACGCCACCCCGAGCGTGAACACGTCGGCCGGGACCCGGGACGGCCGGGCCGACCGCACCCGGCTCCGCTGGCCGTCGGCGCTCAGCAGGACCGGGATGAGCAGCCCGGACGCCAGGAAGCGACGCCGGGGGAGCGGGTAGGAGAGCGGCACGGGAGTCGGGCGCGGGGGTTTCAGCGCTGCGGCCCCAGCAGCGACTCGGCCAGCAGGCGGAGCCGGTCGACCGCGGCCGGGTCGCCGAAGCGGAGCGCGGTGTTCGTCGCGCAGAGCAGCGCGTCCAGGCCGAACGCGGCGTGCTCGGCGTCCACCGCGGGGATCTCGCCCGCCGCGACGGCGATGCGGATCTGCGCGGCGAGCAACCCGATCCAGTCCCGCTGGTCGCGCGCCAGCGCGTCGTGCACCGGGCCGGGGTGGCTGTCGAACTCGGCCAGGTTCGCGACCCGGAAGCAGCCGCCGGTGAACAGCGGCGTCGTGGCGTAGGTGATCCACCCGTCGAGCAGCGCCAGCAGGCGGGCGCGGCCGGGCGGCGCCGACCGTGCAGGTCGCACCACCGCATCGACGAACAGGTCCCTGGCGGTGTCCACGGTGGCCAGCTGGAGCGCCTCCTTCGTCCGGAACAGCGTTTGGATACCGGCCTTGCTCATCCCGGTGTCCTCGGCCAGCCGCCCGAAGCTCAACCCGCCGAGCCCGTCGAGCGAGGCGACGTCGACGGCGCGACGGAGCACGGTCTGCCGTGTCCGCGCCCCGCGCAACAGGCGCTTGTCGGTCGTCACCGCCATACCGGCGATCGTAGGGTCACCGGGTCAGCTGACGAGCGAGCGCCCGCACCATCTCGGCCGCGAGGACCGCCTGCCCGGCGGTGGAGAAGTGGATCCGGTCGGCGCTGAGCAGGTCGTCCCGCGCGTTGACCGGGTGGTCCTCCATGTCGACGAGGACCGCGTCGAACTCCGCGGCCAGCGCGCGGACGAGCGCGTTGAGCCGCCGGATCCGGTCGCGCCAGTCCGGGAACACCGGGACGACGTACTCGGACGAGAGCGTGAACGTGGTGAGCAGCGCGCCGCTGGTGGCCGACCGCGTGTAGAGGACGCGCAGCAGCCGGGCGATCCGCTCGTAGTCCGGCTGTCGCCGCAGCAGGTCGTTGGCGCCGCACGGCAGGTGCAGCAGGTCCGGCCCGAACGAGAGCGCCTCGTCGAGCTGGGAGCCGAGCGTGTCCGCGGTCGTGGCGCCGACGACCGCGGTGTTGAGGTACGCGAGCCGGGGATGGACGTCACGGAGGTGGCCGGCGAGCCGGTCGGACCATCCGGCGGCCCGGTAGCCGGGGATGGCGTCGCCGGTGCCCGCGGAGAGGCTGTCGCCGATCACCGCGTACCGACGCCAGGGCGCGGCGGCGAGTAACGCGGACGCGCTGTCCGGCGGGAGGCACATCGGGTCGGCGTCCTCGAGAATCATCATGAGAAAAGAATACGTCCGACCGTATGTATTTTTTCAGCAAACGGAAGATGAACAACTGGCATCCGAATTGTCCTACTGCGACCACTGTGTACTCTGCGCTCGTGCGCCCGCAGGAGAACGGCTGACGTTCATGCTCAGCAGCATCGGCGACAACGCCGACACGATTCTGACGTTCCTCACCACGATCGCGACGCTGGTCACCGCGGCCGGCTGGCTGTTCGAGCGGGTCAGCAGCCGGAGCCGCAAGCGGTTGAACTACCGGGTGCACTGGAACGAGTCGCTCACCCGGCCCGAGGGAGAGCCGTTCGCCGACGATCTCGTACTGAGCCACAAGGGCGACGTGGTCAAGGACCCCCAGGTCGCGGTGATCCGGGTCGAGAACACCGGCGGAACGTTGACCCGGGACGACTTCGACCAGCCGCTGGTATTCGGGTTCGGTAAGCGCCAGGTCATCCACGCGGTCGTCGGGGAGACGGAGGGCGCCAAGCTCAAGAACGCGTTCGGCGAGCTCGGCAAGGAACCGGTGTCCACCTCCGAGCTGCGCCTTCCGGCCGTGGAGATGCGACACGGCGACCGCTTCAAGCTCACCGTGCTGCTCACCGGCGTCCGCGACGAGGTCACCGGTGCCTGGGATCACCGGGATGGCGGCCGCCTGATCGAGGAGGAACGTCGGGTCCGGCGCAGCCGCCGTGGCCTGGCCCTCGGTGGTGCGACGCTCGCGTTACTGGGCCTGCTCCTCGGCCTGATCATCGTGCCGTCCGACTCCGAGCCGCGCCGGGTCGCGATCAGCTGCCACGCCGGCACCGTCTCGATCAGCGGCTCCACCGCACTCAAGCCGGCCATCGAGACGCTGGCGGGCGAGTTCAAGAAACGGTGCCGGGAGGCGAGCCCGGACGCCGAACCGCAGATCCTGGTCAGCGAGTCCGGGAGCCGGACCGCGCTGGACCGCCTCGTCAAGCTCGGCACCGCGGCCACCAACCAGGAGATCCAGCGCACCTGGCTGGTGATGTACGACGGCACCGCGGCCGACCCTGGCCGCGTCCTCGCCCGGCACACGCTCGGCATCGGGATCTTCGGCGTCGTCGCGCACCGGGGCGCGGTCCCGGACGGCGGCCTCTCCCGCGAGGAGGTCCAGCGGCTCTGGGACGGCCGGGCGTCCACGTACGACGTCGTCGGCGGCACCGCCGACCTGGAGGTCAAGCTCGTCAGCAGGCAGGCGGGCTCCGGGACGCGCGCCACGTTCGAGCAGACCGTGCTCGGGAAACGGCCGGCGGCGGCGCCGGAGACGTCGTCGGACTGCAACGGCCTGGACCCGAAGCCGAAGTCGGACGTCGTCCACTGCACGCTGCGGACCACCGACGACGTGCTCCGGGTCGTCGACTCGCTGGACGGGGCGATCGGCTACGCGGACGTCCGGACCGCGGCGAAGTACCCGGACGTCGAGGTGCTGCGGCTCGACGGCTACGGCCCGAGCGAGGAGGACGTGGCGTCCGAGGCCTATCCGTTCTGGGCCGTGGAGAACCTCTACACGTTCGGCGAACCGCCCGCGGGCACCGCGCTCAAGGACTTCCTCGCGTTCCTCGCCACCGACGAAGCGCGCGAGATCCTCACCGAGAAGTTCGGCTACCTTCCGTGCAGTCACTTCAGCCGGAGTGAGCCCGCTCGGGCATGCGCATCGAAGTGAGCGCGGCCCCCGAACGGGGGACAGCACGGGCAGCGCAGCCTCCGTAGCATGCGGCTGGTGTCGGGCCACTGGCTCACCCTTCCGAGCACCGTGCCGGTCCTCCGGCACCACGCGGTGCGGGTCGTCGTGTGCGCGGTGGCGGCCGGGACCCTGGTCGTGCTGATCGGCGCACCGTACTGGCGCACCCACCCGGTGCACGGTGTCGTCGCCACGCTCGCCTGCGCCGGGTTCGCCGCGGCCGGTGCGATGCTCTCGACCGGCGGTCCGCGGCGGCAGCTCACCGGCCGGTTACTGATCGCGGGCGGGTTCTGCTGGCCGTTCGCCTGGATGGTCTCCTGGGGCGGCGGCCCGGGCCCGATGCTCTCGTTCCTCGCCCAGTTCGGCTTCTTCGTGTTCCTCGGCACCGCGATCCTGTCGTACCCCGAGGGCCGGATCACCCGGCGGCAGGACCGGGCCTGGGTGGTCGTCGCGATCGGCGTGCTGATCGGCACGGAAGTCGCGCTCCAGTCCGTCACCGCGCCCGAGTGGGTGGGCGTGCACACCGGCGTCTCCTGGCTGCGGGTGGCGGAGAACCGGACCGCGTTCGAGGTCGGCATCCGGAGTCAGGCCGTCGCGCAGGTGCTGCTCGCCACCTGGTTCGCCTGGCTGCTCTGGCGCCGCGCCCGCTGGCTGTCCAACCTCGACCGGCGGATCGCGATCCCGGTGCTGGTGGCGACGGCCGCGCTCGGGCTGGTCGCGTCGGTCCAGTCGCTCTTGCAGCCCGAGGCCTGGACGAACGTCGCGGAGCTGCAGGCGTTCTATTTCAACCAGGGCGTGATTGCGCTGGTCGTGTCGCTGGCCGTGGTCTCCGGCGCGCTGCGTGACCGCTGGTGGGAGCTGAGCGCGCCGTACCGCGTCGTCCGGATCACCTCGTCCGGGACGTCGGTCGCGACGGTCCGGGGTGCGCTGGCCGACGCGCTCCGCGACGGGACCCTGCGCCTGTACTTCTGGGCGCCTGCCGAGCACGGGTGGGTCGACCCGGCCGGCCGGCCGGCTGCGCCGGTCCCTACCGGCACGGCCGGCGCTGCGGACCCGGCCGAGACGGCCGACCCGGCCGAGGACCGCCGGTGGCGGATCTCGATCGCCGGCGAGCAGCACCCACTGGCGATCGTCGACGTCGACGCCTCGCTGCGGCGCCGTCCGGTTCTGGTGGACGCCGTCCTGCGCGCCGGTGGCCAGGCGCTGCTCACCGCCCAGTTGCAGGCCGCGGCCAGCGCGCACCTCGCCCAGGTGCTGGCCGCCCAGGACCGGCTGGAGGAGAACAAGCTCGCCGAGCGGTCCCGGCTGGAACAGGAGCTGCGCGACGGGGCGCAACACCGCCTGGGCGCGCTCGCGGGTCGCCTGGACCGGCTGAGCGAGCAGACGTCCGACCCGGTGGCGACCGTCGTCGCCACCGAGTGCCGGGACGAGGTGCGCGCGACCCTGCGGGAGCTGGAGCACCTGGCGCGCGGGCTGCTCCCGCCACAGCTGCGCGAACACGGGCTCGGACCGGCGATGGAGGAGGTGGCCGCGCGGCTCCGGCTGCCGGTGCGGTTCGTGGTCTGCCCGGGACGGTTTCCGGCCGTGGTCGAGGCGACGCTCTACTACGCGCTCTGCGAGGGCCTGACGAACGTCGCGAAGTACGCGCCCGAGGCGACCGTGCAGGTCGCGGTCACGCTCGCCGACGGCTGGCTGACCGCTCTGGTGGTGGACGACGGGCCGGGCGGCGCCGTGGCGAAACCGGGCGGCGGGCTGGCAGGCGTCGAGCGGCGGGCTCGCGCGCTCGCCGGGTGGGTGCGGGTGGACAGTTCCGCCGAGGGCACCCGCCTGTGCGTCACCGTCCCGGCGGACGCTGCCCTAGTGGCGTGACCGTGCCGCCGGGGGCGCCGGACAGATCGGGCGGCCCGTCCAGAGTGACGCCGGGGCGGTCGTTCTCGACGACGAAGCGGGCGCCCGTGCGTACCGCTCCACCGTGGGGGTCGGTCACCGTGTCGACGACCCGCAGCCGGACGCGGAGCGCGGTCGCGGTCAGCTCGCCGAGCAGGTAGCCGCGCCGGTTGTCGATGTACTTGCAGTGCGGGTTCTCCGCCAGCAACGGCGCGTGCTCGCGGCGGAAAGCCTCGACGTCCGGGTCGCCGCCGGACGTGATCGACGTCCCGGCCAGCTCGGCGGCGAGAATCGGGGAGCCGTCCACGCCGGGGTGGGGCTTCACGTCGCAGGCCCAGGTCGCGTGCTGGTCCCCGGTGAGGACGACCGGGTTGCGCGCGGCGCCGCTTCCCAGGTACTCCAGCAGCCGCCTGCGCTGCACGCGGTAGCCGTCCCAGTTGTCGAAGCTGTACCGCTCGCCCGGGCCCGCGCGACTGTCCACCGAGGCCCACAGCACCTGGTTCGCGAGCAGGTTCCAGTCGCTCCCGGCGCGGGTCAGCCCGTCGATCAGCCACCGCTCCTGGCCGGGCCCGGTCATCGTCCGCCAGGGCTCCTCGGCCTCCGCCACGGTGGTGGCGTGCGGCGACCGGTACCGGCGGGTGTCGAGGACGTGCAGCGTGGCCAGCGTCCCGAACCGTAATCGCCGGTAGAGCTCGGTGTCCGGCCCGACCCGGACCGGCATGTGCTCGACGAACGCCCGGATGCCCGCCGCCTTGCGCGCGGTGAACGGCACCGCCTCGCGGACCGACGGGTCGGCCGGTTCCGCGCCGGTCCAGTTGTCGTCCACGTCGTGGTCGTCCAGCGAGACGACCCAGGGCGCGGCGGCGTGCGCCCGGGCCAGGTCGGGGTCGGTGCGGTACTGGGCGTGGCGGTTGCGGTAATCCTCCAGTGTGTACGGCTGGCCGGTGCCGCAGTGCGCGCGGAGCAGCCCGGTCCACGGCGCGGCCTCGTAGATGTAGTCGCCGAGGAACGCGACGAAGTCCAGGTCCTCGTCGGCGAGCGAGCGGTACGCGGTGTAGTAGCCGTCCTGCCAGTTCTGGCACGACGCGGTGGCGAACCGGAGCCGGCGGGGCCGGGCGTCCGGCGCGGGCGCGGTACGGGTGCGGCCGACCGGGGAGGCCTGGCTCCCGACCCGGAAGCGGTAGAAGTAGTCGGCGGCGGGGCGCAGCCCGCGGACGTCGACGTGGACGGAGTGCGCCGCCGACGCGTGCGCGGTTGCGGTGCCGGCCTTGACGATCGTCCGGAAACGTTCGTCGGCCGCGACCTCCCAGCGCACGGGAACCGGTCGCTCGGGCATGCCGCCGCCCTCCGTGGGGCGCGGCGCGAGCCGCGTCCAGAGCACGACGCCGTCCGGTAACGGGTCGCCGGACGCCACCCCGAGCGTGAACACCCCCGCGGGGACGACGGTCGCGGCACGGCTGGGGACGCCGGCGCGGACACCGTCGGCGCCGACCAGCGCGGGACCCAGGAAACCCGCCCCGGCGGAACCGACGAGGGCGAGAAAGCGGCGGCGGGGGAGCGGATAGTCCACCGGCGCCCCCTCGGCTCGCTAGGGTCGGACCGCGGGCAGCAGGATCTCGTCGATGATCGAGACCAGGAACTCCCGGTCGACCGGACGCTGCTGGAACAGCGTGCGGTAGAACGTCATCGACGGGCTGAGCAGCGCGAGGAACTCGACGTCACAGTCGGCGCGGATCTCGCCGCGCTCGATCGCCCGCCGGAGCAGGAACCGGTTGGCGGCGGCGCGGGGCTCGATCATCGCGGCGCGGAGCGCGTCACCGAGCTCGGGGTGCTTGGACAGCATCGAGACCACGCCGGACATGATCTGCAGTTTGCGCGTCGCGTCCTGGATCGTCGGCGGCTTGATCATCGCCAGCAGGTCGCCGCGCAACGTGCCGGTGTCGGGCAGCGCCTCCGGCCGGAGGTCTTCCTTCTTCATGCAGCCGATCGCGTCGATGACCAGTTCGGCCTTCGACGGCCAGCGGCGGTAGAGCGTGGCCTTGCCGGCCTTGGCGCGGGCCGCGACCTGGTCGATCGTCATGCCCTCGTAGCCGGTCTCGGCCAGGACGTCGAGCGCCGCGTCGAGGATCTCGGGGTCGCGCGTGTGGTCGCGCTTGCGGCCCGGCTTCACGGCGGGCGCGGCGGACGTCATCGGCCGGCTCTCCTCTCCTGCGTAGTCCGCTCATGGTACGGCACAGTTCCGGAACTAACCAGTTTCGAAACTCGCCAGTCTCGTATATGGTCGTTGCATGACCTCGACAACTATCTCGACGCCGCCCGATGTGGCGTCATCCCGGCGCTGGTGGGCGCTGGTCACGGTGGGTCTGGCCCAGCTGATGGTCGTGCTGGACGCCACCGTGGTGAACATCGCTCTACCGGCCACCCAGGCCGACCTCGGCTTCTCCAACGGCGACCGGCAGTGGATCATCACCGCGTACTCGCTGGCGTTCGGCAGCCTGCTGCTGCTCGGCGGGCGGCTGTCCGACCTGATCGGGCGCAAGCGGACGTTCGTCATCGCGCTCGTCGGTTTCGCCGCGGCCTCGGCGCTCGGCGGCGCGGCTCAGAGCTTCGGCGCGCTCGTCGGCGCCCGCGCGCTGCAGGGCGTCTTCGGTGCGCTGCTCGCGCCGACCGCGCTCGCGGTCCTGACCACGACGTTCACCGTGGCGCGCGAACGCGCCCGCGCGTTCGGCGTGTTCGGCGCCGTGGCGGCGGCCGGTGGTGCGATCGGCCTGCTGCTCGGCGGTGTCCTCACCGAGACGCTGAGCTGGCGCTGGACGCTCTACATCAACGTGTTCATCGCGGTCGTCGCGGTGATCGGCACGGTCGTGTTCGTCGACGCCGCCGAGCGCACCGGACCGCGTCCGCGCCTGGACGTCCCGGGCACCGTGCTGGTCTCCGGCGCGCTGTTCGCGGTCGTCTACGGCTTCGCCAACGCCGAGACCGACGGCTGGGGCTCGGCCTGGACCTGGGGGATGCTGGCCGTCGGCGTGCTGCTGCTGGCCGGGTTCGTGCTCTGGCAGCGCCGGGCTGCTCACCCGCTGCTCCCGCTGGGCATCGTGCTCGATCGCAACCGCGGCGCCGCGTACCTGTCGGTGCTGGTCGCCGCGACCGGCATGTTCGGCGTCTTCCTGTTCGTGACGTACTACCTGCAGGGCACGCTGGAGTACTCGCCGATCCGCACCGGGCTGGCGTTCCTGCCGATGGTCATCGGGCTCGCGGTGGCCGCGCAGCTCTCGACGAACGTGCTGGTGCCCCGGTTCGGGCCGAAAGTGATGGTGCCGATCGGGCTCGGGCTGGGTGCGGTGGCGATGGTCGCGCTGACCCGCCTCGGTGTTCACTCGACGTACGCGTCGAGCCTGCTCGTGCCGCTGACGCTGCTCGGGGTCGGAATGGGGACGACGATGCCCGCCGCGATGCAGTCCGCGACGCTCGGCATCGACCGGCAGTTCGCCGGGGTGGCGTCCGCGCTGGTGAACACGTCTCAGCAGGTCGGTGGCTCGATCGGCACCGCGCTGCTGAACACGCTGGCCGCGACCGCCGCGACGAACTACCTGGCCGCGCACGGGCCGGTCAGCCCGGCCGTCGCCGCGGAGGCCGCGGTGCACAGTTACGCGGTCGCGTACTGGTGGGGCGCCGGGTTCTTCGCGACCGGCGCGGTGCTCGCCGCGTTCCTGTTCCGCCGCCGCCCGGCCACGGAGGTGGCAGCGGACACCGCGCCGTCGCTCGCCGCCGAGCCGGTGCCCGCGATCGCACACTGACGCTTCGCGTCAAGCCGCGGGTGGGCCGTGCGCTACGCGTCGCGGCGGTGGAGCAGGACGCCGCCGAGCAGCAGCGCGCTGAGCGTCCACAGCGCCAGCACGCCCAGGCCGCGCCACGGTGAGATCGCCAGGTCGTCCAGGTTGATCGTGGCCTGGACGGCCAGGCCCGCGTCGGCGGGCCCGAACCGCTGCAGGCGCTCCTGCCAGTCGTCGTCCTGCACCATCGCGGTGACGAGCGGCGCGACGTAGAGCAGCCCCAGCACCACCCCGACCGCCGCCGCCGAGTTCCGGGTGATCGCCGCGACCCCGAGCCCGAACAGCGCGATCAGCACCAGGTACAGCACCGAGCCGACCAGCGGACGCCACACCGCCCCGGCCCCGAGTTCGTCCCCGAGCGCGGCCTGCCCCGCCACCCAGGCGCCGCCGACGCCGACCGTCCCGGCGACCGCGACCAGCCCTCCGACCAGAGTCGCCTTCGCGGCCAGCATCGACGTCCGGCTCGGCAGCGCGGCGAGCGTGACCGTGATCATCCGGGTGCCGTACTCGCCGCCCAGCAGCATGACCGCGACCACCGCCGCCACCGCCTGTCCGAGCTGGACGCCGGTCAGCGTGAGCTTCGTGGTGTCGGTCGCGCACGGGCACGTCACCGGGGCGACCGCGAGCGCGCTCAACCCCGCGATGGCGACCGCCAGCGCGACCACCGACCACAGCGCGCCGGGCGACGTCCGGAGTTTGGTCCATTCCGCCCGCAGGGCGTCCGTGTACATCAGACGTCCCGCCGGCGGAGCACGACCGTGGCCAGCGTGAACGCGGCCGCGGCCCAGGCCAGCAGCACGGCCAGGCCACCGGCGGGCGGCAGCGGGAAGTACCCCTCCACCGGGAGGTACAGGTTGTCGACCTGGGCGTACTCGACCGCGCTCTGCTGCACCGCGAACGCGGCGGCCGGCGTGATCCGCAGCACCCAATCCGCGGCGTCGGCCGGCAGCACGCTCATCGCCAGCAGATACGGCAGCACGGTGATCGCCAGCACGACGGTGAGCGCCACCGCCCCGCGCCGCAGCACGACACCCAGGGCCAGCGCCAGCACCGCGCAGACCGCCAGCAGCACCGCGGTCCCGAGCACGATCCGCACCTCGGTCGCCGTGGACGCCGCATGGACGTACACGCCGTTGCCGCGCAGCACCCGCTGCCCGAGCGTCAGCACGGCCGCGGCCGCGACTGCGCCGGTGATCGCCGTGACCGCGCCGACCACCAGCGCCTTGGCCACCAGCATCCGGCCGCGCGGCGGACCTGCGGCCAGCGTCGTGCCGATCAGCCCCCGCCGGTACTCGGCGGTCACGAACAGCACGCCGACGACGACGAACAGGACCAGCCCGGCGAACGTCCCGACGAGCGTCTGGGTGATGCTGGTGCCCAGCCCGGCCGCACCGGTGACCGCGGGCGCGATGTCGCCGGACCCGGTCAGCGTGAACACGCCGCCCTCCTCGCGTGAGCCGGTGTCGGCGCCCGCCGCGCGATCGGTGTCGCCGTCCTCGTCCGGACCACCGCCGGTCGGGACGTCCTCCGGCCGGTCGGGCCCGCCGACCTGGTCGCTGCTCCAGGCGGCCTCCGCGTCCCCCTCGAGCCGCACCTGGTCGAACACTCCGGTCGCGGTCGACGGGCCGCCCATCGCGCCGGTCGTGCCGAACGACGACTGCGACGACACCTCGGCGTACTGCGGCGACGTGGTGAACATCCCCGCCTCCAGGGTCTCCGGCAGGTTCGGCAGCGTCGCCTGCCCCACGGTCTGCCACCGGGCGCCGTCCGCCGACACGGCCGCGGTCACCGTGTCGCCGGTGCGGGTCAGCCGCAGCCACTGCGGCGCCGTGTCCCCGGCCGGGCCGGCGACGTCGTGCACGTAGTCGTACTGCAGGCGGACGCCGTGGGCGCCGGTGAGCATCACGGCCACGTACGAGGACCCGGGGTCGGTGCCGTCCTTCAGGATCAGCCCGGCCTTGGCCCACGACACCAGCCCCGGTTCCGACGGCCCCTCGGACGACGGCTTCTCGCCGGTCAGCGCCGTGAGCCTGGCGGTGATGCTGCCGTCGCCGGTCAGCGCGCGGTGCACGAACCGGAAGTTGTCGGTGACCTCCTGGCCCTCCGGGCCGACCGGCAACCGGCAGCCGGTGCCGCACGTTCCGCCCATGCCGGGCGCGACGCCGAGGCCGACGATGAGCACCGCGGCGACGGCGGTCGCGACCACCCAGCCCCGGACCGTGCGGAACTTTGTCCACTCGGCGCGGAGCACCCGCGCGAACTGGCCGGTCATCGGACGTCCTCCCGGGTGGAGAATTCCACCGCGCCGCGGGTCAGCGTCAGGTAGGCCTGCTCCAGCGACGAGTGCTCGGCCACCAGGTCGGAGACGCGGCCGTCGGCGAGGACCCGGCCGCGTCCGACCACGACCAGGTGGTGGGCGGTGTCCTGCAGCTCACCCATCAGGTGACTCGAGACCAGCACCGCGCGTCCCTCGGCGGCCAGCGACCGCAGGAACCCGCGCAGCCAGATGATGCCGTCCGGGTCCATGCCGTTGAACGGCTCGTCGAGCATCACGGTGGGCGGATCGCCGAGCAGCGCGGCGGCGAGCCCGAGCCGCTGCCGCATGCCGAGCGAGTACCCGCCCGCGCGGCGCCGGGCCACCGACGTCAGCCCGGTCAGCGCGAGCACTTCGTCCACGCGCGTGCCGTCCAGGCCCTGCGAGTGCGCGAGCCAGAGCAGGTGGTTGCGGGCGGTCCGGCTCGGCTGCAGCGCGGCGGCGTCCAGCAGCGAACCGAGGTGGCGCAGCGGGCGCCGCAGCGACCGGTACGGGGTGTCGTCCACCAGCGCGGTGCCGGCGTCGGCGGCGTCCAGGCCGAGGATCACCCGCATCGTGGTGGACTTGCCTGCACCGTTCGGCCCGACAAAACCGGTGACCAGGCCGGGCCGCACCGCGAACGTCATGCCGTCCAGTGCGACCGTCGACCCGAAGCGCTTGTGGAGCCCGTCGACGACGATGCTCATCGGTTGTCCTTCCTCTCGGAATGTGGCGGCTCCGGTCTACGCGGCGGACGGTGTCAGCCCGGTGTCGCGCCTTGGCACCGAACTGACACCGAACGGCTGGCATCGTGGGGCGGGTGAGAGTGCTGGTCGTGGAGGACTTCGAGATCCTGGCCCGGACGCTGGGGACCGGGCTGCGGCGCGAGGGGTTGGCGGTCGACGTCGTCCTGGACGGGAACACCGCACTCGAGCGGCTCGCGGTCACCCCGTACGACGTCGTCGTGCTGGACCGGGACGTGCCGGGGGTCCACGGCGACGAGGTGTGTCGCCGGATCGTGGCCGGCCACCCGGCGTGCCGCGTCCTGATGCTCACCGCCGCGAGCACGGTCCGCCAACGCGTCGACGGCCTGGGTCTGGGCGCCGACGACTACCTGCCGAAACCGTTCGACTTCGCCGAGCTGGTCGCCCGGGTCCGCGCGCTGGGCCGCCGCCCCGGCGCCGCGCTGCCGCCGACGCTGGAGTGCGGCGACCTGACGCTCGACCCGAACAGCCGGGTCGCGACCCGCGACGGGCGTCGGCTGGAGCTGAGCCCGAAGGAGTTCGCGGTGCTGGAGTACCTGCTCGCGTCGCCGGGCCGGGTGATCTCGCCGGAGGAACTGCTCGACCACGTCTGGGACGAGGCCGCGGACCCGTTCACGACCGCGGTCAAAACCACGATCAAACGATTGCGGACGAAACTCGGCGACCCGCCGGTCGTCCACACCGTGCGCGGCGGCGGCTACCGGGTGGGCGAGCCGTGACGCTGCGCGGGCAACTGACGCTGCTCTACTCCGGGGCGTTCGTGGTGTGCGGTGCGGCGCTGCTCGGCGTCCCGCTGTTGCAGGCCAGCGAGTCGTCGCCGGTGCCGGGGCAGCCCGGCGTGCCACCCGGCGCCGGACCGTCCAGCGACGGGGTCGGCGTCCGGCAGGAGCTGGTGGTCTCGTCGCTGGTCGGGCTGGCGCTGACCGTGGTGGTCGCGGTCGTGCTCGGGTGGCTGATCGCCGGGCGGCTGCTCCGTCCGCTGCGGACGATCACCGCGACCGCGCGCGAGATCTCCGCGTCGAACCTGCACCGGCGGCTGGGCGTCAACCGGCGCGACGACGAGTTCCGCCAGCTCGCGGCCGTGCTCGACGATCTGTTCGCGCGGCTGGAGGCGTCGTTCGAGGCCCAGCGGCGGTTCGTCGCGAACGCGTCGCACGAGCTGCGGACGCCGCTCACCGCCGAGCGGACGCTGCTGCAGGTCGCGCTCGCCGACCCGGATGCGACCGCGGACGACCTGCGCGCGGCGTGCCGCGAGGTGCTGACGCTCGGCACCCAGCAGGAGCGGCTGATCGACGCGCTGCTCACGCTGGCGGGTAGCGAGTCCGGGATCGAGCACCGCCGGCCGCTCGACGTCGCGGAGATCGTCGGCGGGGTACTGCGGGGGCGGGAGGGGATCACGGGCGAGAGGCGGCCGGCCCCGACGACCGGCGACCCGCACCTCGTCGAGAGCCTGGTCGCGAACCTGGTCGACAACGCGGTCCGGCACAACGTCGACGACGGGTGGGTCGAGGTCACGACCGGGACCGTCGAGGGGCGGGCCCGGCTGACCGTCCGGAACACCGGCCCGGAGATCCCGGCGGAGGACGTCGCCCGGCTGCTCGAGCCGTTTCAGCAGCTCGGCGGCGCCCGGATCCGGCACGGCGGCGGCTACGGGCTCGGACTTCCGATCGTCCGGGCGATCGCCGACGCGCACCGGGCGACGCTGGACGTCCGGCCTCGTGAGGGCGGCGGCCTGGACGTGACCGTGACTTTCTAGAAGTGTTCGCTTATATAAGCATCACCTGATAACGTTGCTCCCGTGCATGCGTTCGATGTGCTCGGCGACCCCGTGCGCCGCCGGATCCTGGAGCTGCTCGCCGACGGTGAGCAGCCCTCCGGTGCGATCACCGAGGTTATCCGGGCGGAGTTCGGGATCACCCAGCCCGCGGTCTCGCAGCACCTCCGGGTGCTGCGCGACAACGGGTTCGCCACCGTGCGGCCGGAGGGGACACGGCGGCTCTACGCCGTGGAGGCGACGGCCTTGCGTGAAGCGGACGACTGGCTGCGGCAGTTCCGGCGGTTCTGGACGCCGCACTTCGACGCGCTGGCCACCGAGGTCGCGCGCGGCAAACGACAGCGGCGAGCGGCCGCGAAGACCGACGACCCCCCTGGAGCGACCGAATGATCGACGTGAAGAGCCAGATCAGCGCCGTACGCCGCACGCTCGGCAGCCGGGTGCTGGAGGCCGGCGAGGCCCGGGTCTCCACGATCAGCCAGGCCTACGACACCGACATCGAGGACCTGTGGGACGCCGTCTCGAGCGCCGACCGGCTCCCGCGCTGGTTCCTGCCGATCTCCGGTGAGCTGAAGGAGGGCGGCCACTACCAGCTGGAGGGCAACGCCGGCGGCACGATCACCCGCTGCGAGAAGCCGCACGGGTACGCCGCGACGTGGGAGTACGGCGGCAACGTCAGCTGGATCGAGGTGCGGCTGACGCCGGAGGGCGCGGGGCGGACGCGCGTCGAACTCGAACACGTCGCGCACATCGACGACGCGCTCTGGGAGCAGTTCGGCCCCGGTGCGACCGGCGTCGGCTGGGACTCCGGACTCTGGGGCCTGGCCAACTACCTCGCGGACCCCGCCTCGTCGCCCGCGGCCGACCAGGAGGCTGCCGCGGCATGGGCGGCGTCGCCGGACGGCAAGGAGTTCATGCGGCTGAGCAGCGACGCGTGGGCCGAGCAGGCGATCGCCGCCGGTGACGACCCGGAGGCGGCCCGTGCCGCCGCCGACCGGACGTACGCGGCCTACACCGGCGAGGCCGAAGGCTCGTGATCGGTGCGGCGGCCCGGGGCCGCCGCACCGGCTTTCTACCGGCGGATCCCCCGCCGGTACCAGGCCGCCGGGGGTGTCCGACGGCGGCGGCGCCGCCGGACCACGACGGCGACCAGCGTCAGCGCTGCGATTCCGGCCGAACCGGCCGCTCCGGCGAGGGCCTTGCGCGGCCGGTCGGCGCGGGTCGCAAGCGCGTCGACGTCGTCGCCGAGGTCGCGCCGGGTGGTGGCGGACTCCGCGACTAAGACCTCCGGACCACCCTTCGGCGGTGGTGAGTGCGTCATGCCTGCTCCTCTCGCGGGGACGCGCGGGCGTCCCGGTCAACGGGGTGAGCGGCAGCGCCCCGGTTGCGCTCCGCTTTCGCAGAACTACCCAGCGCGAGGAGGCTTGAACGTTCCCGAGCGTCAGGCTGGTGCGACGCCCTCGGCGTTCTCGACCGCGGGCTCCGGGTCGGGGTCCGGGTCGGGCGCCGGAACCGGTACCGGATCGGTCAGCTGATCGCGGACGTAATTCCAGGTCACCGCGATCAGCGCGGCGACCGGGACCGCGAGCAGGCTGCCGACGATGCCGGCCAGGCTGCTGCCGAGCGTCACCGCCAGCAGCACCACCCCGGCGTGCAGCCCCAGGCCGCGGCTCTGCACCATCGGCTGGAACACGTTTCCTTCCAGCTGCTGCACGACCAGGATGATCGCCAGCACGATCAGCGCGTCGGTCAGGCCGTTGGACACCAGCGCGATCAGCACCGCGACAAAACCCGCGAACACCGCGCCGACGATCGGCACGAACGCCGAGACGAACGTCAGCACGGCCAGCGGCAGCACCAGCGGAACGTCCAGGATCCACAGCCCGATCCCGATGCAGACCGCGTCGAGCAGGCCGACGAACGCCTGCGACCGGACGAACGCCCCGAGCGTGTTCCACCCGCGCGCCGCGACGGTCGGCACGTCGGTCGAGAGGCGGCCCGGGAGCTGGCGGGTCAGCCAGGGCAGGAACCGCGGACCGTCCTTGAGGAAGAAGAACATCAGGAACAGCGCGAGGATCGCGGTGATCAGGCCGTTGACCACCGTGCTCACGCCGGTCAGCGTCGCGGTCGCGATGCTGCCGACGCTGTCCTGCAGCTTCGCGGTCGCGCTGTCCAGGGCGCTCGTCACCTGATCGTCACCGATGTTCAGCGGCGGGCCCGCCGCCCACTCGCGCAGGCGCGCGATGCCGTCGGCGACGCCGGTCGCGAGCTCGGGTGACTGGGCTGCCACCGGCACCGCGATGCCGACGATCGTACCCGCGGCCAGCGCCAGGAAACCGAGCGTCACGGTGGCCGCCGCCAGCGCGGGCGGCCACCTGTGGTTGCGCAGGAAACGGGTCGGCGGCCAGGTCAGCGTTGTGAGCAGGAGCGCGACGACGAGCGGCCAGACGATCGACCACATCCGGCCCAGGATCCACAGCGTCACCGCGGTCATGAGCAGGACCAGCAGCAGCTGCAGGGAGACGCGCGCCGACGTGCGGAGCGCCGCCCGGGTCTTCGTCGGGCTCAGGGTGGCAGGCATGGGGATCACCTTAGGAGTCCCACCCGTCACAGCCGTGAATCCGGTCCGTACGAAGTCGTGACTTACACATTGACTGTTGTCTAAACTTCGAACGCCCAACGGTGTGCCGACCGGGGAGAGGATCCGATGGCCCGGACGATCATGATGGTGTTCACCAATCCCCGCTCCGCGGAGCAGGAGGCGGAGTACAACGCCTGGTACAACCAGGTCCACCTCAAAGAGCTGCTGGACGTCCCCGGCGTCGTCGCCGCCACCCGTTACCGGGTCGCGGAGGGCGCGGGCACGACCGAGCCATCGCACCGCTACGTCGCCCTCTACGAGGTGGAGGGCGAACCGGCCGCGGTCTTCGGTGCGCTCGCCACCCGCACGGCCGACATGTCGATGTCCCCGGCGCTGGATACCGAGGGCGCGCAAGTCGTCTTCTGGGAAGCGATCGACGGCGGCTCGCTCTCCCGGTGACCAGACCGGATCGCACGTTCCGACCATCGATGGGGATGAGGCATGGCTACGCGGGATGAGTCGTTCGACTTCGTGATCGTCGGGAGCGGTGGAGGTGGCTTGGTCGCCGCGCTCGCCGCCCACGAGGCCGGCTTGAAGCCGGTCGTCATCGAGAAGCAGCCGTTCCTGGGCGGCTCGACCGGGATGTCCGGAGGCATCATCTGGGTGCCGAACAACCCGCTGATGCGTGCGGAGCGGGTGCCGGACTCGTTCGAGGACGGGATGGCCTACTTCGAGTCGGTCGTCGGACCGCCCGACCAGGGCTCCTCGCAGGCGCGCCGGGAAGCGTTCCTCAACGAGGGCCCGGAGATGATCTCGCTGCTCCAGCGCAAGGGCGTCAAGCTGGTGCGCTGCGAGGGTTACGCCGACTACTACGACAACCGCAAGGGCGGGAAGGCGCGCGGCCGGTCGGTCGAAGGCGTCCCGTGGGACGGGCGGCAGCTCGGCGAGTGGCAGTCCAAGATCATCCCCGGCATGGGCAAGGGGATGGGCATGGCGGTCAAGACCAACGAGGTCCGTAGCCTGCCCACGTGGAGCCGCTCGCTCCGGTCGCTGCGCACCACGGTGCGGGTCGGCTCGCGGACCTACCTCGGCAAGATCCGCCGCAAGGATCTGCTGACCAACGGCATGTCGCTGGTCGGCCAGATCACGAAGATCCTCGTCGAAGCCGGCGTCCCGCTGTGGGTCAACACCGGCGTCGAGGACCTCGTCGTCGAGAACGGGCGGGTGGTCGGCGTCCGCGCGGTGCGGAACGGCGAACCGGTCCTGGTCCGCGGGAACCGCGGCGTGCTGCTCGCGGCCGGCGGCTTCGAGCGCAACCCGGAGATGCGGAAGAAGTACAGCGCCGACACGCAGCCGAACGACGGTCAGTGGACGATGGCCAACCCCGGCAACACCGGGGAGGTGTTGGCCGCCGCGATCGCGGTCGGCGCGAAGACCGACTACATGGACGACGCGGTCTGGCTGCCCAACCCGCGGATGGAGCTGGCGGGCTCCGCCGTCGCGCTCGGCAGGCAGTACCCGCACGCGCTGTTCGTCAACAAGCACGGCAAGCGGTTCGTCAACGAGTCGAACTCCTATCTGGAGGTCGGCAAGGCGATGTACGCGAACGACGCGGTGCCGGCCTGGCTGATCTTCGATGACACGTTCCGGAAGCGGTACCCGTGGGCACGCGGCCTGCCGACGCTGCGGAAGCTCGCGTCGGTCTTACCCGGGCGGATGCCGGAGGAGCTGGTCACCAGCGGCTGGCTCAAGCGCGCGAACACGCTGCAGGAGCTGGCGAAGCAGATCGAGGTCGACCCCGAGGCGCTGCTGGCGACCATCGGCCGGTTCAACGTCCACGCCGCGCAGGGTGAGGACCCGGACTTCGGGCGCGGCGAGTCGGCGTACAACAAGGTGCTCGGCGACCCGGGCAACAAGCCCAACCCGGCGCTCGGCCCGGTGGACACCGCGCCGTTCTACGCCACCCAGATCTACCCCGGCGACGTCGGCACGATCGGCGGCGTCATCACCGACGAGCACGGGCGGGCGCTCGACGAGGCCGACGCGCCGATCCCCGGCCTGTACGTGACCGGCAACATGGCGGCGACGGTCATGGGGCGCACCTACCCCGGCGCCGGGGCGAGCATCTCGAACACGATGACGTTCGGCTACATCGCCGCCCGCCACGCCGCGGACGCGTGACCGGCTCCCCGGGCCGCCACCCACGGGCGGCCCGGGGACCCGTACGATCTCCTGGCTGTGGAGCAGACGTCAGCGCTCGTGCGTGACCTGACCGATTCCGACCAGAACGAGGCCGTGCTCACGCTGGCCTCGGGCGACCCTGCCCCTGGCGACCGGGGGCCGGCCGTAGCGGCGGAGGCCGCTGCCGTGGCCCGGTCGCGGGAACGCCTCGCCGCGGTTCCCGGGCCCGTGCACCTCACCGTGGTGTGGGCGATGTACGGCGAGACCGGGCGGATCGTGCCGCGGTCGCAACACCCGCACGGCGAGGACTTCGTCCGGGCCAAGGTCCGCCAGCTCGACTGGCTGACCGCGGGCCTGCCCAGCGTCACCTGGAGCATCGTCGCCTGTGACGACGGGTGCCCGGACCAGCCGTCCAGTGCGGACGTGATGGAGCGCATCGTGGCGGCCGAGGGCTACCCGGCGAGCGGCCACCGTGGCGTGCGGGTGCTGCGCCTGGCGGACGTCCTCACGAGCGGAGCGTCGATCAGCCCGGAGTTCGACCGGCTGACCTCGACCGACCAGTCCCGCAAGGGCGGTTCGATCCTCGCCGCGCTGGCCGCCGCGGTCGCCGACGACGTGCCGGGGCGGCACGTCGTGGCGTACACCGACGCCGATCTCTCGGCGAACCTCGCGCAGCTCGGCTCGCTGGTGGCGCCGATCGCCGGCGGCTCGGGCGTGGTCGGTGCGCTCGGCCAGCGATACGGCCTCGAGGGCGCGGTGCTGGTCAAGCCCGACGGGCCGCACACCGAGCCGCGCAGCACCGGCGACAAGCCCGACAAGCTCATCGTGCTGTTCCGGCACTACGTGCGGGCGCTGCTGATCCCGTCGCTGGCGCACGTGCTCGACACCCAGGCCGGCTTCAAAGCGTTCGACGCCACGGCGCTGCGCCCGGTCCTGCCGGAGATGACGTCGTTCAACGAGACGTTCGACGTCGAGCTGCTGATCCACCTCGCGCAGCGCTACGGCGCCGAGGCGCTGGCCGTCGAGCCGATCGTGTTCACCGAGGACTTCGCCGCGACGAACTTCCCCTCGGTCGACCCGGGCGCCCGCCACCTCGCGATGGTCCGGCAGGTCGTCGACCTCTACGACCGGTTCGTCGCGCCGGTCGAGCCGGTGACCGGCGAGGCAGCCGACCTGCTCGACCTCCTGCGGACGCTCGACCTGGACGGCTACGTGCGGCTGATCGAGCAGCTCCGCGCCGACGACGCCGGCGACCCCACCCTCTTCGAACGCCGCTGGCCGGTCACGGAGCTGCGCGAGTACCTCTAGGTGCTCGGCCAAGGTGGTTCGGTGGTGGCTCGGTAGCGGCCGGGGGAGTGGCCTACCGTCCGCTTGAACGCCCGCGCGAACGCGAACTCCGAGTCGTACCCCACGCGCTGGGCCACCTCGCGCACCGGGCGGTGTTCGTCGCGCAGCAGGCGGGCGGCAACGGCCATCCGCCAGGCGGTGACGTAGGCCATCGGGGACTGACCGGTGAGGCCAGTGAACCGGCGGCTGAACGTCGCCTTCGGGGTGTCGACCGCGCGGGCGAGCGACAGCACGCTCCACGGCCGGCCCGGTTCGCTGTGGATCAGCGCGAGGGCACGGCCGACGACCGGGTCGTGCAGCGCGCGGATCCAGCCGTGGGAGGCGGCGCTCTGCTCGGCGAGCCAGGCCCGCAGCACGTAGACGAACAGCAGCTCGACCAGCGAGCTGATCACCGCGGGCGCACCGGGATCGACGCGGTCGACCTCGTCGGACAGTAAGTCGACCACCGCGGCCAGCCCGGCCATCCGCGAATGCCGGGCCGTGAGGTGGACGACCGACGGCAGCGCGGCGGTGAGCGGGTGCCACGGCCCCGGCGCGAGCAGGTACCCGCCGCAGAGCAACCGGGTGGCCGGGCCGGGCCCGTCGATGACCAGGTCCTGCACCGGCATCGCGCCCAGCGGACCGCCGATCAGCTCGGTCAGCGGCCGGGCCGTGCTGCCGGGTGCGTCCACCAGGGAGTGACCGTGGCCGGACGGCACCAGGACGACGTCGCCGCGGGTGAGCTGGATCGGCTCGGCGTCGTCCGGGATCAGCCAGCACGCCCCGGCGGTCACCACGTGGACGCTCGCCACGTGCCCGCCCTCCACGCGGATGCCCCAGGGCGCGTGGAACCGGCTCCGGGAGTAGACGGCCGTGCGCTGCCGGGTCGTCGCGACGACGTCGGCGACGATGTCCGCGACGACGTCGGCCGAACGCGTCGCGCTCTGGGCTTCGGCTAATAGGACCATTCCGAGAACCGTACGCACTGAGTCGATCGGATATGTCTGGGCGCTGAACTGGCATGGTACGTCCCGCGAAGCCGTACCTATCGTCGAACAGTCCACATCGCTGATCAGCGGAGGCTTCCGTGACTGGCACCATTCTGGTGACCGGCGCCACCGGCAAGACCGGGCGTCGTTTGATACCCCTGCTCGTCCGCCGCGGCACCACCGTACGGGCGGCGGTCCGGGCTCCCGCCGAGGCGCCGCCGGGCGTCGAGGAGGTCGCGTTCGACTGGGCGGACCCGAGCACGTACGAGGCCGCCCGCAAGGGCGCGACCGCGATCTACCTCGTCTACGGCGATCCGGGCCGGGCCGGCGACGAGGCCGAGAACGTGCGCGCGCTGCTCGACGGCGCCGCGGAGGACGGCGTCCGGCGGGTCGTTCTGCTCTCGGCGCTCGGCGTCGACCAGGCACCGGACGACGACCTGCTGCGCCGGGTCGAGCTCGCGGTGGAGTCCTGCGGCGTGCCGCACACGATCCTGCGGCCCGGCGCGTTCATGCAGAACTTCTCCGAGCGGCACTGGATGCGGATCGTCGACGGCATCCGCGACCGCGACGAGATCGACCTCCCCGGCGGCGAGGGCGTCGTCTCCTGGGTGTCCGCCGATGACATCGCCGAGGTGGCGGCCGTCACGCTGACCGAGAACGGCCACGAGGGGAAGGGGTACACGCTGGTGGGCCCGGAACCGCTGACGATGGCTCAGGTCACCGCGTTCATCTCGGACGCGGCGGGCCGGCCGATTCGCCACGTGGAGTCCGGGCGGGACGAGGTGCGGGACCGGCTCGTCGCCTCGGGCATTCCGGCGGAGGTGGCCGAGCCGATCAGCGATGTCTACGTCCACGCGCTCACCAGCGGGGCGTTCGGCCTGGTGAACGACGACGTGGCCACGGTCACCGGCCGCCCCCCGGCCAGCTTCCGGACGTTCGCGGCCGACGCGTACCCCGCGTGGCGCCGCTGAGCGCTGCACACTTTGTTCCCCTGGAGGGGCACAAAGTGTGCAGCGCCGAGAGTGGACGGTCAGCCGTGCGAGTCGCCCGCGCCGTTGACGACGGTGATGCCCTCGGCGAACGCGGCGCTGCGGGCGGCGTCCCAATGCAGTTGGGCGGGAACCTGGATCTGCACCCAGCGGCCCGACGGGTCTTGGTAGGTGAAGATCTGGACGCCGTCCCCCGCGTCGCGGAAGTAGCCGGTGCCGCCACTCATCGGCACCGGGGTGCCTTCGGTGAGCGTCTCGGGTGGGGTGTCCGACGACGCTGAGAGCACGGTCAGCTTGTTCACGAACGAGTCCGGGTTCTGGTCGGCGGCGTTCGCGGGGGCGATCGTCAGCGAGGCCTCCGAACCGCCCTGGATCACCCAGCCGTCCGGCAGCTGCTCGACACGGTACCCCTTGGGCTGCTCCCCGGTGTAGGCGACGAGCGTGACCTCCTGGGTTCGCACGGTGGTGCGGTGCTCGGTCGTCGCCACCCCGGTGGTGCCGTCGCCGCCCGCGTCGAGGCCGGCGACGGTGGCGACGCCTCCCACGAGCAGGGCCGCGGCGGCGACCCCGCCGGCGATCGCGGCCCGGCGTCGCAGCACCCGGCGTCGGCCGCGGGCCAGGTCGTCGGTGGGGTCGACGGGCGGGGACTGGAGGTCGGTCGTCATGCGCGCGGGCTCCTCGTTCAGGGCAGCGGTGAGCAGGTGCTTGATGTCGTTCATCGGGACCTCCGCCCGGCGTGGACTGGGACGGGTGCCGGGGCGCCGTCGGGAGCCAGGAGATGCCGCAGCTTCGCGACGGCCTTGGCGTTCTGGCTCTTGACGGTCCCCTCGGTGCAGCCGAGCCACTCGGCGGTCTGCTCGACGCTCAGGTCGAGCCAGTGCCGCAGGACGACGACCGCCCGCATCTTCGGCGGGAGCGAGCCGAGCGCGGCCCGCACCGCGTCACCGAGATCGTCCGGCGGGGACTCCGGCGCCCCGAACTCCGGTGGCTCGGCCACCGACCGTTCGCGGCGCCAGAACGGCCGGCGGCTCTCGTCGATGTGGGCGTTGACGATGCTCCGCCGGACGTACGCGACCGGATGGTCGCTGCCGCGGATCCGGTTCCACGCCACGTAGGCCCGGACCAGCGCGGACTGCACCAGGTCCTCGGCCCGGTGCACGTCCCCGCAGGTGAGCAGCCGTGCGGTCCGTACCAGGTCCACCCGGTTGTCCCGGACGAAGCCGGCGAACTCCGCGTCGAGCGTCCGTCGATGCATCGGCACCTCCCTCGACCGGATGGACGAACGGCGCCGCCTCCCGGGTTGTCTCGCACCCGAAGAACTTCAGCGCGCCCTGATCACCTCGTACAGCGCGGTCCAATTGTCGTCGCCGTGGCCGGCCGCGATCGCGCGGTCGTACTGCGACTTCACCGCCGCCGCCAGGCCCGGATCGACGCCGGACGCCGTCGCGGTGCGCAGGATGTGGTCCGCGGTGGCGCCCATCATCCGCGCCGTGCTCAACTCGCCCGGGTGCTCACCGGCCTCCAGGCTCCGCGCCAGCTCGGCTCCGTCGCCGATCATCGCCGGGATGTCGGTCAGCGTGCCCAGCGCGTCCGGCAGGAAGTCGGCCGCCCGGACCCCGGCGGCGGTGACCAGCGCGGTCGCGTGCAGCAGGCTGGACAGCGCGGTGAGGAACACGTCCAGGTGAGCCTGGTAGAACAGCTGGGCCAGGCCGGGGTCATCCCCGAGGTACTTCGGCTCGCCGATCACCCGGAGTGCGGCGGCGTGCGCGTCGAACACGTCCGGCGGGCCGCTGTAGTACACGTACGCGCCGGGCGTGCCGACGATGGGTGCCGGCACCATCACGCCCCCGGTGACGAACCGCGCCCCGCGGTCGGTGGCCCACTGGGCGGCCTGCCGGGACGCGGCCGGGGTGTCCGAGCTCAGGTTGACGAGCACGGTGCCGTCCAGCGGGACCGAACCGAGGATGTCGTACATCGCCGGGTAGTCGGTGAGGCTCAGGATCACCAGCTCGCTCGCGGCGACGGCCTGCGCGGGACCGGCCGCACGGGTGGCGCCTGCCGCGACCAGCTCGTCGCCACGGCTCGGCGTCCGGTTCCAGATCGTGACCGGGTGACCCGCGCGGAGCAGCGCGGCGGCCATCGCGCGGCCCATCGGACCGATGCCGATCACCGTGACGGGCGCGGGGGTCATCGGCTGCTCCTCAGTCCTTCGAACATCCGCGCGGTGCCGTGCGCGCCGAACCCGGCCGCGATCTGGCGGCGGACCAGGTCGTGCACCGGCACGAGCAGGTCGTCGGCGACGCCCTGGTCGGTGCTCGCCCGCCGGAGGGCGGACAGCGCGGTGTCGGTGAAACGCAGGCTCTGCTGGTCGGGGCCGGTGTACTCGCGGGCGTCGACGGTGGCGGCGAGCTCGGCGAGCTGCTCGGTCATCGCGGCGAGGAACGGTGCCTGCCGGGCCGCGAACTCGGCCGCGGGCACCCCGGCGGTGCCGACCATCGCGGCGCCGTGCAGGAACCCGGCGAACATCGTGTACATGCCGGTGAGCATCGCGAGGTCGTACAGCGAGGCCAGGCCGGCGTCCGGGCCGAACCAGGTGCTCGTGCCCCACCGGTCGAGCAGGTCCCGATGGTCGGTGAACGCGCTCTCCGAGCCGCTGTAGAACAGCGCCGACGCCGGGCCGCCGATCATCTCCGGCACGGCCATGATCGCGCCGTCGAGGTAGGTGACGCCGTGCTTGTCGGCCCAGGTGGCGAGCTCGCGGGCCTCGTCCGGCGTCGACGTGGTCAGGTTGACCACGGTCCGGCCGGATAGCCGGGTGATCACCGGATCGAGTACATCGTGGACCGAGCGGTGGTCGAACAGGCACGCGACGATCACGCCGTCGTCGGCCACCGCCTCGGCGACGGTGCCGGCCACGCGGGCGCCGCGCGCGCCGAGGTCGCGGGCGCGTTCCGGGCTGCGGTTCCAGACGGTGACGCGGTCGCCGGCGTCCAGCGTGGCCGCGGCCAGCGCGCTGCCCATCGCTCCCAGCCCGAGGAACGTGGTGCTGGTGGTCATCGAGATCGATCCCTCCGAGGTCGGTAACGGGTCGACCAAATCCTCGGTGGACACCTACTGTGCAACAAGTACCTACTATTTTGTTCAATACTTACTTTTTCGTAAGTATTGAGGTCAGGGGGCGATATGGGCGCGAGCGCGCGGCGAGGGCCGTACATCTGCGGGATCGACGCCGCGATGGACGTGGTGTCGGGGAAGTGGAAGTCGCTGATCCTCTGGGAGCTGGACAACTACGGCACCCGACGCTTCGGCGAGCTGCGGCGCGGGCTGCCCGGCGTCAGCGAGAAGATGCTGATCCAGCACCTGCGCGAGATGGAGGAGGACGGCCTGATCCACCGCGAGGTGTACCGCGAGGTGCCGCCCCGGGTGGAGTACTCGCTGACCGCAGACGGCACCTCGCTCAACGAGGCCCTGCGTCCGCTGGGTGCGTGGGGCACGGCGCGGTCCGCGCGCCTCGCCGCCGACGACGTGGTCGCGCGCGCCTGACCCGGCCGCCCCCGCGTGACCGGCCCGTTCCGCGCGGACGCCCGGAGCCCGCGCGGGCGCCGAGGATCCGCCGGATCGTCTCCAGCAGCGGGACCACGTCATAGCGGAACATGTCGTATCGCAGGCGCGCGGCGGCCAGCCGCGCGACGTCCTGGATCGACGGCGGCAGCTGGGTGGCTGACGGCATCGGCGCGCCGTCGACGAGCACCGGCACCACCGGGACCCCGAACCGCCGCGCCTCCTCGATCTCGATCCGGACGACGTCCTCCGGGTCGTGCAGCCGGGGGCCGGTGACGCGCGGGCCGTGCCACCGGTAGCCGATCAGCATCACGAGCACGCCGCTGGCCCGGATCCGGCGCCGGACCTCGGACACCACGTCGGCGCCGATCTGCGTCGAATCGACGTCGAGGAAGACCCGGTCCTCGCCGTGTTCCTGAGCGAGGCGGTCGGCCAGGCGGCCCGCGACGTTCGCGGTGTCGCGTCGCCGGTAGCTGATGAACACCGGCGGTCGCGCGGGATCCGTCGAGTGGGCCACGGAACGCTCCAGGGTCGAGGATGGGTCGGAGGGCTAATGACGGGTCTCGGCCAGGTCGAGACGGGGCAGGCGGATCGCGCCGGTCGTGAAGAACGCGGTCACCACCAGCGCGAGGTCCGTCGCGTCCAGCCGGCGCTTACCGGCGTACAGGTGGCTCCGGACGTTCTCCACCGAGCAACTCCGCAGCGACGCGATCTCCGGCGGACGCCGCCCCTGGGCGTAGTGGGTGAGCACCTCGTGCTGCGACCGGGTGAGCGTGCGCAGGCGTTGCTCGATCCGGTGCACTTCGGCGGAGGCGGCGGCCCGGGTGTCGGCGACCTCGGCGAGCGGCGGGAGCAGCCGGGTGCTGACCGCCCCCTCGATCCAGCAGTGCCCGCGCGACACCGTGCAGATCGCGTCCGCCAGGTGCGCCGAGGCGGTCTCCCGGATCAGGAACCCGCGGGCGCCGGCGCGGAATGCCCCGCCGAGCACGCCGTCCGCACCCGGCGGGACGAGCACCAGCACGTGGACCTGCCGCCGGGCCAGGACCGTGCCCAGCTCGTGCACGATGTCGCGGTCCGGGACCTCGAGCAGCCGCGCGTCGATGACGACGACGTCCGGTTCGTGCCGCCGGGCCAGGTCGACCGCGTCGTCACCCCACCGGGTGGTGGCGACCAGCGTGAGCGCCACCGGCCCGGCGGGCGTCGGGACGACCGCGTCGCGCAGCAGCATCGTGACGCCGTCGAGGTAACCGTCGATCGGATCGGCGACGAGCACCCGCACCACGCGCGGGCCCGGACACAGAGCGACGCTCATCGCCGCGCCACGTGGGTGAGCACCCACTGCATCATGTCCGGCGAACGGCGCGCCCGGCGGCGTCCGCGCGGGGCCGGCGGCAGGCACTGCTCGACCTCGAGCGCCGGAGCCGGCGGCCCGGCGGGCACCGCGGCGAGCGCCTGGCGCAGCTCACGCATGGCCTGGCCGCCGATCAGCTCGATGCGACGCAGCGCGGTGGCGGTGCGGCTCGGGTCGCGGCGCAGCACCTGGCCGGCGCCCGCGGCCTGCATGACCATCGCGCTGACCGCGTCGGCGAGCGCGTGCTGCGACGCCCTGGCTGCCTCCAGCCGCTCCTGCGCGACGGCCCGCTGGGCCACCGCGAGTGCCCCGACCTCGAGCAACGCCTCCTGGCGCGCCCCGGCCATCCGGGTGCGCCCCGCGGTCCACGCGCCGAGCCCGGAGAGCGCACAGCCCACGACGATCGTCGCCCGGCCGGAGATCTCCGGCTCCACGCCGTTCCACGCCATCACGTCGAGCGCGGTCGCGCTCAGCGCCACGATCGCCAGCGGCAGGTAGCGGGCCGACCGGATGCGGAGCGCGCCCAGCGTGTAGGTCGCGAGCAGCACGCTCAGCGTCGGCATGTAGTGCGGGACGAGACCGTTGGTGGCCAGGCAGAACAGCAGGACGACCTCGCTGCAGGTCACCCACAGCACCGCGACCGGCGCCCGGTCGCGCCAGACCAGCGCGACGAAGCCGGACGCGGCGACCAGGACGGCGAACAGCGGGCCGGGACGACCGAGACCGGCCAGTACCGACGGATTGGCGAACAGGCACAGGTCGGCGGCGAACAGCAGCACCGGGAGCCCGACCCGGCGGCCCGCGCTCACGGCTTGTTCCGATTCGGCAGCAGCGGGATCGGTGGGAGGACCGGGCGGGGAGTCGGCCGGATCCGCCAGAAGAAGTCGCACGCGATGCCGGGACAGAACGTCGGGGTGGTGAGCGTCCTCGGGTCGGGCGCGGTCGGCGCCGCGGTGCCCATCGGCACCAGCGTGAACAGTAGAACGCCAGCGAAACGGGCGATACGTGGAGTAAATCTGCTCATGCCGGGAATGTTCGATTATTGTGCCCGCGAGGTCCATGAGCCGCCGACGTGCCGCCGGAACTTCATCAACCAGTGGGAAGTCTGGGGCGCAGTCACCGGGCCTAACCTGGGTGCCGTGACCGTCGAACTGGTGCTGCTGTCCCGAGTGGCGTTCCGGGACGCCGACGTCGTGGGTCGGCGGCTCCACGACCTGCTCGCGCTGCTCGCCACCGAGCTGCGCGCCGGGTGCGCCGCCGACCGGCTGATCGACGGCGTGTGGGCCGGTGAGCTGCCCGAACATCCGGCCAAGGCGCTGCAGGCGCTGGTGTTCCGCGCCCGGGCGCAGCTGGGGCCGGACGTCGTCGTCAGCACGCCGCGCGGCTACCGGCTCGCGCTCGCCGAGGAGCAGGTCGACGCGTCGGCGGTGCTGCGGCGGCTCGCCGAGGCCGAACAAGCGTCCCGGGCCGGTGACCACCCGACCGCGCTCGCGGCAGCCGAACGCGCCCTCGCGCTGTGGGCCGAGGACCCGCCCGACGTGTCCGGTGCTGACGGCCCGCTGGCCGAGCTCCGCGCCGCCCGGATCCCCACCCACCGGGCGCTGACGCGCGCCAGGGCGATGGCGCTGGCCCGCCTGGGACGCCGCGCCGAAGCGCTCGACCCGCTGCTGGCGCTCGCGGCCGCGCTGCCCCGCGACGAGGAGGTGCTGACCGAGTTGCTGCGCTGCGAGGCCGCGGTGCGCGGCCCGGCCGCCGCGCTCGCCCGCTACGACGCGTACCGGCGGCGGCTGCGCGACGCGCTCGGCGTCGACCCCGGCCCGGCGCTGCGGGCCGTCCACGAGGAGTTGCTCCGCCCCGAGCCGCGGCCGGTCCGCCACGGCGTACCCCACGAGCCGAACCCGCTGCTCGGCCGCGCGGACGACGTCGCGGCCGTCGTCGACCTCATGCGTACGTCCCGGGTGACGTCGATCGTCGGGCCGGGTGGGCTGGGCAAGACCCGGCTGGCCCACGCCGTCGCCCGGGACGCTCCGCAGCGCACCGTGTTCGTCGTCCCGCTCGCCGGGCTCACCGACGACGAGGACGTCGCCCGGGAGGTCGCCGCCGTCCTCGGCGCGGTTCCCGGCGCGGGTGAGGCCGCTCCGGGCCCGGCGGGGCGGCCGGTTGGGCTACCGGACCTGCCCGCCGGGATCGTCGACTCGCTCGGGCCGGACGCGCTGCTGGTGCTGGACAACTGCGAACACGTCATCCGCGGTGCCGCCGACCTGGTCGGTGCGCTGGTGGCACGCAGCCGGGACCTGCGCGTCCTGACGACCAGCCGGACGCCGCTCGGGCTGTCGTCGGAAGCCGTGCACTTACTGCCGGAGCTGAGCGTCCGGACCAGCGCGGAGCTGTTCCGGCAGCGCGCGCGGGCGGTCCGGCCGGACGTCGACCTGCCCGACGACGCCGTCCACGAGGTGTGCCGGCACCTGGACGGGCTTCCGCTCGCCGTCGAGCTCGCCGCGGCCCGCGTCAAGGTGCTGCCGGTGCGGGAGATCGCGAACCGGCTGGATCGGCGGTTCGCCCTGCTCCGCACCGCCAGCCGGGACACACCCGAGCGGCACCGGACGCTCGCCGCGGTCATCGACTGGAGCTGGCACCTGCTCGGGACCGGTGGCCGGGCCGCGATGCGGACGCTGTCGGTCTTCCCCGGCGGCTTCACCGCGGACGCCGCGGGTGCGGTGCTCGGCGACGGCGATCCGTTGCCCGTCCTCGAGCACCTCGTGGACCAGTCGCTGCTCAAGGTGGCCGAGACCGCGGCGGGCGTGCGGTTCCGGATGCTGGCGACCGTGCGGGGGTTCAGCGCCGCGCGGCGGGACGAGGCAGGCGAGACCGCCGTGGCGACCGACCGGTTCCTCGCGTGGGCCCGCGGCGTCGGCATCGCGAACCACACCGCGCTGTTCGAGTCCGACGTCGTCGAACGCGCCCGGCAGATCCGCGCGGAGCACGACAACCTGTCGGCCGCGTTCCGGATCGGACTGGAGCGCGCCGACGGCGCCACGGTCGCGACGACCTCCGCCGTGCTCGGCGGGGTGTGGATGCTGGAGTCGAACTTCAGCCGGATCGCGACGCTCGCCGGCGAGCCCGCCTGGCTGCTCTCGCACTACCGGCCCGAACCGGCCCTCGTCGAACCGACCCGCACGGCGGTCACCGTCGCCGCCCTCGGGGCGCTGCTCATCCAGGGCACGCGGGGGCTCCGGTCCCGCGCGACGCTCCGGAGGCTGCCGCCCGCTCCGCCGACCACGCCGGTGGCCGCCACCGACGCCGTGCTGCGCGTGTCCACCGCGGAGGAGGTGCTTGTCCTCTGCGAGAGCGGGCAGCCGATGCTCGCCGCGATCGCGAACGGCGTCCGGAGTTACCTGGAGGAGGCACAGGGCAACGTGGACACCGCCCTCGTGGCGGCCGGGCGCATGCTCGCGGCGTTGCAGGGGGGCGACAACCGCCTGGTCCGCGTGCAGGCGCACGCGCGCGTGGGAGAGCTGTCGTTCACGGCCGGCCGGATCGAGGACGCCCGGCACCACCTGAGCGCGGCCCTGCCGGTGCTGGACGAGCTGGAGGCCCGGTCGACCGCGACCCGGGTGCGCTGGGCGGTGGCGTTCGCCGCGCTCCACGGCGGCGCGCTCGACGAGGCGGAGCTGCAGGTCGAACAGCTCGTGCGGCAGAGCGAAGGCGATACCGGACTGCTGATGTTCGACCTGGTGGTGCGGGCGGAGATCCTGACCGGCCGCGGCGACGTCGAGGGCGGGCTGCACCTGTGGCGTCTCGCCGCCGAGCGGCTCCGCAGCACGACGGACCGGAACGTGATCGGCATGGACGGCTGGACGGCCGAAGTCCACGCCGGGTGCGTCATCGGGCACGCGTTCGCCGGACGGCTCGAGCTCGTCGCGGACGCGGTCGACGACCTGCCGCGGGAGCTGACCGCGGCGATCGACCGGGCCCGCGCGGCCGGGGACTCGATCCACGGGCTGTCGGCCTGCGGCGCGCTGCTCGTCGCGCTCGCGCTGGCCGATCTCGCGCGGGGCGGCGCGGCGGCCGCCGGTTCCGCGGCCCGGATGGTCGCGCTGGCCGGCCGGTGCAGCATGTTCGCCGGATTCCAGTCGGCCACCGCGGTCGACCGCTCCTGCGCGGTGGTGGAGGCCGCCGACGCGGCGGCGTACGCCGCCGCCGTGGCGGAGTACGCCGACCTCGACCGGGACGCGGTGCTGCGTACGGCGTCCGCCGTGCTGGACGCCCGCCTCAGTGCACCGGAGCTCGCCGGAACTGCGACCGCGCCCACAGGTACCCGATCAGGCTGAGCCCGACGCACCAGCCGACCGCGATGATGCCGTCGTTGCCGATCGGCCCGCCGACGACCAGCCCGCGCACGGTATCGATGACCGGGGTGAACGGCTGGTTCTCGGCGAACCACTGCGCCCCGCCGGACATCGTCGCCGGTGGCGTGAACGCGCTGCTGATGAACGGCAGCAGCTGGACGATGAGCCCGAAACCAGCGGTGCCCTCGGCGTTCGGCGCGGCCAGGCCCACGGCGACCGCGAGCCACGTCAGCGCGAGCGTCAGCAGCATCAGCAGGCCGGCCGCGGCCAGCCACGCGACCGGGTCGCTGGTCGGCCGGAACCCCATCAGCAGCGCGACGCCGACGACGAGCACGAGGCTGATCGCGGTCCGGATCAGCGCGGTCAGCACGTGCCCGGTGAGCACCGCGGAGCGGGCGATCGCCATCGTCCGGAACCGGGTGATGATGCCCTTGGTCGAGTCGCTGTTGACCTCCATCGACGTCGACGAGGAGCCGTAGCAGATCGCGATCAGCAGGATGCCGGGGACGATGTAGTCGATGTAGTCGTCGCCGGCGGCCAGGCTCGCCCCGAGCTCCCGGAACACGCCGACGAACAACAGCAGCAGCAGCACCGGGATGCCCACCGACATCAGCACCACGATCGGATAGCGCACGACGTGGCGGGCGTTGCGGCGCAACATCGTGGCCGAGTCGGCCACGGCGTAGCTCAGCGTGCTCATCGGGCGGTCTCCTTCTCACGGGTGGGGGCGCCGGTCAGGGCGAAGAACACGTCGTCCAGGTCGGGGGTGTGCACGGTCAGCTCCGCGACCTCGACGGACGCCCGGTCGAGGTGGTCGAGGAGTCCGCGCAGGGCGGTGACGCTGCCGTCGGACGGCACCTGCAGCGCCAGCGCGTCCGCGTCGGCGGTCGCGGTGCCGAGCGCGGCGGACGCGGCGGACAGCGCGGCGTCGTCGGCGAAGACCAGCCGGATGTGCCCGCCGGGGATCCGGCGCTTGAGTTCACCCGGCGTGCCGGTGGCGACGATGTGGCCCTGGTCGAGCACCGCGACGTGGTCGGCCAGTTCGTCGGCCTCGTCGAGGTACTGCGTGGTGAGGAACACCGTGACGCCGTCGGACGCCAGCTGCCGGATGATCTCCCACATCGTCCGGCGGCTGCGCGGGTCCAGGCCGGTGGTGGGCTCGTCGAGGAAGATCACGCTCGGCGCGCCGACCAGCGTCATCGCGAGGTCCAGCCGGCGGCGCATCCCGCCGGAGTACGTCGACACCGGCTTCGCGGCGGCGTCGGTCAGGTCGAACCGCGCGAGCAGCTCGGCCGTCCGACGGCGGCCCTCCGCGCGTCCGAGGTGGTTCAGGTCCGCCATCAGGACGAGGTTCTCCGCGCCGGTGAGCAGGTCGTCGACGGCGGAGAACTGACCGGTCACCCCGATCGCCTTGCGCACCGCGCGGCCCTCGCGGGTCACGTCGCTACCGGCGACCGTCGCGGTACCGGCATCGGCGTCGATCAGCGTCGACAGGATCCGGACGATCGTGGTCTTGCCGGCGCCGTTCGGGCCGAGCAGCGCGAAGATCGTCCCCTCGGTCACGTCCAGGTCGATGCCGTCGAGCACGACCTGAGACCCGAACGACTTGCGGATCCCGGCGGCGGTGATCGCCGCCCGGGGCTGCACGCGAGTCATGTCCCTCCTTGGGTAACGGTGGCCCGACCGGGCCACGACGCGGCCGATCGTGCGACCCCGTGGTTCCGCCGCGGTTCCACCGTGGTTCCGCGGGCCCGAACGCTGGTGATGGCGCCGAGGGCAGAACTGAGAAATCATGGAGTTCTCTCACTGTCCGCACAGCCGATTCCTACGTAGGGAAAGGCTTCTCCATGACCACACCGCGCATAGGATCGGCTGGTGCGGAGCGCGGTGGTCGGGCTGTGACCGGAGTGCCGGACGAGACCGGTGCGGCACCGCCGGAGCCCGATCGCGCTCGTCCGTCGCGCCGCCGGAGGTGGGGCCGCCGTGCGCTGCTCGGCGTGGCCGCGTTATGGGCAGTGGTACTCACCGTGCTGGTGGTGTACCGGGGCGGTGACGAGACGCCGGTCGCGGCGCCGTCACCCTCGCCGTCCCCGAGCGAGACGCTGACGACCGCGCAGGTCTTCCAGACGCTGTTGCCGTCGGTCGTGCTGATCCAGGCCACCGGCGGATCCTCCGACGTGGACCGCGACGCCCGCCGCACGGAGACGAGCGCGCTCGGCACCGGCGTCATCGCGAACGCCGACGGCATGATCCTCACCGCGTTCCACGTCGTCGAGGGCGCCCGCAGCATCTCGGTGACGTTCTCCGACGGCTCCAGCTCGCCGGCCACCGTCGTCGACGCGGACCCGGCGCTCGACATCGCCGCGCTCGCCCCGCAGACGCTGCCCGACGTCGTCGTCCCCGCGACGCTCGGCGGCGGTGCCGCGGTCGGCGACGACGTGGTCGCGATCGGCAACCAGCTCGGGCTCGCCGACAGCACGACCAGCGGCGTCGTCTCCGGCCTCAACCGCACGGTGCCGCGGGCCGGTGCGAAACCGCTGAGCGGGCTGATCCAGTTCGACGCCGCGGTGAACCCGGGCAGCTCCGGCGGGCCGCTGATCAACGTCCGCGGCGAGGTCATCGGCATCATCGTGGCGCTGGCGAACCCCACCGACGCGGGGACGTTCATCGGGGTGGGGTTCGCGGTCCCGATCGGATCGGCCCTCGGCGCAGGCGAGGGCGACGGCCGGGCGCCGCCGCTGTGACCAGTGGCCCCGTGACCCCGAGTTCGAAGGACGGACACGTATGACGCGGCAGTGGAACGGCAGCGCGACCACACCGAACGGATCGGGCGCGGGCCCCGGCGGACCGGTGGAGCAGGTGCTCTACGAGGTCAAGAAGACGATCGTGGGCCAGGACGCGCTGCTCGAACGGCTGCTGGTGGCGCTGCTGGCGCGCGGCCACATCCTGGTCGAAGGCGTCCCCGGCCTGGCGAAGACGCTCGCGGTGAAGTCACTCGCCGAGGCGATCGGCGGGCAGTTCCACCGGGTGCAGTTCACCCCGGACCTGGTGCCCGCCGACATTCTCGGCACCCGCATCTACCACCAGCCGACCGGGGAGTTCCAGGTCTCGCTCGGGCCGGTGTTCACGAACCTGCTGCTCGCCGACGAGATCAACCGGGCGCCGGCCAAGGTGCAGAGCGCGCTGCTCGAGGTCATGCAGGAGCAGCAGGTCACGATCGGCCGCGAGACCCACCGCGTCCCGGCGCCGTTCCTGGTGATGGCCACCCAGAACCCGATCGAGTCCGAGGGAACCTATCCGTTACCCGAGGCGCAGGTCGACCGGTTCATGATGAAGGTCGTCGTCGGCTACCCCAGCACCACCGAGGAGTTCGTGATCGTCGAGCGGGCGATCGCGCCCGGCGCGGCGATCCAGCGGATCATCGACCCCGAGCAGCTGGTCGCGATGCAGCGGGACGCCGACCGCGTCTACGTCGACCCGGCGCTGATCGAGTACGCGGTGCAGCTGGCCTCCGCCACCCGCGAACCGGCCCAGGTGGGCCTGGGCGACCTCGCCCGGTACGTGATGTTCGGCGCGAGCCCCCGCGCGTCGATCAGCCTCGTGCTCGGCGCCCGCGCGCTCGCGTACCTGCGCGGCCGGGAGTACGTGGTGCCCGAGGACCTCACCGACCTCGCGCTGGACGTCTTCCGGCACCGGCTGGTGCTGTCCTACGAGGCGCTCTCCGACGACGTCACCGCCGACGCGGTGCTCACCGGCATCCTCGGCGCGCTGCGGGTGCCGGAGCCGGCCGGCCGGGGAGGCTGAGCATGGCGTCGGCCCCCGACCGGTTGCTGCGGCGCCTGGAGTGGAAGCTGCACCGTCGGCTGGACGGGCGGCTCCAGGGGTCGTATCGCACGGTGTGGCGGGGCGCCGGGATCGACTTCACCGACCTGCGCGCGTACGTCCCCGAGGACGACGTCCGGCACATCGACTGGAACGTCACCGCGCGCCTCGACGAGCCGTACGTCCGGCAGTACACCGAGGACCGGGAGCTGACCGCCTGGATGGTCGTCGACCGGTCGGCTTCGATGCGGTTCGGACGCTCGGAGCAGGGCAAAGAGTCGCTCGCGACCGAGCTGACGGTGGGTCTGGCGCAGATGCTCTCCCAGGGCGGCAACCGGGTCGGCGCAATCCTCTACGACAACGGGTCGCACCAGGTGATCCCGCCCCGCACCGGCCGTAACCAGATCCTCCGGCTCGCCGCCGAACTGACCCGGCCGCAGCACGCTACCGGTCCCGGCACCACCACGGACCTGTCCGCGATGCTGCGGCTGGCAGCCGCGACGACGTCCCGGCGCCGCAGCCTGGTGTTCGTCGTCTCCGACTTCATCGGCGACCCGGGCTGGGAACGGGCGCTGACCATGCTCTCCCACCGGCACGAGGTCGTCGTCGTCCGGATCGTCGACCCGGTTGAGCTCGAGCTGCCCGACGTCGGGCTGATCCTGGTGCAGGACGCCGAGACCGGCGAACAGGTGCTGGTCGACACCAGCGACCCGATCCTGCAACGGCAGCTGAGCGCCGAGGTCCGGGCCCGCGAGGAGGCGGTCGAGGACGGCATGCACCGGGCCGCGGTGAACTCCCACCGGATCACCACCGACGAGGGCGTCGTCCCGGCGCTGGTCGGGCTCGTCCAGGACTCGCGCCGGAGGCGCCGGTGAGTCTCCACTACCCGTTCGTGCTCGCGGCCGCCGTGCTCCTCACGGCGGTGGCGGTCGTGGCGTACGTGCTGCTCCAGCGACGCCGGACGGCGGCGCTCGCGGCAGCGGGTCTGGCCGGGTCGGGTTCGCCGCGCCGGGCCGCGCTCCGGCGGCACCTGCCGTACGCGCTGCTGCTCGCCGCGCTGCCGCTGCTGCTCGTCGGCCTGGCCCGTCCGGAGGCGACGGTCACCGTCCCGCGGATCGCGGGCACGGTCGTCCTGGTCTTCGACGCGTCGAACAGCATGAAGGCCGACGACCTGAAGCCGAACCGGCTCGCGGCCGCGCAGGAGGCGGCGACGTCGTTCGTGGAGGACCAGCCGGACTCGGTCGACGTCGGCGTGGTCGTCTTCGGCGACCAGGCGCTGATGACGCAGGAGCCGACCGACGACCGGAACCTGGCGCTCGCGGCGATCAAGCGGGTCGGCGGCACCGGCGGGACGTCACTCTCCCAGGCGATCCTGGCGTCGCTGAGCACGATCACCGGGAAGCCGGTGAGCCTGCCTGCCGAGGGATCCGCCGCGCCCGCGCCCGACCTCGGCTACTGGCCGTCGGCGACGATCGTGCTGTTCTCCGACGGCGAGAACACCAGCGGCACCGACGTGCAGGGCGCGGCCGACCTCGCCGCAACCGCCGGGGTGCGGATCCAGACCGTCGGGGTGGGCACCGCGCGGGGAGCGACCGTCGAGGTCGACGGTTACCAGCTCGCCACCGCACTCGACGAGCCGCAGCTCACGTCGATCGCCGCGACGACCGGCGGCTCGTACCACCGCGCCGAGGACGCCGACGGGCTCGCCGAGACGACCCGGTCGATCGACCTGCGCCTGACCAGCAAGGAGGAACCGCTCGAGCTCACCGCCCCGGTCGCCGCCGTAGCGCTCGTGCTGCTGGTGGCCGGTGCGCTCCTGATGACCCGCTGGCACGGAAGGATCGTGTGATGTCGCTGCACTGGCCGTGGGCGCTGGTCGCGCTGCTGGCCGTGCCGCTGCTTCTGGTCGCCCGGTGGTGGTTGAACCGGCGCCGGCGGCGGACGGCGATCCAGGTCTCCAGCGTCGCGCTGATCCGGGCGGCGTTACCGAAACGATCGGCGTGGCGGCGGCGGGTCCCGGTGGTGCTGTTCCTCGCCGGTCTGCTGGCGCTCGGCGCGGGCGTGAGCCGTCCGCAGGCCTCGGTGACCGTGCCGACCGACCAGAGCACGATCCTGCTGGCGATCGACGTGTCCGGTTCGATGTGTACGACCGACATCGCGCCGAACCGGCTGGCGGTGGCCAGCGACGCCGCCCGCGCGTTCATCGAGTCGCAGGACAACGGCGTCCGGATCGGCCTGGTCGCGTTCTCCGGCATCGCCGGGCTGCTGGTAGCGCCCACCACGGACCAGGACGCGCTGCTCGCGGCCATCGACTCGCTGACCACCGCGCGGGGCACCGCGATCGGGCAGGCGATCCTCACCGCGATCGACGCGATCGCCGAGATCAACCCGGACGTCGCGGCCAGCGGCGTCGACCTGGGCGACAGCGCGCCGAACGGGGCTGCGCCGAGTTCACCGGGGCCGCTCGGTGACTACGAGCCGGATTCGATCGTCGTGCTGACCGACGGCTCGAACACCCAGGGCATCGATCCGGTCACCGCGGCCGAGCAGGCCGCCGCCCGCCGGGTGCGGGTGTTCACGATCGGCTTCGGCACCACCGAGCCCGCCCCGATGGTCTGCACCCCCGACCAGATCAGCGGCGACGCGACCGGCGGGAACTGGGGCGGCGGCCCGCGCGGTGGCGGCAGGCGGGTCCAGCAGATCGACGAGGACGCGCTCACCGGGGTCGCGGACCTGACCGGCGGCCGGTACTTCCAGGCCGAGGACGCCGACCAGCTGGCCGACGTCCTCTCCGACCTGCCGAGCGAGATCGGCCTGCAGCGGCGTGACATCGAGGTCACGGTCTGGTTCGTGCTGGGCGCGACCGCGCTGATCGCCACCGGGGTCGGGTTGTCACTCTGGTGGAACCGGCCGCGCGTCTAGGGCAGCCGCGCGTTCGGCGGCCGCGGTGGCGAGCTCGGTGCGGTTGGCCGTGTGGAGCTTGGCGAACACGCGCGACAGGTGAGTCTTCACCGTGCCCCTGCTCATGAACAACCGGGCACCGACTTCGGCGTTCGTGAGCCCCTCGGCGACGAGGCGGACGACCTGCAGCTCAGTGGGGGTCAGGCTGGACCAGCCGGTCGCGGGCCTGCCGCGGCGACCGCGGGCGCGGCGGATGTCGGCGACGGCCTGGTCGAGCGTGCGGCCCGCCCCCTCGGCCGCGGCCTCGTCGAACGCCGGGACGCCGAGCGCGTCACGCAGTTCCGCGGCGGTCGCCTCGAACGCCCGCTGCTGGTGCGGTGGGCGCGGCAGGCCCAGGGCAGCTCGGGCCGACTCGGCCGCGTACAGGGCGCGGACGTCCTCGAGGCTCGGCCGGATCGCCGCTCCGTGCTGGGCCAACGCCTCCAGGCTGTCCGGCTGGGTGGCGCGCAGCCCGTGTTCGACGCGGATGGCCAGCGCCTCGTGGTGCAGGTCGAGGGCCCGTGACCGCTCGCCGGAAGCCGCCGCGAGTTCTCCCTGCGCTGAGTACGCTTCGGCGAGCGATGCGGGCAGCCCCAGACGTTGGGCGACGACGAGCGCGCTGCCCAGGATCGTCGAGGCCTCGTCGGGCTGGTCAGCGATGATCAGCGCGGCGCCGAGCTCGGGCAGAGCCTGGCCGGCCACCCAGGTCTCGAGCCCACGGTCGGTGGAGCGGGCGGCCGGGCGGAGCCGGGCAACGGCAGCACCCGGGTCGTCGCGGCGCAGTGCCAGCGCGGCCATCGCGCGGTCGAAGAACGGGATGAACACCTCGCCCTCCACACCGTCCACAGAGCGCACCACCGGAGCGATGGCCTCGGCCGCACCGGCCAGGTCGCCGGTCAGCGCCCTGATCCGGGCGAGGGCCGAGCGGGCGGAGCCCACCCGCAGATAGTCGTCCAACGGCTCGGCGACGTGCAGTGCCTGCGTCGCGAGGTCGAGCGCCCGAGCCGGCTCACCGATCGCCAGGGCGCCGGACGCCTGGAACGCGAGCACGGTGGACAACACGCCCCGGTGGTGCCGGAGGTCCCGCCGGACGGCCTCGTCGAACGTCGTCCGCGCGTCAGCGTGCCGGTCACGCAGGTGCAGGATGATCGTCTGCAGCGCTCGCGCGCCGCCGCGGGCGAAGCGGACCTCGCCCGCTCGCGCCGCGCGGTGAGCCTGTTCGCACAGGTGCCACGCCGCGTCGAAGTCGGTGTAGAACGCGCCGACCGCCGACAGGGTCAGCGACAGCGCGCGGAGGCCGTCGTCGCCGACCTCGGTGGCCAGGTCCACCGCTCGGGTCGCGGCGTCGTACTCCAGGTCGAGCGGGCTGGTGGTGTCGAGGACGAGCGCGAGGCCGGTCAGCAGGCGCGCCTGCAGCCCGGATCGCTCGTCGGGGGCGCGGTCGATGGCCCGGCGCAGGTAGCCGACCCCTTCCCGGCCGTGCCGGTCGAGGTGCCACAGCCACATTAGCGCCGCTGCCAGCCGCCGACCGGCGTCCGGGTCGTCGGCCGCCAGCCCGCGTTCCAGGGCAGCCCGGAGATTGTCGTACTCCAGGAGCAGCGCCCGCCGCCAGCGGTCGGTGTCGCGTTCCCGCTCGGCCTCGATCGACTCGGCGAACTCCAGGTACCAGTCGAGATGCCGGCCGCGCAGCGCGGTTTCCTCACCGGCCTCGACGAGGCGGGCCATCCCGTAGGCCCGGATGGTCTCCAGCAGCCGGTATCGGTACGCACCGTCGTGTTCGTCGGCCACCACGAGCGACTTGTCCACCAGGCGCCCGAGCGTGGGCAGCACCGCGGCCGCGGGAACCACGCCCCCGGCCCCGAGCGCTTGCGCCGCCGGGAGGCTGAACGTTCCGGTGAACACGGCGAGCCGGCGAAAGACGGCCCGTTCGGTGTCGTCGAGCAGTGCGTGGCTCCAGTCGATCGAGCCCGCCAGCGTGCGCTGCCGCCGCTGGGCGCCGCGCGGTCCCCGCACCAGCAGCGTGAACCGGTCCTCGAGACCGGCCTCGACCTGCTGCGGCGTGAGCGTCCGCAGCCACGCGGCGGCCAGCTCCAACGCCAGCGGGATGCCGTCGAGGTGCGCCACGATCGACCGGACGGCGGCCTCGTTGGTCTCGTCCAGCACGAACGAGGGCTCGGCCAGGCGCGCGCGGTCGGCGAACAGCGCCAACGCGTCGTCGTCCGACAGCGGAGGGAGGGCCAGGATCGCCTCGCCCGGCACACCGAGCGGTTCGCGGCTGGTCACCAGGGCCGTGACGCGTGGACAGCTCCGCAGGACGGCCTGCACCACCTCGGCGATCGGATCGAGCAGGTGCTCGGCGTTGTCCAGGCAGAGCAGCGCGTGGTGCCCGCCGAGGTGGACGGTCAGCGCGGACAACGGTGGTCCCACGATCGGGACGCCCACCGCGTCGGTGACCGCTTCCGCCACCGCCGCACCGTCCCCGGCCGCAGCCGACAGGTCGACCCACCAGATGCCGTCGGCGTAGCGGCCGTTCTGGCCCTCGGCGACCCGGGTCACCAGCCTGGTCTTGCCCGCGCCGCCGGGCCCGGTCACGGTGACCAGCCGATGGCGGGCCAGCAGCCGGCCCGCGGTCTCGAGCTCGGTCCGGCGCCCGACGAACGACGTCAGCGGGCTCTGCAGGTTGGTGGGTACCTCGGTCACGGGACCACGATGGCCTCTGCGTCGGCCAGATGGCAGATGTTCCGTGGATCGGCGTGGTCGAGGCTGACGTCATGACGACGACATCACTCCGTGCCGACGGGCCACTGGCCGTCGCGACCCGGAACCCCCGCTACTTCACCCCGACGTCGGGCCCCCGCGCCGGCCGTGCGGTGTACCTGACCGGATCGCACATCTGGAACAACCTGCACGACGGCATGGGGCCAGGACCTGAGGGCCCGGCCGAGCCCGAGCAGCTCGACTACGACGCCTACCTGCGGTTCCTCACCGACCGCGGCCACAACTTCATCCGGCTCTGGCGCTGGGAACAGTTCCGTTCGCAGGCGGCGGGCGGGAACTACCACCTCAACATGGAGCCGCAGCCCTGGGCGCGCACCGGGCCGGGCACCGCCAAGGACGGCAAACCCCGGTTCGACCTGGAGCGCTTCGACGAGAGTTTCTTCGACCGGCTCCGCGACCGGGTGATCCGCGCGGGTGAGGCGGGCATCTACGTGGGCGTGATGTTGTTCGACGGCTGGGCGCTGCACCTGAGCCCGGCGCCCGACCACGTCGAGGGCCACCCGTTCCACGCCGGGAACAACGTCAACGGCACGTCGGTGACCTCGATCGACGACCTGCAGGTCCAGCCCTTGGACCCGACGGTGCGGGACCTCCAGGCGGCGTACGTCCGCAAGGTCGTCGACACGGTGCACGACCTGCCGAACGTCCTGTGGGAGGTCGCCAACGAGTCCGCCGGGGGCGGAGCAGCGAGCGAGGAGTTCGCGAAGGCGCTGGGCATGGACGAGCCACCGGTGTGGGGTGACTCCACCGAGTGGCAGTACTGGGTCATCGACGTCGTCAAGCAGCACGAGGCGGCGTGCGGCTACCCGGTGCACCCGATCGGGATGACCATGCAGTTCCCGGTCGCCGAGCAGACGAGGGTGAACGAACCATTGCTGCGCAGCGCGGCCGAGTGGATCTCCCCGGGGTACGACGACGAGATCTTCAGCAACGGGCGGCACCCGATGTCGCCCGGCGAGCCACCGTCCCAGTGGTTCGCCGACCCGCCGGTCGCCGACGGCGCGAAGGTGATCCTCAGCGACACCGACCACTACGCGCCGGGACAGGGTGACGCGCTGTGGGCCTGGAAGTCGTTCCTCCGGGGCCACCACCCGATCCTGATGGACTTCGGCCTGATCGGAGGGCTGGAGCCCGCGGGGGCGTCGCCCGCCGACACCGGCGAGCCACCGTTCGAGCTGTACGAGCCCGCGCGGTGGGCCATGGGCGACACCCGCCGCTACGCCGAACGCCTGAACCTCATCGACACGCAGCCCGATCGCACCACCGCGTCCACCGGCTACGCGCTGGTCAACCCCGGGTCGGAGTACCTCGTCCTGGAACCGCACGGCGACGGGCGAGCGTTCACCGTCGACCTGCCGGCCGGTTCGTACGCGGTCGAATGGTTCGGTGTCGCCTCCCGCGACACGTCCACGGCCGACCCGCGGACGATCGACGCGGCGGGCACCGCCGAGTTCGCGGCGCCGTTCGGATCGGGCCCGGCCGTCCTGTACCTGCGCCGGATCGGGTGACGCCGATGTGGAAAGCCGTGCCGCGCCTGCTCGCCGCGCACCACTACCTCGTCCTCGGCACCGCGGACGGCGAGGGCCGGCCGTGGGCCACCCCGGTGTTCTACGCGGCCGACGGCGACCACCGGGTCGTCTGGGTGTCCGCACCGGACAGCCGACACTCTCGCAACATCGCCGCACGGCCGGGCGTGGCGATCACCGTCTTCGACTCCTCCGCGCCGATCGGCGGCGCGGAGGCGCTCTACCTGCAGGCGACCGCCGAGGCCGTCCCGGACGACGACGACGCTCGCGGCGCGGCGCTCGCCCTGCTCAACGCCCGGCTGCCGGCCGGTCACCAGCTGGGACCGGAGGACCTCGGGCCGCTCCAGCCGTACCAGGCCGTGATCACCCAGCACTACGTGCTGATCCGGGGCGGTGACACCCGGTTCGACAACGTCACGGACGCCCGGCTCGCGGTCACCCCGCCGGCCCGGACCCCGGAGGAGAAACCATGACGAGCAAGGTCGTGCTGTACATGTCGATGTCGCTGGACGGGTTCATCACCGGCCCGGACGACGACAGGGACCGCGGGCTCGGCGTCGGCGGCGAACGGCTGCACGAGTGGCTGGCGGCCGGTTCGGTGGATCCGTCCTCGTACCGGCCCGTCGCGGAGCCCAACGCGACGGTGTTCGACGAGATGATGGCCACCGGCGCGGTCATCACCGGTCGGCGCACGTTCGAGTCCGCCGGCCAGTGGGCCGGCGATCACCACGACAACGTGCCGATCTTCGTGCTCACCCACGCGCCGCCCGACGAGCCCGCGCCCGGGTCCGCGCGTTACGTCACCGATGTCGAATCGTGCGTCCGGCAGGCCAAAGCCGCGGCCGGCGGCCGGGACATCATGGTGCACGGCGCCGCGACCGCGCAGGCCTGCCTGCGGGCCGGCCTGCTCGACGAGCTCGAGGTGCACCTGATCCCGGTGCTGCTCGGGCAGGGGCGCCGGCTGTTCGAGGAGCTGCCGGCCGAGCACGTCGAGCTGGAACTGCGGCGCGTTCTGGACGGGCCGGGCGTGCTGCACCTGCGGTACAGCGTCGCCCGGCCGGCCGGTGCGCGTCCGTTCGCGGAGGTTCGCTAACGCCTCCGACGCGGAACGTTTTTCCGAACAGTGTCCGGTGGCTAGGCTGCCCGGGTGCCGTTCGACCGGGGGAAGATCGCCGCTGCGCTCCCGTCCTACGCGCTGGGCAAGCAGGTCGGCAGCGGCGGGTTCGGTCTCGTCCTCGAAGGGCGCCACCGCCAGCTGGGGCGGCCGGTCGCGATCAAGGTCCTGTCGATGCACGACGCTGCCGTCGAGCGCCGGTTCCTCGCCGAAGCGCAGGTGATGGCTGCGTTCGACCATCCGCACGTCGTCCACGTTCACGACTACGCCGACGACGAAGGGCTCTGCGTCCTGGTGATGGAGCACTGCCCGGGCGGGACGCTGACCGACCGGCTGGAGGCGGGGTTACCGCCGGAGGCGGCGTGCGCGATCGCGCTCTCGATCGCCGACGCGTTGCACGCGGCGCACACCCGCGGCATCGTTCACCGGGACGTCAAGCCCGACAACGTGCTGTTCGCCGCCGACGGCGCGGCCAAGGTGACCGACTTCGGCCTGGCGAAGATCTTCGAGGGCAGCGTCGTGACCAGCGGCTCGCTGGTCGGCACGCCGGGGTACGCGGCCCCCGAACAGATCCTCGGGCAGCAGGTACGGCCGGCCACCGACGTCTACGCGCTGGCCGGGATCTCCTACCACATGCTCACCGGGCGGCCGCCGTACCCGGTGGACCTACCGGTGCCCGAGATGCTGCACCACCAGATCTACCGCGGCCCCGAGCTGCCCGCCGGGATGCCTGACCGGTTCGCGACGGTCGTCGGCCACGCGCTGCGCCGGGAGCCGTCCGAGCGGCCGGAGTCCGCGAAGGAGTTCGCGCTGCTGCTGGCGGCCGCGGCCGCGGCGGAACTGGGGCCGGACTGGCTGAGCCGCGCGAACACCCCGCTGCGGGTCGAGGAGGACGTGCTCCGGGCGGCGTCCGGCAGCCGGGGCCTCACCACCACCGGCGGCAGACGGTTGGTGAGCCGGTCCCTGCGCCGGTCACGGACGACGGGAACCTCGGCGACGAGCGGCGGCCGGCGCCGGGGGCGGCACGCGGCGCCCGACGACGAGCCCGCCCCGTTCCCGTCCGGCCCCGCCGAGCCGCTCTCGTCCGAGGAGGTGCGGCGCCGGATCGCTGCCTGGTCGCACGACGACGAGGGGCTCAGCGGCCGGACCTGGGTCATCCTCGCGCTGGTGCTCGCGCTCGTGGCCGCGCTGAGCGTCGTCGCCGGGGTGGTGCTCGGACAGGCCCAGCGGGGCGCTTGACCCCCGCCGCGGGGCGGCGGAGAGTGGTGGCCGGAGGTGGGCGGCGATGGCGGTCACCACTGTGGACGAGACGCTCGCGGCGACACTGCGGGACGCGGTCGCGCTGCAACCGGTCGCCGAGGACGCGCTGGCCGCGCTGTCCAGCGGCGAGGACACGGTCGGGATCTGGGCGCGGGCGGCGTCGCGGCTGGCCGGACGGTACTGCGACCTGCTCACCGCGTTACCGACCGACACCCCGCAGCGGCGTCGCGCGGCGGTGCTGCTCGACTACCACCAGCACCTGCTGCGGCAGACGATGCGGTTCGCCTGCTCGCTCGACCACGTCGCCGACCGCCGGGAGCTGAGCCGGCGCCAGGCCGGCGCCGGGTTCGGGCCGCCCGGCGCTGAGCTCCGGCGCCTGCTCGCCGAGTCGGCGCCGGTCACCCGCGGTCGCTGAACTCCGTGCGGTGCTCGGCCACCCACTGGGCGTAGGTGCGGGCCGGGACGCCGGTCACCTCCTCGACGGTGGGGAGCACCGTGTAGCCCGCAGCCGGCGGGTCGGTGCGCATCGTCAGGAAGAATTCGATGTCGTCCGCGCCGAACCCCTGCTCCCGCCACTGCGCGACGACCTCGTCCCGGGACAGCTCGACGAACCGGATCTCCCGGTCCAGCACCTCGGCGAGGATCCGGACCTGGTCGACCGGGGTGAGCACCTCGGGCCCGGTCAGCCAGTACTCGCGGCCGTCGTGCCCGTCCGAGGTCAACACGGTCGCCGCGACCGCGGCGATGTCCCCGTCGTGGACCAGCGCGCTGCGGGACTGCGCGAACCCCTCCCGGACGACGCCCTCGGCGCGGATCGCGTCGGCCCAGCCGAGCGTGTTCGACATGAACTCGACCGGCGCCAGCCCGGTCCACCGAAGCCCGCCGTCGTCCAGCGACTGCTCCAGCGGGCTGCGCTCGAGGTCACCCTTCAGCACGGTCACGCGCTCGACGCCGGCCTTCGCGGCGGCCGCGACGATCTCCGCGCCGTTGGTCAGCGGGGCGTAGTCGTCGCCGAACGTGATCAGGTGCGCAGCGGTGACGCCGTCGAAGAGCTGCGGCAGCGCGTCGCTGTCGGTGAGGTTCCCGGCGACGACGTCCACACCGGTGGGCAGGTTCGCCCTGGCCGGGTCGCGGGTCAGCGCGCGTACCGGGTGGCCGGCGGCGAGCAGCCGGTCGACGAGCGGCCTGCCGACGTTTCCGGTGGCGCCGGTGACGAGCACGGTCATGGTGTCTCTCCGATCGGGGAGGGGAGCGGCAACACCACGACCGTAGGAACAATCGCGGTCAACTCCTGTCCGCGATTCGAGGCAGAATCGAACCGTGCTCGACACGTCCGCGCGCCTGCTCCGCCTGCTCGGTCTGCTGCAGACCCATCGGGAGTGGACCGGGACCGCGCTCGCCGGCGAACTCGCCGTCACCGCCCGCACCGTGCGCCGTGACGTCGAGAAGCTCCGCGCGCTCGGCTACCCGATCGACGCGGTGGGCGGCGTCGGCGGGGGTTACCGGCTGGCCGCAGGCGCCGCGCTGCCGCCGCTGCTGCTCGACGACGACGAGGCGGTCGCGGTCGCGGTGGGGCTCCGCGGCGCGGCGTCCGGGGCCGCGGTCACCGGGATCGCCGAGAGCTCCGTGCGTGCACTGGCCAAACTCGACCAGGTGCTTCCGTCGCGGCTGCGCTACCGGGTCGCGACGCTCAGCGACGCCGTGGTCAGCCTGCCGGGCCGCGGCCCGTCGGTCGACGCGACGACGCTGGTCACGATCGCCACCGCGATCCGCGACACGACCCGGCTGCGCTTCGACTACACCAGCGGCACCGCGGAGGCCACGATCCGCGAGGTCGAGCCGTACCGTCTCGTCAACGCCGGGCGCCGGTGGTACTTGCTGAGCTGGGACGTCGCCCGCACCGACTGGCGCACGTTCCGGGTCGACCGGCTGCGCGTCCGCACGCCCGGCGGGCCGCGGTTCGCGCCGCGACCGCTGCCCACCGACGACTTGGCGGCCTACCTCGATGACGCGCTGGCCCGGGCGCCGTACCGGTACGAGGCAGTCCTCGTCCTGCACGGCACGCCCGACGCCGTCCGGGCGGAGGTGCCGGCCTGGCTCGGCGTCGTGGAGGAGCGGAGCTCCGACTCCTGCACGGTCCGGATCGGCTCCGACGACCTCGACCAGCTCGCGGTCTGGGTCAGCACATTCGGTTTCGACTTCGAGGTGCTCGAACCCGCCGAACTCCGGACACATCTGCGCGCGCTGGCCGCCCGGATGCACCGCGCCGCGCGGCGTCCAAAATAACAAGCCCAGACACGACGACGCTCACCCATACCCGTACCTCGCCACGACGTAGCGTTCGATCCGGGCGGCCAGGTCGGCGAGCACCGCAGCGGCCGGATGCCTGGCGTCCCACGCGCAGGAGAGGTGCACGCTGACCGGCGCGGCTCCGGAAGAGACGACCGCCAGCGGTATCAGGTCGAACCGCGGATCGTCGGAGACGACCGCGATCCCACGCCCGGCGGCGGCGAGTGCCTGCGCGACCGTGCCGTTGCTCGCCTCGACGGCGGCGGGTAGCGCGACACCCGCGGCCAGCACCGCGGCGTCGAACGCCTGGCGTGCGGGGTGCCCGGGCGGCAGCACGACGAGGTCCTCGTCGGCGAGAGCCCCGAGCGTCACCGAGCGTTCGGCCGCCCACCGGTGTCCGGGTGGGACGTACGCCCAGACCGGCAGCGGCGGCAGCGGGCGGGACGCGAACGGCGGGTGCGGTCGCCCGGCGGTGAGCACCAGGTCGGCGCCGCGCCGCCGGGCGTCGTCCGGAGTAAGGCCGTCGGACGCGAACACGGCGGGCACCGGATCGTTCGGGGCGAGCGTCACCAGGAACGGCGAGACGACGTCGGTCAGCGTCGTGGTGGGCGCGGCGATCGTGACGCGGGCGAGCCGCCCGCGGGCCTGCAGGTCCGCGGCGACGCGCAGCGCGTCGGCGCGTTCGAGCAGGTCGCGGGCGTGGGGGAGGAGCGCGCGCCCGGCGGGGGAGAGCCGCAGCCGGCCCTGGGCCCGCTCGAACAGGTCGACGCCGAGTTCGCGTTCGAGGCCGCGGAGCTGCCGGGACAGCGCGGGCTGCGTCACCCGTACCGCGTCGGCGGCGGCGCTCACGGTCCCGGCGTCCGCGACCGCGACGAAGTAGGCGATGGTGCGGAGCTCCACGTATGCCTTCCGGGCATGAGAACGATGACGAACAGGTATTGGACAGCATAGGCGACGCCGCGAACCCTGGAACCATGACCGTGTGCCCCGACGAGACCCTCGTCGACGCCTTGGATCCGACTCGCGCCCTCATCGTCGGCGGCGAACACCGCCGCGGCGGCGCCGGGCTGTTCGATGTCGAGGACCCCGCCGATCGCCGGGTCATCGCGGCGGTCGCCGACGCCGACCGCCGGGACGCGATCGCCGCGGTGGACGCCGCCCAGGCCGCGTTCGCGGGCTGGCGCGCGCTGCCGCCGCGGAGCCGGTCGGAGATCCTGCACCGGGCCCACGCGCTGATGCTGCGCGACGCCGACGACCTGGCGACGCTGGTCACCCGGGAGAACGGCAAGTCGTTCGCGGACGCGCGCGGCGAGGTGGTTTACGCGGCGGAGTTCTTCCGGTGGTTCGCCGAGGAGGCGGTGCGGACCGGCGGGGACTTCGGTCCGTCGCCCGCCGGGGGTACGCGGACGCTGGTCACGCACCGGCCGGTCGGGGTGGCGGCGCTGGTCACGCCGTGGAACTTCCCGGCGGCGATGGCGACGCGGAAGATCGCGCCCGCGCTGGCCGCCGGGTGCACGGTGGTGCTGAAGCCGGCGGCGGAGACCCCGCTGACCGCGATCGCGGTGGTGCGGCTGCTCGCCGAGGCCGGGGTGCCGGACGGCGTGGTCAACCTGGTGCCGTCCACCGACGCCGCCGGGGTGGTCGGCGCGTGGCTGGCCGACGCGCGGGTCCGCAAGATCTCGTTCACCGGCTCGACCCGGGTCGGGCAGCTGCTGCTGCGGCAGGCGGCCGACCGGGTGGTGAACACGTCGATGGAGCTCGGCGGCAACGCGCCGTTCGTCGTCACCGCGGACGCCGACCTCGACGCGGCGGTGGAGGGCGCGATGGTCGCGAAGTTCCGCGGCGGGGGTCAGGCCTGCACGGCGGCGAACCGGTTCTACGTGCACACCGACGTCGTCGCGGAGTTCACGGCCCGGTTCGGTGCCCGGGTCGAGGCGCTGACCGTGGGTCCGGCCGACACCGGCGCACAGATCGGTCCGCTGATCTCCGGCGCCGCGGTCGACCGGGTCACGGCCCTGGTCGCGGACGCCGTGGCGACCGGTGCCCGGGTGGCGGCGACCGCCGCGGTCCCGGAGTCGAAGGGCTGGTTCCTCGCCCCGACCGTGCTCGCCGACGTGCCCGCCGGTGCGGCGATCCTCGACGAGGAGATCTTCGGCCCGGTCGCGCCGATCGTGGCGTGGAGCGACGAGGAGGACCTGCTGCGGCAGGTGAACGGCACCGAGATGGGCCTGGCCGCCTATGTGTACGCCGGTGATCTCGGCCGCGCGCTGCGGCTCGCCGAGCGGATCGAGGCCGGGATGGTGGGCGTCAACCGGGGCCTGGTGTCGGATCCGGCGGCGCCGTTCGGCGGGATGAAGCAGTCCGGGATCGGCCGCGAGGGTGCGCGCGTCGGCCTGGAGGAGTTCTGCGAGACCCAGTTCTTCTCGGTCGACTGGCCGGTGTGACGGCTCCGGTCATCGACCGTTCCGACGGGGTCATCGACCGTTCCGGCGGCGAATCGCGATCACCCCCGCGACGACCAGGAGGACGGGGAGGATCAGGCCCCACATCAGCCAACCGTTCATCTGCGCCTCCAGGTTCGCCCCCGTGCCCTCGACCCTGGCGGTCAGCGGCGCCGGGAGACTCATCCCGGCGGGGTGACTGCGCGCCCGCAAGCGGAGTTACCGGCTTGCGGGCGCGCGGCGATCAGCAGCGGCGGCCGGCGTTGAGGCAGTTCACGACCCGCTTCATCGACGCGGGGGACATCACGTTGATGAAGTCGTTGTGGTCGGTGATCGGCTTGTGCAGCTGCTCGGGGAATCCGTCGGTGGCGAACGACGGGCCCCTCGGGACGTTGTAGGTGAGCGTGATCGTCAGCTTCGGCACCGCGACCGTGCCGCGCGGGCACTTGCCCGCCGCGTCCGGGAACAGGATGTGCGTGCGGTGGTTGGCGCTGTCGGTGCTCTTGCCGTCCCAGCAGCTCGGGAACTCCGCGATCCGGGTGAACCCGCGGCCGTCCGGGCAGAGTGTGTACTTGTCGGTGCTGATCCGGTTCGTGAAGCCCTGGCAGGTGAACTTCGCCCGCTGGTTGGCGCCGCCGTTCGTGAACGACTTGGCGTCACCGGTCAGCACGCGCAGGAACCGGGGCATCGGGACGACCTTGGAGAACGGGTTCCCGGAGTAGGTGATCGTCACCTTGGGCCGCAGCACCTTGCCGACGTTGAGGTCGGAGTCCAGCTCGCCCGGGACGCGTTTCTGGTTCTTGGTCTTCGTGATGTCCCGGATGACCGGCCAGTAGTAGCTGGACAGGTCGCCGCGGTCGCGGCAGGTGGTGCGTCCGGCGGCCAGGCTCTGGTCGGTGGAGGCGGCGGACGTCGTGGTGTTGCCGACGTAGTCGTGCAGGTGGTGTGCGCCGTTGCCGACGCCGGGCGCGACGATCACGTTGTCGGAGTTGAAGTGGCCGCGTTCGTTGTTGCCGCAGCGCGCGGTGAACGTGCCGCCGGAGCCGCGGCGGGTGGTCCTGGCGAGCGTGCTGCGGGTCGGCCGGACCTTGCGGATCGGGATGAAGTCCGCGGGCACCGGACCGGTCTGCACGTGTCCGTGGTTGGACGCGGACGGGGACGCGGACGAGGAGGCAGTGGGTGCCGCGGTGTTCCCGGCGCCCTGCACGCGGCAGGTGGCCAGCGTCGCCACGTCGAGGTTCGGACGCGGTGCCGCGCGTCCGATCGCGATCGTGATCCGGTCGATGGTGGCGGTCCGCTTGTCCTTCAACGGCCCGAGGATCGCGTTCTGGACGAAGTTCTTACCCCCCTCGCCCTGCGAGCTGACCAGCCGCTTGTTGGCCTCGTCGATCTGGGTCCGGAGCTGTGCGAGGTTCCGGTCGACCTCGGCGGCGGCCCGCGCCGGAACGGCGGGCAGCGCGGCCCGGACGTCCGGGCAGACGATCGTGCCGGGTGCGGAACCCGCCGATTTGTCGCTCGCGGACGACACCCCGACCAGGGTGGTGCCGGTGATCGCGAGCGCCGCGACGCCGACGACGGCGCCGATGGTCCATCTTTTCTGCAACTGAGTCATCCTCCGCCGAGTGCTGTGCTGCGTACTGGCCCCGCTGCCCAGACGCCTCGACAGATGACGCGGTTCGACGTTTTGCCTGGCTAGTTCACAGGAGCCCCACAGGCTCCGGTGCCCGCACCGCCCGCCGGCGGTGGACGAGCAGCCACCAAGCGCCGAGGACGAGCACTGCGCCGGCGACCGCGTCGAGCGTCCAGTGGTTGGCGGTCGCGACCACGACCACGGTCGTGACCAGCGGATACGCGTGGGCGAGCAGCCGCTGCCACCGGTGCCGTGCCAGCCCGGCGAGCACCAGCCCGCACCAGAGCGCCCATCCGACGTGCATCGACGGCATCGCGGCGAGCTGGTTGAGGCCCGCGGAGTTGTGGTCGGGCCACCAGCCGACGTCCGCGGTGGCGATCATCGTGTCGACGTAGCCGGGCAGCATCCGCGGCGGTGCCGTGGGATACGCGAGGTAACCGACGAGCGCGACCGCGGTCGCCAGCATCAGCGCCGACCGGGCCGGCCGGTACCGCTCCGGTGCGAAGCGGTAGAGCGCGATCAGCACCAGCGGTGTGACGAGGTAGTGCAGGCCGGCGTACCAGAACGACGTCGCGAGCTCGGCCCAGCGCACGCCGGTGACCGCGGCGTTGAGCGGTGCCTCGACGTGCAGGCCGAGGTGCCGTTCGAGGCCGAGGATCGCGCGGGCGTGCGCGAGGGCGGGGCCGCGGTCGTCGCTGGCGACCATCCGGATGAGGTCGTAGGGCACGAGGAACGCGATCACGAGCAGGATCTCGCGGCGCCAGGACGGACGGTCGGATCTGTGTGACGCGGTGTGGTCACCCAGGGCTCGAAGGTCTGTCCGATGTGCCTCGAGTACCACGCTGTTCGGCCCTCCCGCGTCCCCGATACGCGCGACCCGCCTCTAGCCGGTCGGCTAGGGGTGGACAACAGGTCACAGTAATGGACTGGCGCAACAGCGCGGTCAGAGGCCCTCGCAGGTGGCCAGCGCCTGCGCGATCTCGTTCCTGGCGGTCGCGGCGTCCGCGTACTGGATGGCCTGCGACGCGGCGTGGGTGTCCCGGGACAGGACCTGGTAGCGGCGGTCGTCCTCGGCGGCCGCGGCCGCGAGCTGCGCGGCGGCGCCGATCCGGTACGCGTACGGCAGGTCCAGCGAGTCCGAGTTCGTCGCGTCGATCCGCTCCAGGATCCGGCACGAGGCGGCCGCGTCGGCGGCGGCGCCCTCGTGGTCGTCGCCGCCGCCGATCAGCGCCGTGCCCAGCCACACGATCCCGACCACGAACACCCCGACCAGAAGGCCCGCGAGGCCGGCCAGGATCGGAGCGCGGCCGACGGACGGCGGCCGTGACGGACCGTAGCCGGGCGGGGGTGAACTGCTGTCGGGGGTGTGCGGGCTGCTCACGGTTGTTGATCCTCCAGGGGGCGACCCGCCCATCCTGACGGTGCGGATGAGGCGTGTGGTCCGAAATCGAGGGACCGATCCGGAAACCCACGACCCACCCCGGCCACCAAATTCGTCATATTCGGGTCATAACTCCCTAGAATCGCCAACCGTGACCGCGCCGTCCCTCCTCGACACCCTCGCCGACGCCGGAGGGCCCGACGGTGATGCCGCCGCGATCGCCGTTCTCCCGGCCGCCGTGCGCGCCGCCTACCAGGCCGCGGAACACACCGGCCACCGCCTCCGGCTGGGCGTCGTCCCCGAGTGCACGCTGGTGCTGCTCGGCCCCGCCGACGCGGGCAAGACCGCGTTCACCTCCGCGCTGCTCGCCGACGGCGTCCGTGGCCTGGTGGGGCTGGCCGAGCGTCCGGGGCCGGGCACGCCGGTGCCGGTCGAGTACGCCTACGGTGGTGAGCCCGAACTGTGGCTGGGGCTCGGCGGCACGGTCAGCGACCCGGCGGAGTGGGTCCGCGCGCCGCTGGACACTCCGGACCTCGACCGGCTGCCCGAGCTGCGCCGGGTCCGGGCGGCCGTCCCCTCCGCGGTGCTACGGGACTGGGGCGTCCGGATCGTCGACTGCCCCGGGCTCGACGACGTCGCCGACCTGACCGGCCCGGCGCTGGACGAGGCCCGCAAACCCGGCGTCGGCGTGCTCTACCTGGTGCCCCGGCGCGGGATCACCGAACTGGACGCGCAGGCCCTGGAGGCGCTGCGGCACGTTCCGCTGGTGCTGATCGAGAACCGCCGGGACGCCGAGATCGCCGGTGCCGCGGCGAGCGTCGACGAGCTGGCCGTTCCCGGGCTCGACGTCGGACTGGCCGTTCCGCTCGCCGTGCGGCGGCTGGCGCGGCCGGGACCCGAGCGCGACACCGTGCTGCGCTGCGTCGCCCTGCTCCGGACCCGCACCGCACCGGACCGGTGGACGGCCGCGCTCGGCGCGGCGGCGGTCCGCAGCCGCGAGGCGCTCGGCGCCGAGTTCGCCCGCCGCCGCACGATGGCGCTGATGGCCAGGCACCCGGACTGGCTCGGCTCGCTGCACCTGCTCGCCGACCTGCTCGGTATCGAGCGGGACGGTCCCGGCGTGATCGAGCTGGACGACCGGTTGACCCGGATCACCCGGCTGGCCCAGGCCGCCCGGCCCGCCGAGGCGCTGCGCGCGCTCGTCGACCGGGACGTCCGGGCCGCCGTCGACCGGTACAACGCCGAGGCGGTCCGCGACGCCGGCGTCCGGCCGCCGCGCGACGACGCGCCTCCGGCCGCGTTCGGCCGGTCCTATGCCGAGTTGCGCGACGAGCTGGTCACGCTCCTCGACACCACGCTGGCGGACGACGTCCTCGGCGCCACCGCCAGCGAGCGGGACGCGCTGGCCGAGATCCGGTCCGGCGTCCTGGATGACCAGCTCGAGGTGGCCGTGCTGGGCCAGTCCTCGTCCGGCAAGTCGTCGCTGATCAACGCGCTGCTCGGCGTCCGGACCGGGACCGCGCTGCTGCCCACCGCCCCGCGTCCGACGACTGCGACCGTCAACCGGGTCGAGTACGCGCCCCGCCCCGGGCTGAACGTGACGTGGCTGCCGGAGGTCGAGCTGCGGCTGCTCTCCCCGGGCGCCGAGCCGAACCAGGTCCGCGTCCACGTCGAGAACATCCGCGCGCTGGGCCGGTGGCTGCGCGACCGGTCGGTGCGCGCGCGTGACTGCGTGTTCCACCCGCTGGCGCCGCAGCCCGACCGGCTCGACGGCCAGGCCGCGTTCTGGCGACTGTGGAAGATCCTCGACCTGGCCGGTGACCCCGCGCTCTACGCGTATCTGGCGCCGAGCCCGGACCGGCCGCGCCTCACCGACCTGTCGGTGCCCGCCGAGGTCACCGTGCGGCGGTTCGCCACGGTGCCCGACCAGTGGCCGGGGTCGCTCGCGTCCGAGCGTGCGTTCGCCGAGCTCACCCGCGATCCCGCGCTCGCGCTGCGGGTCGACACGCTGCGGGTGGGCGTGCCCCATCCGCTGCTGCGTCACGTCACGATCGTCGACACGCCCGGCACCGACGCACCCGTGCCGCACCACCGGCTGACCGCGCACCGCGCGGTCCGCGACCAGCGGCACAGCGCGGTCGTCTACTGCTTCGACGGGGCGAAACCGGCCAGCCGGGAGGACAGCGCGAACCTCGCGTTCCTCCGCGAGCGGCTCGGGACCGGCGACCCGGCCCGGTACTTCTTCGTGATCACCCGCCGCGGCGTCGTCGAACGCGACGCCGACCGGGTCCGGGAGACCGTCGAGAACGCGCTGGCGGCATCCGGGGACGAGCCCCCGCGCACGTACTTCACCGAGGTCCTCCGCGAGCTCAACGACGATTTCCGCGCGCTCGCCGACGACCTGGGCCGCTACGTCCTGATCACCCGGCGGACGCTGCTGCGGTCCTGGATCGAGCGCACGCAGCGGGTGCTGGAGGACGTCCACGGCAGACACCTCCGGCGGCTGCAGCGGCTCGCGGACTCCGAGGACGGCCGGATCACCCGGCTGCGCACCCTCCGCCAGGAGTTCGCGCAGCTCGACACGCTCCGCGGCGACCTGCGGGCCGCGGACTGGGGCGAGCCCTGGCTCCGTGGCCGGACGACGAACCTGCTCGACGGCGGAACCGCGCAGATCGACCACATCGTGCGGGGCCTGACGAACCGGCGGACGTTCGCCGCCGGACGGCCGCGGCTCACGACCGGGATCGAGGAGCTCAACCACGCGGTGCGGGACCGCCTCGCGGCCGACTGCGCCGCGCTCGCCGCGGAACTGGCCGCGCGGCTGCCCGGCCGCGGCGTCGGCCCGCTGGAACTGACCTGGGACGAGGAGCCGTTCGGCGCCGCCGGCGTCGACGCCGCGATGGCCGCGACCGAGTGGCGGACCGGGTGGCAGCGGTTCCGGGTGCTGTTCGACCCCCGGCGCCGCCGGTCCGACGCGGAGGCGAACCGGGCGCTGGTCACCGCGGCCTGGACGCTCAGCCGCGACCGCGGCACGCAGGCCGTCGCCGACGCCGTCGACCTGTACGCCGGGCACCTGCACGCCGAGCTGGCGCGGCTCGCCGACGGTCTGGCCACCGAGATCGCCGCGGCTGAACAAGACCCGCACCCGGACGACCGGGTGCGCGCCACCGAGGGACGGGACCGGGCGTCCACCCGGCTCGCGCGCCTGGACGCGCTGAGCCGGCACCCGGATCTGAGCGGAGGAGACCGTTGACGACCACCAGGGACGTGCACCAGGAGACCGTGACGCTGCTCAGCGACGCGGTCACCGACATCACCAAACGCGCGGTGGAACCCACGCTCGCCCCGTTCGGCGCGGAGCTGCGGGAGACGATCGCGGCGCTCGACGTCCGGATGCGCTCGCTCGACGAGCTGCTCGGCGACGACCGCGCGGACCGGCAGCGGCTGACCCGGCAGGTCGGCGAGCTGATGCGGACGACGTCCGCGGGCACCGACACGGTCGGGCACCAGGTCGAGGAGGTCGCCGGGGCCCTCGACCAGCTGACCGCGCTGGCCACCGCGAACGCGGCCACGATCGAGCGGCTGCGCCGACTCGCGTTCGGGCTCTCGGTGGCGCTGGTGGTGACGGCCGCGCTGCTGGTCGGCCTCGCTGCGCTGGCGGTGCTGCCCGCTCGATAGGGTTTCCGGCATGCAGCCCGTCGTCACCCAACCGGTCCTGCTGCCGATCGGGCACTCGCTCGGAGGCGCAGCCGAGGCGGCCGGTGCTGTCTACCGGGTCCGCGTCGGGCCGGACGTCGTCCGGATGCCGGAGAACCGCTTCACGATCTGGGCTCTGGCGCACGGGTCACCCGGCGACGGGCCGGTGACGGTGGACGCGGTCCTCGGCGCCGCGGGCCTGCCGGACGGTGGTGACCTGCTCGCCGGTCTGGTCGACGACGGCTTGCTGGCGCTGGTCGGCCCGGGCGCGGACGATCCGGTGGCGTTCGCCCGGACGCACCGGCTCGAGCCGCTGATGCTGGGCCTGGGCAACGTCGCCGACGACCCGGACACCTACGAGATCGGCCTTCCCGGCCAGCCGGTGGCCCGGGTCGGTGCGGTGCTGTACGCGGTGTTCAGCTGGGGCCACCTGGAAAACACCCTGTGGGACGCCTGCCGGGTCGCCGCCGCCGACGCGCCGGACGAGTTGGCCGACCCGCGTCGGCTGCTCGACGCGCTGCTGGACGCGTTGCCGGCGCTGCTGGCGCCCAACGCGGCCCGCCTCGACCGCGTCTGAGTGTCAGTCCCCGGTCGCCGCGGCCTCCGGGCTCAGACCGAGGAAGTCGAGGAACAGCAGCACCGGCAGCGACGACCGCACGATCGTGCCGCTGCTCGGGTCGGCGTCCTCGGTGATCCGGAAGGTCTCCAGCCGGGCACCCCGCACCAGCTCCCGCGCGTCGGCCAGCGCCAGCGGCGGCCGTCCGGCCTCGTGCCTGGCGACCTCCTCGGCCAGGAAGAACTCGGAGAACACCGCCGCCTCGGCGGAGCGCACGGCGCCGCGCTCGGCGTAGGTCGCCGGCATCGCCTCGAAGAACGTCGACACGATCGGGTGCACGATCCGGTCGGTGTCCGACCGTCGGCTGCGCGCCACCCAGCTGCGGTCGGCGACCGTCAGCCTGCTCATCGTCGCCGGGAACTGGCGTGGCACCGGCCCGGCAGGCTCGGGCTGCGGCGGCGGGCGGAAACCGCGCGCGTACCACTCCGCGATGCTCTCCGGCGGCAGCGTGCCGCCGACGACCAGCGCCCCGGATTCGCGGTCGAGCACCATGCTCGGCACACCGAGCCGGTCAGGGCTGGTCACCGGGTACCGGGCCGAGATGACCCAGCCCAGGTCGAACTCGTGCAACACCGGCTCCGCACCGGGTGCGGCGCCCGTCACCCACTCCCTGGCCCGCTCCTCCGCGTCCGTCCGGTTCAGCGCCGCCATGGAGCCCACTGTAGCCAGCAGAACCAGCCGCCCTACGATCGAGGTCGATGAACGCAGACGCCCCGCTCGTGTTCCCGGTCGGTCACTATCTGGGGGCGGTCCACCCCGGCGGCGGCGCGCCCCCCAGTTTCCACGTGGTCCGGGCCGGGCGGGAAGCCGTCCACCTGAGCGATGAGGACGAAGTGGACGTCTGGGGGCTCGCGCACGGGCTGCCGAGCGCGGGGGACGGCGCCTGGTCCCGCGCGCAGGTCCTGTCCGCCGCGGCCGACGCCGGGCACCCGGACGCCGAACCGGTGCTGGACGCGCTGCTCGAACGTGGCCTGGTCGTGGAGGTGCGGCCGGGCACCGACGACGCCCGCGACTTCGCCCGGTTTTACCGGCTCCGTCCGCTGTTGCTCGGTCTCGGCAGGCCGGCCGGGGAAGACCTCGACCTGATCGGCGTTCCGGGGCTGGTCGTGGCGCTGCGCGCGACGCCGCGCGTCCTCGAGGTCTGGGAGTGGGCGCACCTCTGGCCGAACCTGTGGGCGGCGTCGGAAGGCCTGGCCGAGGCGGGGCGCGACACCGGCCGGACCGACCCGTCGGAGACCGAGCCCGACCAGGTCCTGACCGTCGTCCTGGGGGCGGTCCAGACGCTGGTCGCGCACGGCGCGGCCTACCTCGACCACCGGGCGACCCCGTGAGCGCCGAGCCGCGGCTGGCACCGGTCGGGCACTACCACGGCGTGGTGCAGACGACGGTCGACGTGCGGCTGGACACGCAGACCGTGCACCTCGACGACGCCGAGCACGCCGTCTGGCTGCTGGCGCACGGCACGGGTGAACACGGGCCCGCACTGCTCACCGCGTCCGAGCTGGGCGCGCTCAGCGACGCTCCGGACGTCGTCGCGCGGCTGCTCGCCCGCGGGCTGCTCGCGGAGGTGCCGGGTGACCCGTCCGGCTACCCGGCGTTCGCCGCCGCGTACCGGCTGGTGCCGCTGGTGTACGGGCTGGGCAACGTGCGCGACGGCACGCCGTGGCACCTGCGGATCGGGCTGCCTGCCGGCTCCGGCCCGCTCGCCGGCGCGTGGGCGAGCCTGAGCGAGCTCGGGTACGAGATCTGGCGCTGGTCGGCCGCCACCCGGTCGCTGGCCGAGGTCTGCGCGGCGCTGGAAGTACCGCAGGACACCGCGGTCGGCCACGCGGTGGAGACCCTCCCGGCGCTGCTGACCGGCTGGACCACCGCGCTGCAACCGGCGGCGGTGAGCGCGCTGGTGCCCGGCCCGCGCGACGCCGGACCGCCGCTCGCGCCGCCCGAGCCGGTGGACCCGTTCACCGCGCTGGACCCGGAGGAAGAACTGTCGGTGCCGTGGGACCCGGCCCGGCCGGACGGACCGGTGATGGCGGTCCCGCGGTGGGAAGCCGACCCCGGTCACCCGGGTGCCGCCGGGTGGGTGTTCGCGGTCGGGCACGACGCCGGGCCCCGCTTCGACTGGACGGACGGCTCGTACCGCGGGAACGCCGTGCGGATCGGGTCCGACGACCACCGCGCGGACGAGCACGACGCCCGGCTCTGGGAACTCGCCCGCACGGGGCACCGCGGGCAGCTCTGGACCCGGTCGGCGGTGGCCGCCGCGGCGGTGGGGGACGGCGTTCCGGACGCCCCGCGGCGGCTCGACGGCCTGATCGAACGTGGCCTGGTCGTCGAAGTGCACCCCGGGACGCCCCGCGCGGTGGCGTTCGCGCGCGCCTACCGGCTGCAACCGCTGCTGCACGGGCTCGGCACCACCGCGGACGACCCGAAGATCTTCGAGTACGGCACCCCCGGCCGTCGCGTGCGGAGCTCGACGACCCACTCGTCGCTGTTCTGGCGGACGGCCGGGCAGTGGCCGTCGCTCTGGGACGCAATCACGGCCCTGAGCGGCAGTTTCGCCGGTGCCGGGCAGACCGGACACCGGCAGGGTGACCCGGAGGAGTACCTGACGTACTGGGGCTTCCGGATCGTCCGTGAGCTGCTCGCGAAGGGCGTCGTCTACCTCGACCTCACGCCGTAGCGCTCCCTACGGGGCGCCGGGCGGCGGGCCGTTGGGGTCCGGCGGGTCGGGCGGTCCGATCGTCGGCGGAGGCGGTGCGGGCAGACCGCCGGGCCCGGAACCCACGCCGGACGCCGGGCCGGTGCCCTGCTGCATCCGGGCGATGAGCGCGGCCCGCAGCTCCACTGCCTTGTCGGCCAGGTGCTCGTACAGGGCCGCGAGGTGGGCGCGCTGCTGCTCGTCGTCGACGGCAGCCTGCGACATCTGGTTGCTATGCGGCACCTGACGTGCCTTCCCCCGGTCCTTCTCCGCGCTGTCGGCCCACTTGTCGCTGAGCGCGCCCATCACCGACGCCAGCCGCCCGGCGAGACCGGGCGCGACCGGCGCGATCACCTGGATGACGCCGTACGCGAGCGCGCCCACGCCGGTGTGGACGATCGCGGCCGGAAGCGTCCGCGGCAGGTAGCTGGGGTCCCACAGCTTCTTGAGCTTGGCTCGCCCCGAGTCGGCCTGCTTGACCGGCGCGAACCGGCGTGGCTCCGGCTGCGGCATCGGTCCGGTGGTCAGGTTGATGCCGAGGTGGTCGCTGATCGCGTCGATGAGCCGGATGACGGCCTGGGTCTCTCGCGCCATCGTGGCCTGCACGATCGCGGTCTCGGTCGCCAGCTCGACGTCGGTCTCGTTCTCGTCGTGTTCCCGCGCTTGCCGCAGCCGGTCCCACTGGGCCTGCATGCGCGACTCCGACACACCACCGAGCACGGTGCCGACCACCCCGCCGACCGCTCCGACGCCGATGATCGCCCAGCCCACCGGCCCGCCCACGATGAGGCCGACCGCCGTGGTGCTCGCGACGGTGCCCAGGCCGACGCTGGACAGGCCGGACTTGGCCAGGTGCTCGGTGAGGGACGGCAGCTCGTTGCGCAGCGAGTACGGCGACAGGTCTTCCGGCCGCTGCAGATCGGCGGTGACCGCGCGCTGCGGGCGGCGGGTGTCACCGGTTCCGCGCTCGGCGGGGTCCGGGTCGGGGTAGCCGGGGATCGGCACGCCGAGCGCGATCGCGATCGCCGTGTAGTGGTCGTTCAGCGCGATCAGCCGATCGATCTGCTCGTCCCGGGCGGTGGCGATCGCGACGTTCTCCAGATGCCGCGTCTCGAAGTCGCGGTCGTACTGCCGGTCGGTATCGCGGTCCTGCTCCTGTTCCTGCCTGCGGTACTTCAGCCACTCACCGATCGACCCCGCCACACCGGCCACCGCACCCGCGGCCGCACCGATCACGACCGACCGGAGCTGACTGATCGGCCCGAAGCGCGCAACCAGCCCGCCGACCAGGGCACTCCACGCCGTCGGCGCCGGAGCGGTCTTGCGGATGAACGTCCGCATCGGCAACACCGCACTCCGCGGCCCCCGGTAACGCCGCCGCTCCACGCCGCGGTCGAACCGGTCGGCAGGCACCGGCCGACGGCTGAACAGCCGCGCGACCGAGGGCTTGCGCGCCGACGGGGTGTTCCGCGCCGTCCCCGGCAGCGCCGAGCCCCGGCCGCGGCCGGACGCCTGCTCGGCGACGTCGAGATCGGCGTCGAGCCGGGAGAGGTCCGCGGCCACCGCGCGCCGCGCCCCGTCGGCCTCGCCCTGCGCGATCGCTTCCTTGCGGTCGGCATCCTTCCGGCTCCGGTACCGGGTGACCCACTCGCCGGTGCCGACGGTGACCGGCACGACGGCGGCCAGCGCGAGCGAGATCCAGCCGCCGGTCGGGTAGTTGAGCAGGAACGACAGACCGCTGGCCACCAGCAGCGAGGTCCCGGTGGACGTGACGGCCTTCCACCGGTAGGTGGCCTTGGACGGCGTGCCGGTCGGCATGCCCGGCTCGGCGCGGTTCCGGACGCTCCGCGTCCACGGATCGTCGAGGTCGGCGACGAGCCTGCGGATCGTGTCGAGCTCGCCGGACAGCACCGCGACGCCGCGCTCGACGCCCCCGGGCAGCGCGGGATGCAGGCCGAGACGCGCCACGGTCTCGACGAACCACGGCGAGACGGCCTGCTCGGAGAGCCAGCGCACCGGCGCCGAGCGGGCACCGTCCAGCCGGGCGACCGTACGGAGGTAGGCCATCTCGCCCTCCCCGTACGCCGAGAGCACGCGCTCCCCGGTCGCGTCCAGCGTGAACAGCGGATCGGCGCCGCTCGGCGGGTCGGTGACGCCGCGGCGTGCGGCGGCCCGCCACGCGATCTCCCGCGCCAGCATTGCCTGCGCGCGGGCCGGCGAGGCGGACGCGGCGATCAGGAACCGGTCGCCGTCGGTGGCGTCCACCGTGGACGTGACCCCGGCCGGCAGGTCGGCGGCCGTCAGCAGGAACGTCACCTGCGCGGCAGGCGGATCGTTCTCGTTCAGCGTCACCGTCACCCGGTGCCAGTCGCCGCCGACCGGCTCCACCCGGACGGCGTGCACCCGGGCGTCGGTGGCCAGGTCGTCCGGCGCGGCGGTGGCCGCCGCGAGCAGCGCGGCGCCGTGCTGCGCCCGGGTCCGGCCGGGCGTCGCGCCGTCGAGGCGGGCGAGCCGTGCTTGCAGGTCGGCGGGGAGCCGACGACGCACCTCGGCGGCTCCCGGCTGGTCGGCGGCCAGGCCGGCGCGGACCAGCGCGAGGCGCAGCGCGTTGTCCGCCTCCCGTCCGCCGACGCCGTGCCTGGCTGCCCGCAGACGCGGCCGCAGCCCCGGCCGGTCGGTGGTGAGCGCGTCCAGACCGGACCGCATCCGGCCCCCGCCCGGCGCGGTGCGCCGGTCGAACAACATCCGCAGACGCGCGACGTCGGCCGGCGGCAGCGACCCGGCCGGCACCCCCGCCGGGTCCAGGGCGGCGAGCAGCCGCACGGCCTCCGGGACGCCCTCCCGCAGGATCGCGACGTCGGGCGCCGACGGCGACACGTACAGCACCACGTGTCCCGGGCGGACCAGGTGGGCGGCGGCCGCCCGGCCGTGCGCCAGCTCCGGCACCGGGGGGCCGTCCGCCGGCGGGCTGACCAGCGTCACCCGCACCGGAGGCCCGCTCGGGAACCGGACGAGGACCTCGTTCTCGTCCGCGGTCGGCTCCAGCCGCAGGTCCGAGCCGTCCAGGCCGCGGTAGCGGAACGCGACGTCCAGCGCGTCCCGGCCGGCCGCGAGTGCGGCGTTCGGGTTCGGGCGTGACCGGCTGCCGTCGTGGCGGTCGATGATCGGCCCGAACTCGGCCGGAAGCGTGGCGCGGAGGGGGGGTGCGGCGGGGGAGTCGGCGGCCAGCCCGAGCCGGGCCACCAGCTGCCGGGCGAGCCGGGTGGCGCGCCGCTGGGCCGCCCGGGTCGGGCGCGGGCCGGAGCGCACACCCGGCACGTCGGTCGGGTGGGCGTCCGGATGCGCGATCCGGTCGAGCGCGCGCAGCTCGGCGAGCGCGGAGAAGTGCGCGGCGCTGAGACCCCCGGCGGCGAGGTCGCGGAGCAGGTCACCGGTGAGCGGTGTGGGGACGCCGAGCCGGTGACCGTCGCCGGCCGATCCCGGCGCGGTGGCGAGTTCGCCGAGCACACCGGCGAGTTCCCGGACGACCGCGGTGTGGATGCGGTCGGCGGACGCGTCCTCGGAGACCAGCAGCGTGACCAGCGGAGTGCCGCCGTCGAACGTCGTCACCTCGGTCGTGGCGAGCACGCCGGGCCCGAGCGAGTCGACGTAGACCGCGACCCGCACGTCCTGGCCGTTGGGCATCGTCACCCGATACCGCGGCTGCGTGCCGGGGGTGATCTCCGGGTCGTTCGGGTCGCGCCCGTCCCGGCGGACGCGCAGGTTCAGGTCGTCGCCGAGCGCGGTCAGCGCGGCCTCGGCCGCCCGGGTCCGCTCGCCGGGCCGGTCGACGTCCTGCAGCTCGGCCAGGAGCGTGGCGAACTCGGCCGGTAGCGCGTTGCGGCGCACGGCGCTGCCCGGCTCGCCGGGCTGGAGACCGGCGGCAGTGGCCAGCGCGTCGAGCCGGCGGGCGATCCAGCGTCGGGTGCGCCGGCCGCCGGAGCCCGGATCCCGGGGAGCGGAGTCGGTGGCCCCGGCCTGGCGACGGCGCCGCGCGAGCCGCCAGCCGGCGCTGCCGACCGGTGCCTGCGTGTCGGCGTAGACCCGCGCCAGGTACCGGCCCTCGGCGGCGAGCGCCCAATCGTCCGGGTTGAGGTCGTTCGGGTCGATCGGGTCGGTGCGCGGGCCGGAGGCGAGGACCGGAGCGGCGTCCAGCGGCAGCCCACGGGCCCGCCGCTCGGCCTCGGCCGCGATCCGCGCCAGCTCGCGGACCAGCGCCGCCGACCGCGGCAGCCCTTGCCCGCGCGGGTCGACGTGGAGAACCGCGCCGATTCCCGCACCGACCGGCGTGCCCAGCGTGCTGCGCGCCAGCCGTCCGCGTTCGGAGCGGTCGGCGGTCAGCACGACGGTCGTGGTGATCCCGTCGGCGAGCGTCAGCTCCAGCGCGCGCGGGTCGGTGGCGCTCGGCCGCACCGCGACCACCCCCGCGGCGGGCGCGAGCCGTTGCAGTTCGGCGGTCACCGCGTCGACGTCCAGGGCGGTGGGGCGGCCCAGGCCGTCGAGCCGGTCGAGTTCCTCCAGCACCTCGCGCCGCCGCGCGAACAGCGCTCGCTGGGCGTCCACGTCGGGCGCGTCCCGTTCCAGCCCGGCTCGGCGGGCCAGCTCGGCGAAGACCCGCCGGGCGCGGCCCCGTTCCACCGGGTTGCGTGCCTGCCGGATCCGGTCGACGGCCGCGGCGATCTCGAGCACCCGGCCGTCGACCTCGGCGTGGTTCGGGTCGCGTGCGGTGATCTCGGCGAGCATCCGGGCCACGACGAGGTCGACCTGCGTGTCCTCCAGCCAGGGGGAGAGGCTGACGCGCACCGGACCGCCGCCGGAGGCCGGACGGATGACCGCGCCCCGGCCGAACCCGGCCTGGGACGGCAACCGGTGCGCCGACGAGGCGGACACCCGGATCCGGTGAACCAGCGGCCCGGTGCTCGGGTGAGTGAGTTCGAACTCGCCCGGCGTCGGCTCCCGCACGGTGAACCCGCCCAGGTCAGCGGCGGCGCGCAGCGCCTCCCGGCCGCGCGCGGTGACCGCGCGGGTGTCGGCGACGGCTCGCCCGCCCTCGCGTTCCTCCAGCACGGCGCGGACGCCGTCGGGAAGGTGCGCGCGCAGCCGGGCGGCGCCGGGCGCACCCGCGTCCAGACCGTGCCGGACCAGCGCCGCGTCGAGCTGCCGTCCGATCCGGAACGCGCGCAGCCGGGCGATGTCCCTGGCCGGTGCCAGCGCGTGCGGATCCTCGCTGTCGTCCAGCGCGTCGGCCAGCTGCCGGGCCCAGATGCTGATCCGGGCCAGCACCGCCCGGTCTTCCGGGCTGGGGCGGGACGGCCCGGTACCCGGCGAGCCGCGGTGCACCTCGTGGTCGGTCGGTGTCGTCGCCAGGGCGTCGGCCGCGGACTGGCCGACGTCCGGCTGCCGGGTCACCAGGTCGACGGTCTGCGCGACCGCCTCGCGTTCGACGCGGCGCGTCCACTCGGCGTTGGTGACCCACCACGGCCGCCGCTGGTTCAGCGTGACGCTGGCCAGCTGCCCGGTCGGGTCGGTGGGTCCGTCGGCGGCCAGCGTGTCGACGAGCGCACCCGCGACCACCTCCAGCGTGAGGTGGCGCCCGTTCTCCAGCACGACCAGGTAGGTGCCGGTCCGGTCGTCGTCCGCGCTCCACGGCGCCCGGCGCCACGTCACCGACGCGATGCCGTGCTGGCCTTCCAGTTCGTGGATCGCGGCGCCCGCGGTCTCGATCAGCCGCCGGATCCGCTGGTCGGCGGCGCGGGCCATCGGCCGGAGCCGGCCGGGCCGGTCGACCGAGAGCATGGTCCGGGCGTGCTGCGGCGCGAACAAACCTTCGTTGACCAGCGCGTCCAGCCGCGAACCGACGCGGCCGACACCGCGGTCCAGCCCGAGTCGCCCGGACAGCTGCCGGATCCGCGACCGCAGCACGGCGGCGCGCAGCAGCAGCCGGCCGGACGCTGTCGACTCCGCCTCGGCGAGCTGTTCGAGCAGCACCCGCAGCGAGGCGATCTGGGCGTAGTGGTCGTCGCGCCACTGGTTCGGGTCGAGCGGGAGCGGGCCGTCGGCGGGAAGCGGCACCGCCGTCGGGGACGGTGTCAACTGCCGGCGCGCCCACAGCGTGAGGCCGACCTCGACCCGCTGCCGCACGTCCGCGGCGGACGCGCCCGCGTTGACGGTGACGGTCAGGCCGTGGTCGATGTGGTCGGAGAACACGACCGGCTCGGCCGCCGGGTCGGTGCTGCGGTAGACCGCGACGTCGACCTGCAGGTCCGCGTGGCGATCGGTCGGCCGGGTCGGATCCGGGAAGCGCACCCGGACGATGTTCGGCGCGTTCGGGTCGAGGCGGACGCCGACCTCGTCGCCGCTGGTCGTGAACGCGCGCCGGGTGGCGGCGAGGGCCACGTCCACGTTCGGGGTGCTGCCGGCCGCGCCGTCGAGCGCTTCGACTGCGGCTTTGAGCTGGTCGGGGAGCGTGGCCCGCCGCTCGGCTGCGCCGATCGTGTCGTGGTCCAGGCCCAGCTCGACGATGATCTCAGCCGCCAGTTCCGGCGCGAGCTGCAGGGCCACGTGGAGCCGGGCCAGGCCGGCCACGTCCGCGATCCGGTGGTCGTCGGCGTGGAGCGGGCCGGTGGGTCGGCCCGGCCGCAGCACCGGCGGACCGGCCGGTACGCCCCGGCGCTCGGCGAGCCGCGCGGCCACCTCGCCGGCCAGCGCGATCAGGTCGGCCGGGCCGGCGTTCTGCAGCGGCACCAGCAGGCCGGCCAGCGGGTCCACAGTCGTCGCGTCGTAGTTCGGGCGTACCGGCTCCGGGCGCTGTGCGGTGATCACGTCGGGTTGGTCGCTCACCCGGATCGCCGGGGTGCCGGTGCCGTCGGCGACCTCGATCGTCACCTGCTGGCCGCCGGGCAGCGTCACCACCGCGAGACCGTCCCCGACCAGGTCGACGGCGTCCGCACCGGCGATCTCGGCGGCGGACTCCAGCGCCGCGCGGGTCTGCCGCCGGAGCCCCACCGCGTCGGGGTCGAGCAGCCCGGCGAGCGCGGTGTGGGCGGCGTCGTCGAGCGCGCCCTCGTCCCGGAGCCGCTCGTACCGGCGCTCGCCGCCCGGCGAGGACGGATCCAGGTCGGCCGCCGCCCGCAGAGTGGCCACCGTCCGGGCGGCCCGCCGCCGCGCCCGGCGTCCGAGCCCTTCGTCGGTCGCCTGGTCCGCGGCGACCGCCAGCTCCGCGGCGGCCGCCGCGTCGTCGCTGCTGATCCCACCCGGCGACCCCGCGAGGGCGGCGAGCTCCCCGGCGACGACCCGGGCCACCAGCCGGTCGAGCGCGAGCGGGTCGGCGCCGGTGAAGACGGTCAGCTCGGGGCCGTCCGGGCCTCGCGTCACGCGTCCGGGGGCGCCCGGCCCGTCGGCCGGTGTCCACTGTCCGGTGCGGATCGTCAGGGTGCCGGGGGCGTGGGTATCCGCGGTTAGCGCGAGTCGTTCGGCGTCCAGGCGGGTTGTGGTGGCGGTGGTGCCGCCGACCGCGTACCGGGCGGCGACCGCCTCGGCCTGCTGCCGGGCGCGGGTGACCGCCCAGGTCTCGGCCGCGCTCTCTCCGGCCGGGGCGTCGGGGTTGTGCAGCGCGGCGAGGACGCGCTCGGTGGACGGGTCGAGCAGGCCGCGGCGGAGCACGGCGCCGTCGCCGGGGCCGAGCAGGCCGTGTTCCCGCCCGAGCGCCAGCAGGATCTCGGTGGCCCGGACATTCCGGCCACGGACGCTGCGCTGCGCGGTCGCGGCGTGCACCTCGGCCAGCGCGCGGCGGTCGGTGACGGTCAGCTGGTCCGCCGTGACCGGCGCGGACGCCGGACCCGACCGCAGGATCGGGTCGCCGGTCGGCGCGTTCTGGTGCATCGCGAGGAGCTCGGCGGCGGCGCCGGCCAGGGCGATCGCGGCGTCGGTCGGCTGCGCCCGGTCGTCGAGAACGATCGTGCCGCTCGCCGCGTCGGCCAGACCGACGACGCCGCTGGGCACCGGGCCCGCGGACAGCCGGATCGTCAGCGGCGCGCCGGTGTGCGGGGTCAGGACGAGGGTGTCGGGGTTGGCGGGGTCGATCCGGGCGCTGGTCACCCCGACGATTGCGGCGAGGCCGGGCAGGTCGCCGGTGGTGCGATCGGCGTCCGCGGTGAGCGAGCGCAGGACGGCGTCCGGATCCGGGCGGGGACGGCGGTCGTCGACCAGGTCGGCGAGCGCGGCGGAGAGGTCCGGGGGCGGGGTCCTCGGGGTCGTGGCCGGGGCCAGGGCGCCGCTCGTGCTCGTGGGGTCGGCGCCCGAGGCCGGGGTCAGTAGTGCGCGGCGGGCCGCCGCGTCCCGGGCCCCGGCCCGCAAGCCGAGTTCGGCCGCGCGCGCGGCCAGGCGGTGCCGGGCCGCCTGCCGGGCGAACCCGCGGGCCGTGCGGGCGGTCTCGGCGAGTTCGGCCAGCTCCGCGCGGTCCTGGTGGTCGGTGACCGACCGGTCGGCTGCCCGGGCGCCGGGCGGCAGCGGGTGGCGGCCGAAGACGTTTCCTGGTGGGGCCGCGCTGCCCAGGGCGTTGGCGGGTGCCGCGGTCGCCAGTGCGGTGGCCAGCGCGCCGGCGATCGCGCGGGCGGTGTCGATCGCGGCGGCGCCGGGATCGGCGTCCCTGGCGACCGTGACCACCAGGGTGCCGGACTCCACGCTGACGACCGCGGGGCGGCCGCCCGGCTCACCGACGACGACCCGGACGGTCGCCGACGGTGCACCGTCCGGAACGACGTCGACCAGGCCACCGCCGCGCGGCGTAGCCTCGCCGCCGAGCAGCGCCACGGCCCGGACCACGGCCTGTTCGGCCCGGGTGCTCGCGACGGTCGTCTGCGCGCCGCTCACCGCCGCGGCGGCATCGGCGACGTCGGTCGTCAGCAGGCCGGCGCGGACCGCGGCGGCCAGGCGGCGGGCGGCGGCGGCCTCCTGAGCGGGCCGGGAATCCGCTCCGCGGGCCGGTCGGGCGTCCGCGGCGGTCGTGTCGGGCGGGAGCAGCCGCGCGTCGATCAGCGACTGGCGGAACCGGGCACGTGCCGCGCCGCGCATCAGTGGCAGCGCGTCCGCGACCTCGCGGGCCCGGCCGCGCACCCGCGCGAGCGCCGCGTGGTCGGCAGGGGAGAACGGAGGCACCCGGCCGGCCTGCAGCTGCGCGAACGCCGGGCCGTCGGTCAGCAGGTCGACCCGCCCGACGCCGGGCCGGAGCGCGGCGAGGTGGGCGGCGATCTGGGCCGCAAGTTCGATCTGGACGTCCACCCGGCGCCCGGTCGGCGGCACGGCGACCGCGAGGGCACCGGCCGGGGCACCCGGAATCGCGGACGCGGCGCGGGCGGTGCCCGGCGCCAGGCTCGCGTCGACGCCGAGCGCAAGCGGGAACGCCGGCCCGGTCGCGGTCGGCCAGACGGCGAACAGGCCCGGCCGGTTCGGGACCGCCTCGATCCGGTGGACACCGGCGACCTCGGCGATCCAAGTGGCGCGCCGGAGGTTCTGCACCGGGTCGGCCCCGAAGAGCGGCCCGTCAGGATCCCCACCACCCGCAGGCCCACCGGGCGTCAACCCGCCAGGGCCACCAGGCCCACCGGGGTTGCTCGGGCTGCCAGGGGTGCCCGGCGCGCCAGGCCCGCTGGGGGTGTTTGGGCCGCCGGGGGTGTTTGGGCCGCCGGGCCCGCCGAGGTTGGCGGGCGTTCCCGGGCCGCCCGGCGTGTTCGCATTACCCGAGGTGTTCGCGCTGCCCGGGGTGCCGGGCGACCGTGCGGCGGTGAGCCGCTGTTCCCGGGCGCGCACCGCGGCGCGCTCGGCTTCCAGCTCGGCCCGCAGCGTCCGCAGGACCGGGTCGGCCGTCCCCGCCGCTGCCGCGGACGCCGCCCACGTCGCGGCTTCCTCCTGCTGGACCCGGCCGACGTCCCCGGTCAGCGGAGCACGACCGGTGACCGACGCGGCCAGCCCCACCGCCGGGGCCGGGTCGAGTGCGGCGATCCGTCCGGCCAGGTCCGGGGGCAACAGAGCCCGCCGCTGGGGCCACCCCTCGCTGTTCGTGTCGAGGTCGGCGGTGAGCGACGCGCGTCCCGAGTCCGCGGGCGCCGCCAGACCCGCCGCGGCGATCTCCGACCGTGCCCGTGCGAGCAGGCGTGCGCGGGCCACCGGCCGGTGCGCGGCCTGGTCGAGGGCGTCCAGCGTCCGGGTGATGCCCAGCAGGCGCGCGTAGTCGCGGGCGGACACCCGGGACGGGTCGATCGGACCGGACACCGGGCCGGGCCCGAACACGTCGGCGCCGGTCGGCGCTCCGTCGACGGTCGCGGCCCACGCCTGGTCGATCGCGAACGGCAGCGCCTGCTCCAGGGCGCGGCGTCCGGCTCGCTCCGAGACGGTGAGCGTCACGAGGCCGTCCGCGCCGGTCGTCACCCGGACCAGCTCGGACGAGTCGGTCACGACCACGCGCACCCGCAGCCGACCGGTGTCGCCGGTGAGCCGCACCAGCCCGTCGGGCTGCAGGTGCGCCGACGAGAACGCGGTCGTCGGCCCGGGAAGCGACCGGAGGATCTCGCGGGAGTCGTCGGCCACCAGCCGGGGCGCAGCCATCCGGCGCACCGGACCGTCCATGCTGAATTCCGGCGGCGCTGCCGCCGCCGGTGCGGGCGCTGCCGACGGCCCCGGATCGGGCTGTCCTGACTCGACTGCCGCCAGCCGCCGGTCCAGGTCCTGACGCCGGTCGGCCAGTTCCGATCGGGCGCGCGTCAGCCCGAGCTCCTCCTGGTCGAGCAGCGCCACCCGGGTCGCCCTGGCACGCGCTCCCAGCTCGGCGTCCCGGTGCGCGTCCCGGTCGGCCTTCCAGCCTTCGACCAGGGCCCGGACGTCCGGGTCGAGCGCGCGGACGGCCGTGTCGAAGTTCGGGGAGCCGCCGATCGGGTCGCCGGTGACCGGGTCGATGCGCGGTGCGACCAGGCCGAGTCCGTGCAGCTGTCCGTCCAGCTCGCGGGCGGCGAGCGCGCGAGTCAGCGGGTTCCGGGACGTCGTCGCTCTGGTGTGGAGGCGGCGGATGCGCTCCGACGGGTCCACCGGGCCGGTGGGTGTGTTCGCGCCCGTCGGGCGGGCTTGGTCGGTCGTGTGCGCACCGCTCCGCGGGGAGCGCGGCAGCCCGTCCGCGGTGACCGCGCGCGCGTCCGCGTCGAGAACCAGCACGTCCATCAACGTGACGCGCTCGGGGTCGTGGAACGGCGCGGTGTCGCGCTTCCCGGTCTGTGGGTCGAGCCACCAGATGACGCCGTCCTGGTTCACGGCGGCGAACTGGTGTCCTCCGCCGTCCCGCCAGCCGACCGCGACCATCGCTGAGGAGCCCGGACCGGCCTGCAGCAGCGCCGCGGCGATCCGGTCGAAGCCCTTCCGGGCGGCCTCTTCCGCGGCGTCCTCGTCCAGGTGCTCCTGGGCGGGCACGACCTCCTGGTAGCGGCCGCCGGTCCACTCCTCGTCGGTCGCCCGGGTGTCGCCGGTCCGGTCGGCGCGGATCAGCCGGTTCGGGTCGTTGTCGCGGTACGCGCTGCGGGCGATCGGCGCGGCGACGCGCGGACGGCCGTACCAGGTGTCGATGAACGACCGGGTGGCGTCGATGCAGTTGATCCGGCGGCCACCGTCCTTGTCGGCGCCGAACGCGTTGAGCCGCGCGAACCAGTCGCCGACGTCGACGCGCGGATGGACCGGGAAGCCGCCGAACACCCGGACCAGCGCGGACTCCAGCAGGAGCTGGTGAGCCTTCAGCGGCCGGCGGTACCCCTCGCGTCCGAAGGTACGGAGCTGGTCGGCGGGCTTCCGCCCGGCCGCGCCGGGGGCTGGCGAACGCTGGACGGTCGGGTCGTCCGGGCCGGCGAGGTCGCCGACGTCGGCGTTCTGCTCCTCCCAGTTCGTCGGCGCGCCTGCCTGGACCGGATCGGTCGGATCGAAGTGCGGGCCGATCGCCAGCAGCCGCTGCTCGGCGTCCCGGTACTTCTGCCGGATCGTGGGGGCGTCCGCGGTCTGCGCTGCGGCTTGCGCGGCGAGGTCGCGGAGGCGCGCCGCCTCGACGCGGAAGCTCGCCGCCGTCCCGGCGTCGGAGGCGAGCGCGGCCAGTTCGTCCGACTCGTCGGCCCAGCGGGAGTAGAGGACGGCCTGGGCCTCGGCAGCGTCGATCGCGGCCTTGCGCCTGCCGAGCGCCGCGACGCCCCGGAGCCACGGGCGCAGCTTGTCGACCCGGCGCGTGAGGTCCTGGAAGTACTCCTCGGACTGCTGCTCCAACTCCGCCTGCAGCACCGGGTCACGCAGCGGGGCGAGCGGATCGGTGGGCTCGGTCGTGCCCGTGGGGCGCCGGTCGGTGTCCGTGCCGCCGGGTAGCTCGCGCTGCTGCCGGTCGTGCAGCGCGCGCAGCTCGTCGACCCGGGCGGCAGCGTCGTCACGTTCGCGGGTCAGTTCATTCTGGACGCTCCGGGCCGCGTCCAACGCGGGCCCGAACCGCTCGGCGGCCTTCTTCGCGGCCTCGGCCGCGCGGGAGGTCCGTTCGAACGACGCCTGGGCCCGGTCGACCGCGGCCATCGCGGCGCGAGCCTCGGAGCCGAGCCGCCTGCTCTTGACCGCGTTCCGGAACGCGTCGATCAGGCTGCGCCGGGCGCGGTCCTGCGCGGCGTGATCGGACAGTTCGCCGGAGTGCGTGGTCAGCATCCGGGCGCGTAGCCACGCGAGGCTGAGCGCTTCGCCCTGCTGACGTGCGGCCTCGGCGGTCCGGTGCGCGAACTCGAGTGCGGTCCGGTGTGCCTGATCCAGATCGGCGACCCGCTCGGTCTGCCGGGCCGCGCGTTCGGTGAGCTCGTCGAGCGACTGATCGAGCGCAGCGAGTTCGGTGAACGTCTGCGTCAGCTGGTCGAGCCGGTCGCTGTCCGGACGCTCCTCGCCTGCGGTCAGCTCGGCGAAGTACTGGTTGTCCTCCCGCAGCAACTCCAG